>JAUSLF010000078.1 GCA_030646695.1 Nitrosomonadaceae bacterium
CCTGCGAATTTCGTAAATAATGTCCATGTAAAACACTCCAGATACCCCCGGCTAAAACGCCGGATGATTACATACTGGGGTGGAAACTATTGGACGCTGTTTCCACCCCTAATCTGGAAAGTTTTGCACGCTGTTTGACAGCCTGATAAGCTAGATCTGGAATAGCCAGTACCAATCTTCTGGCAAGATCGTGGATTACCCGGACCCCTTGCTCACCCATAAGGTTTAATCCCGCAAAAACCACATTCATAGCAAGACTCACCATGCCAAACGGCACTCCTCCGCCCCTGAGCACTGCGGTGTGGCTGCCCTGCCAGAGCACGGCTCCGGTGGAAGCCTTGATGATCCGCACATTGGCTCCGGCACGAACTTCAGAGTACACCCCATAGAACCTTACCGCTCCGTCAGTCACTTCACCTTGCATGATGGTGTCACAGCCAATTGATCTGGCCACCGTAGCGGTTGAATCTTCCCCCGACCCATCGGTCGCCTTGATTGCCGCATCGATTTGTTGCAGCGCCACCAGACGAATACCGGTTGGCGCCAGATGTGCGTGCAGCGCAGATCGAATGGATTCCGCGCTCCTAAGATCCTCCTTCCTGGCCGTGAGCGGAAAGACCGCAAGGCAGGACAAGTGCGTGGACTTTAATTCTGGAGAAGACTCGAAGACGACGACATCATTGACGGCCTCCATGATGGTATCCGTTGTTTTGACCGATTCTGGATTACGTTTAGCATAATCAGCACTACGCTCAACATAACGAGTCGCACACCCCGTAATGCCGAATATGCAGATGATCAAGAGTAGGGGCAATCTCATTGAACTGATGTCCCTCGATCCATTTTGCGAATAAGCTGGTAACCGCGCTTGACGACCCGCCTTTCATCCAGAGGAATCTCGCGCAGCCTGGATTTAAAGTCTGCAAAATCGTAGCTCGACAGCCATTTGATGGGGTTCTTTGTTCCGATCACGATCAGGTATTCATCCACAAAACTCTTGCTCTTGGGCAGCGATTCCGGCCAAATCATTGTGAAATTATAGGCCGCCCGTTTATGCTCAGTGGGTATGCTGGTTTTTTTAGCGATATGATTCTGGGGATCCATTTCATTTGGAAACATCTGTGTCACGGCATTGCTACTCTGGTACGGTACCCAATTAAAAATGGCGACATGCATGGGGACCGTAGGCTCAAGCTCGAGGGTCAGCGCTTCACCTGCGCGAAACATCTTCCCGTTGACGTTTACTTTGACATCAAAATTTGAGTCTGGCTTGCGGCCGGGTATAACGATATCGGCGGTAAGCATTACGATGCAGGCCTTTGCACCCATTCTCGATTCGATCACCTTCTGATTCGCAGTCACCGCCCGGATGTCCCCCTCGATTAAAGACCAGGACACACGATTCAGCTCGCAACCGTAGTCGGACTTGCTGCCGCTGGTCTCCCGGCAGGACATCTGTTCTTCCATGGAAATACTTTCACCGAACACTCTGCTCAGAGCGGTTGCTTTAGCCCGCTCCTCCGCAAGTCTGCAGGCATCTGCCTCTGAAGTCTCCGGGCCATAGAGATACTCTCCCCTGGCACTCACCACCTCAGCATGGAGCGGACTCATGGGCGCCAGGAAAAAGGCGGCAAGAATCAGCAGGTAGGCGTTATCTGGCAGATTTTTCATTTCTCGTAACCATCGCAACATGCCCAGTATGACACAAGGATTAAGCTAATAGCTGACCAATACTCTTGCACTATCCCCGATCAATTGCGGGTCCTGCTGGCGGTTGCGCCTCTGAGCGATTGGGTATGTAACGTCCTGAAGCATCCCAGCCATTAAACCTGCTTACCGCAAATAGCCTGGCCTGACGCGCTGCGACTCCAGCACGACCTGATAACGGGCCGGAGCTTCCCGCACTGCCAGCGGCTCATTCATGCTTGCCGCCCTCGGCAGCGGTCATGCATAGAAAACCGCCATTTCGTATGCATGTGCAGTCGGGCGTGTATAGAAAACCACCGTTTCGGGTACACGTTCCGCCCGTCATAGGTAAATAATTCGTTTTTTTACCCACGTAGTTCGTGTCATGGGTAAGGAACAGGTGTTTTTTACTCATATCAGCGCTTCGGGTTTGGCGCTCACATTTTGCAGGAGCACATACAGTGTGTCGTTGAGGTAGTAGTTGTCTTTGCCCAGTTTGTGCTTGGAGAGCAAGCCGATGCGCACCGCTTCGTCGAGATATTTGGCTGCTGTTTTGCGGGTGACTTGCAATTCGTCCATCACAAATTCGATCTTGGTGTACGGATGACGGAACAGGTTGTTGATTAAATCCTGGCTATAGACTTTAGGCAGTTCGGTGCGCAGCTTTTCCTTGTGCTGCTGCATCAGTGCCACGATGGCGGTAATCAGCGCGGTGGTTTGGCGCGAGGTTTGTTCTACTCCGTCGAGCATATACAGCAGCCAGCTTTCCCAGTTGCCCGTGTCGCGGGTGGCTTGCAGCAGACGGTAGTAGTCGGCTTTGTTCTGGTTGATATAGCGGCTCAGGTACAGCACAGGGCTGCCCAGCAAGCCGTGTTGCACCAAATACAAAATATTGATGATGCGGCCTGTTCTGCCGTTGCCGTCGTAGAAGGGATGGATGCTTTCAAACTGGTGATGGATGATCGCCATTTTGGTGAGCGGGTCCCAGTCACACAACTCGTCTTCATTGATGAAGCGTTCCAGGTTGGTCATCAAGGCGATGATTTCATCGGGGTGTTGCGGCGGGGTATAAACGGTTGCGCCGGTGAGGCCATTCTTCAGCGCGGTGCCGGGCAGTTTACGAAAGCCTGCGCGGCTCTCTTCGATGCCGGCTTGTATTTCCAGTATATCGTTATTGGTGAGCAGCCCGGTGCGCTTGACCTGCTCGAAGCCGTTGCGCAAGGCGGTGGCGTAGTTGTGTACCTCTTTCGCCGCAACAGAGACAAACTGCCGCGCGGTGCTGTCGCTGCGGTACAGGTCGTCATGGGTGGTGATGATGTTTTCAATTGCGGAGCTGTCTTTGGCTTCCTGTAGTGACAGTGTGCTGATGAGGATGCTTTGATTGGGTATGCTGGCAACCACACCTTTCAACTCGGCCAGCGCCTGATGTGCCTTGGCGAGTTTTTTCAACACCGTTATGGATTCGATGTCTTGCTCAAACGGCAATGGTTTGATTGTGCTCATGGTTGGAATCCCATTTTTCGCAGGTGTGCTTCCACCTTTGCACTCAAGTTTGCCACGTTATCAGCCAGCACAGGCAGCGGGGTTTCGTAGCGTTCTGCCAGTTCTTTCACGCGCTGGGTAAGGGCTTGGCTGATGCGATCCATCTCGCCGTGGATGTCTTTGTCCAGAGCGGCCAGCCATTTGTCGTCCACCACCAGCGTTTTGATTTCGGCTTCGCTGAGCTTGGGATATTTCGCATAGGCCAACAGGTCAAGTTCGGCCTCGGCATCCTTGAGGGATTTTTTGAGGTCGGCTTCCTGCGTGCTGAGTTGCAGCCACGCATCGAGCGCGGCGATTTCTTCTTTGGCGGTTTTGTCGCCTTTGATTTCTTTCAGGCGCGCGCTGACGTTGGCTTTGTTCACTTTGTCGAGTTCGGCATAGGCACCGTCTTCGCCGCCATGTTCTTCTTCCAGTTCGGTCATTTGGGCGGTGACGCTTTCCAGCGTTGCTTCCAGTTCGCGGATGGCTTGCTGCTGTGCGGCGAAGTAACGATCCACGATGAGTTGCTTGGGCACGAGGTCGCACGCCCAGCCTTTGTCCACTTCCTTGATCGTTTTACCTTCCTTGTTTTTCTTGACCTCAATGATGCGATAGGTCGTTGCCTTCCAGCCATCGGCGGTGATGAGGTAGCAGTCGTCCTGCATAGTCGCTGCCCAGTAGTCCATCAGGTGTTGATAGACGTCGTATTTATCGATGAGCGGTTTGCCGGTATAAAAGGCGAGCAGGCTTTCGGACATCTGGCTGATGAGGTCTTTCGGATGGAAGCCTGCTTCCAGTGTCTTGAGCGCTATAGCACTCTGCCCGCGCCATGACGCAAAGAGTGTGTTCATGCTTTCGATGAAGGTGACGAACTCGGGATGCCCGTAGATGGTGGGTTTGATGGCTTGCTTGGGAACGGCCAGATCAAGGTAGCCAGTGCGGCGGGTTTGGGAAATGCGTTTGAACAAGGTCTGCCGCAGTTGCGGGCACACGTCCCAATACGCATGCAAGGCATCGACGTTGGCGCTGGGAATGCCGCCCTTCAGATGACCTGCGATGTCCTGGATATCTTCGGCTTGTTGGCTGTCGATGTAGCGCGGGATGTTGAGGTTGAATTCGTTCTTCTCGATTTCTTCGACGCTGACCATGCGCGAGTATTTAGGAATCTCCAGCCGCTTGTTGAAAACATCGACGATTTGGTGGATGTCGCAATCGCGCAAGCGGTTTTTGTTACCGTCCTTGAGATAGCCGCTGCTGGCGTCGATCATAAAGATGCCTTTGCGGGTGTGGGCGTTTTCCTTGTCGATGACAACGATGCAGGCGGGAATACCGGTGCCGTAGAACAGATTGGCGGGCAGGCCGATGATGCCTTTGATGTAGCCTTTGCGGATGAGGTTCTTGCGAATATCGGCTTCGGCATTGCCGCGAAACAATACACCGTGCGGCAGAATACATGCGCCCTTCCCTGTACTCTTGAGCGAACGGATGATGTGCAGCAGGTAGGCATAGTCGCCCTGCTTGGCGGGCGGTGTGCCGTAATGTTGAAAGCGTTCGTGCGGGTCGTTGAGCGGGTCGATGCCGGTGCTCCAGCGTTTGTCGCTGAAAGGCGGATTGGCAACCACGTAGTCAAAGGTTTTGAGCTTGCCGTCTTCGCCGGTGTAGAGCGGGTTCGCCAAGGTGCTGTGTCCGCCTTTGATGAGTGCCGTGGGTTTGTTGTGCAGGATCATGTTCATCCGCGCCAAACCGGAAGTAGCGGTGTCTTTTTCCTGGCCGTAAAGCGTGACTTCCGCTTTGGCTTCATCGCCCACTTTCAACAGCAGCGAGCCCGAGCCGCAGGTTGGGTCATACACAGTGGTGGTGTTTGTGGTGTGCGCATCGCGGATGCCAATGATCTGCGCCATGACTCGGCTGACTTCGGCAGGTGTATAGAACTGGCCTTTGCTCTTGCCGCTCTCGGTGGCGAAGTGGCGCATCAGGTATTCGTAGGCATCACCGAGGATGTCGTCGCCCTCTGCACGGTTTTTGCTGAAATCGAGCGCCTTGTTTTCGAAGATGCCGATGAGGTTGGTGAGGCGCTCGACAATTTCCTGACCACTACCCAGTTTGCTGGGGTCATTGAAGTCCGGCATGTCGGATAGCTTGTTGGCGTTGGCCAACGGCCCGATGATCTTCTTGTTGATCTGGTCGCCGATGTCAGGCCTGCCCTTGAGAGCAACCATGTCCTTGAAGCTGGCACCTTCGGGGATGGTGATCGGCGCAAAAGGCACGTCAGCGTATTTATCGCTGACGTATTTGATGAACAGCATCATCAGCACGTAGTCCTTGTACTGGCTAGCATCCATGCCGCCGCGCAGTTCGTCACAACTGGACCAGAGAGAGGAATAGAGTTCGGATTTTTTCAGGGCCATAGTGTTTAAACTCTTTTTCTGCTGAGGCGGGACACCATTGCAGTGATTAAAGCGGGGCTGACTTGGTTATGGTAAAGCACGCATTCATCCAGCACTGAATTTCCTAAAATAGCAGCACGCTGAATTCTGGCTTATATCTAGCACTTTGTCATCTTGAATGACTAATTGGTGACCGTCTCTTATCGGTACATTTGGGGGCTGCGGGGAGTGCATTTGATACGACCTGGCCGGAACGCCATTTGTCAGATTATGTTTGAGCCACTACACCTGGACAGCTACCAGTGCGGACGTCTGCACTGGCAGCTCAGCAGCGAGAGTCGCTCACATTGGAGTAGTGGAAGATCGCACGACGTGCGTTCTATCTGAAAGTCATCACCTTCGTGCGGCCTGGATCAGTGACATCTCTACAGCTTTCCTCTCCAGCAGAACCTGCGCTTGCTTCACTTCAAAGCAAATGAACTTCCGCAAGGACGTTTACGGGACGTAACGTAACAGATTGGAGACGAGGGTGTGGAAGGTTTTCTTGGGATCCTGCTCTTTGCCGGAGACCAGTTCTGCTGCCGGGCTTTTCTCGTCGGACGCCACCGTGTAAAAGAACCGGCAGTAGTTTTCCCAATCCTTGTTGTAGTCCCGCAGCTGCTCTTGCGGGACATGACGCCGGAAGTTTTCGAAAGCCTCCCTCATTGCAGGCAAGCGGGCGTAAAGGCGCGCCTCGATGTCCTGAGGCCAGTTGACGGGCTCAGGGTACAGGCCGGAGAGCGCCGTGAGGATGGTAGAACGAAAATCCTCGGCAGCTCTGGCTTGGCGTCTGCGGTCGACCACTTCATAAATTCCAATAACAATGACGATCAGGGCAAGCAAAGCCAACGGCCACATGGGCATGTGACTGAAATAGGCAGATATCTGGTCGTAGGCAGATACCTGGTCAGTAGGTTCGTTCATATTCTTCCTGGTCTTCGGATGGTTCCACCGGATGCCGAGTGGGAACGGTGGAGATTATAGGCTCTGGCGAGGCGCGGTCAACCTTGACTGTACCACTATTCGCACCGGTTCAGCGTACCAACAACACCGGTTTGATGGCCAGGCTCTGGGCAATCTTGTCGGCAGCCTGTTGCGCCAATGTCTGATCGGCATAAGGGCCGGCATGCACTCTGAACAAGCCATCTTTTGCGCTGATGCCAAGAGTATCCGCCACTGAGGAAAGTTCGGCGCGCATGCGCGTAAGGAAATTATCTGCGTTGTCGTAGACGCTGAAAGCACCCAACTGTAGATAGATTCCGCTCTCATTGTCAGCGACGGCGGTAGCGGCGGCAGGTGCGCTCACCGTTGCAGCGGCGGGCGGCGCGGCTGCAATCTGCGTGGCGGGTTCTCTGCCCGGAAGAATGCTTTCCACTTCCACCCCAGCGCTGCCACCGCCCAGCACACCGAGCTTGTGAGCGGCAGTATAGGAAAGATCGATCAGGCGGTCGGAATGAAACGGGCCGCGGTCGTTGACGCGCACCACTACGGACTTGCCGTTCTTGATGTTGGTGACGCGGACGTAGCTGGGCAGCGGCAGAATGGGGTGAGCGGCGGTCATGGCATACATGTCGTAGGTTTCGCCGGATGCGGTTTTCTGCCCATGGTAGCGGCGTCCGTACCACGAGGCGATGCCTCGTTCCTTGTATGGTTCCAGCGCAGTCATCGGCGTGTACGATTTACCCAGCGCGACATAAGGCCGCATGTTGGCTTTGCGCAAGGGTTCATGCCGAGGGGTGGCGTCAGGCAAAGCAGCGAGATTGGATGGTGGATTATCGCCAGGGCCGTCATCCAGATAATATCCACCGCCCCTTTTGGTCACGGAGCCGGATGCGGCAGAAGACGCCTGTTCCGAGGTGTCGCGTTTCGGGACACTACTGCAGCCGGCAAGAACCAGGAGAGCGGCCAGCGCGATAATTTGCGCAGCTGCTATGGGGTGATACGACACGCTTTTGCATCCTGTATCGTTGTTCATCACGTCTTCACCAGTTTTGGATGCGTCTGTATGCTCATTAAAATACCAAAACCCAGCAGCATTGTCACCATCGACGTACCGCCATAGCTGATCAGCGGCAACGGCACCCCCACTACCGGCAGAATGCCGGCGACCATGCCGATGTTAACAAAAATATAGGTGAAAAAGGTCAATGTGATCGAGCCTGCGATAAGACGGGTGAACTGGGTCGAAGCATTGGCGGTGATCACCATGCCGCGGCCTATTACCACCAGATACAGCAGCAACAGCAATATATTACCCATCAACCCGAATTCCTCGGAGAACACTGCAAAGATGAAATCGGTACTTTTCTCAGGAAGAAAATCGAGATGGGTCTGGGTGCCAGACTGCCAGCCTTTACCGATGACGCCGCCGGAACCGATGGCAATGGTGGACTGGATGGTGTGATAGCCCGCTCCCAGTGGATCCTGGGTGGGATCAAACAGCGTCATGACACGGCGACGCTGGTAGTCGTGCAGCATCGACCACAGCACCGGCAGGCTGCCTAACGCGGCAAGTAACAATCCGGCTATGATGCGCCACGATAGCCCGGCGAGAAACAGCACGTAGAAACCGCTGGAGGCAATCAGCAGCGTGGTACCCAAATCCGGCTGTCGCAGAATCAGCAACAGCGGCAGCAGCAGCAGCAACGTTGCTACCGCGTAATCGCGCAACCGCAGGGTGGTCTCGTGCTTGTCGAAATACCACGCCATCATCAGCGGCACGGCAAGTTTCATCAGCTCGGAAGGCTGGATGCGGGTCACGCCGATGTTCAGCCAACGCCGTGCACCATTGTGAATCTCGCCGAACAGCGCCACCCCGATCAGCAGCATGAGGCCAATCATATAGAGCGGCACCGCCAGGCGCATGATGTGCTGCAACGGGATGTTGGCAACCAGCCACATGACAGTAAGCGCTACCAGCATGTTGATCGCCTGGTTGCTGACGCGGCTGAGGTTCGCATCGGTGGCGCTGTACAGCACCAGCAGACCGATCAGCATCAGCAACAATACTCCACCCAACAGAAAATTATCCACATAGCGCGTGAGGTAGTGCCACAGGCGTACAGAGCTAGTCATGCGCGCCCTCTTCGTCATCAGCCGTCTCTACCGCTGCACCAGCGGGCAACTTGCCAAGCAGGAAGTAGTCAATCACCAGTCGCGCAATCGGCGCAGCGGTAGAGCCGCCATGCCCGCCGTTCTCCACCAGTACCGCCAGTGCGATTTTCGGCTTGTCAGCCGGCGCATAAGCAATGAATAGTGCGTGATCGCGATGGCGCTCCTGAATCTTGCTTTCCACATATTTCTCCCCCTGCTTCATGCCGATCACCTGCGAGGTGCCGGTCTTACCGGCAAAAGTATACGCAGCACCCGCACCGGCACGCGCTGCGGTACCGCCGGGGCGGGTCACATCCACCAGCGCATTATGCACTCGCGTCAGATTTTCTGGATTGAGATCGAGTGTGTAGAGCGGCTGCGTGACAATGTCACGCAATGCACCCGTCTTGCTGTTCTGAACCTGTTTTACCAGATGCGGGCGGAAGGCAGTGCCGTTGCCGGCAAGTATTGCCGTAGCAAAAGCCAGCTGCAGCGGGGTGGCCAGATTGTAGCCTTGGCCGATACCAACGGAAATCGTATCGCCAGCATACCATTTCTGCTTATGCCGCCTCATTTTCCATTCCTGCGAGGGCAACAGACCGGGGACTTCGCCTTCGATGTCAATCCCGGTTAGTTTGCCCAATCCGAACTGACTGATGAAACTGAAAATTTTAGCTATGCCGAGGTCATTGGCAAGCCCGTAGTAGTATGTATCGCAGGAAATGACCAGGGATTTGTGCAGGTCCACACTGCCATGACCACCCACTTTCCAGTCGCGGTAGCGATGGCTGCTACCGGGCAGGCTGAAGTAGCCAGCGTCACTGATGGTGTACTGGGGGGTACGTTTTTTCAGCTCCAGGCCAGCCAGCGCCATGAACGGCTTGAATGTGGAACCCGGCGGATAAAGGCCGCGCAGTGCACGATTATTCAGTGGCCTGTCGATGGAATTGTTGAGCAGGTCCCAGTTCTCTGAGTCGATACCATCGACAAAAAGATTGGGGTCGAAGCCTGGCTTGCTGACAAATGCAAGCACGTCGCCGCTAGTCGGATCGATTGCCACCAACGCGCCACGCCGGTCACCGAATGCCTGTTCTGCAACCTCCTGTAATTTAGCGTCGAGCGACAGCTTTAGATTGTTGCCAGAGATCGGCGGAGTGCGCGACAGTACCCGTACCGCCCGGCCGGATGCGTCAGTTTCCACTTCCTCAAAACCAGTGATGCCATGCAGTTCTTTTTCATAACTCTGTTCGATACCGATTTTGCCAATATAATTGGAGCCGCGGTAATTGGTGGAGTCCCCGCTGGCTTCCAGTTGCTTCAGATCTTGATGATTGATGCGGCTGATATAACCCACCACGTGCGATGTGCCCTCCCCTTTCGGATATTGACGGAACAAACGCGCCTTGATTTCCACCTCGGGGAAGCGATAGCGGTTGGCGGCAAAGCGCGCTACTTCGACGTCCGATAAACGGGTGCGTATGGGCAGGCTTTCATATCGCTTGCTTTCCCCCACCAGTTTCTTGAAGCGCTTGCGGTCTCTCGCCGCTATCTCGACCACGCTGGCCAGTTCGTTGATAGTGGCCTCAAGGTTGGCGTTCCTGCCCGGTATAATTTCCAGCGTGTACGCTGAATAATTGTGTGCCAATACCTCGCCATTGCGATCAAGAATCAGGCCGCGGTCGGGTGCAAGGGGTGAAATGGATATGCGGTTGGCTTCCGCCAGAGTGTGATAATGCTCGCGCTGCGATACCTGTAAATAAAAAAAACGGGCAAAGAGCAAACCGAACAGTAACAGGACAAAGCCGGCACTGATGGCAAGCCGCAACTGGAAATAGCGCAGTTCACGTCCGTGATTGCGAAGCTCGACTGTACCGCTCATAGCGCATCGGGATCAGGTTTTCGCCTCTGGGGCATTTTCACTAAAGCGGGAAGCAACGGCCACAGCAGCATACCGCTAGCACTGGCAAGAAAAAAATCCCAGCCAGGCAGATTGGCACCGGCCAGCAGCCCGGTCAGCAGTATGATGAGTTGCGCCGAGAGCAGCAGCAGCCCGACCTGCGGCGCCTGCTTGTACAGACTGAAGATGCGTAGGCGCCTGTGCAGCAGCAGCGCAATGAAAGCCATCACACTGTATGCCAAGGCATGCTGCCCGAATATGCTGGCATCGCCGACATCCATCAGCAGGCCCATGGTAAAAGCCACGCTCATGCCGACCCGTTGCGGCTGGTTGATACTCCAGTAAAGCACCACTAGAGCGACGAAATCCGGGCGCAGCAGCAGGGCAAGGCCTTGCAGTGGTAACAGATTCAACAGCAGTGCTGCCGTCAGACTGAGAACGATGAACCGGCTCCTGACATGCGATAGGACTTCTTGCTGGGAAGAATTAACGAATGCCAATTTTTCCTCGTTTTTTATCTTCGGGTTTGGTTTCCACGGACTCCACCGGTCTTTCCGGAATAGGCGGCAGTGGCGACAGGATTAATACCTGCCGGTTGCGATTTACTCCGGCAGCAGGCGTGCAGGTAATGCGGGCAAAAGCATAAGCGGCATTGCTTTCTATTTTCGATACCAGCGCTACCGGCAGGCCGGGCGGGTAAATGCCATCTATTCCGGAAGTAACCAGTAAATCACCATGCTGAATGTCAGCGTTGGCTGCCAGATAGCGCAATTCCAGTGTTCCGTCCTCGCCTGTGCCCGACACCATCGAACGCAGGCCGCTGCGTACCAGCTGCACCGGTACCGAATGATCTTTATCCGTGATCAGCGTCACCTCGGACAGCCATGGATAGACGCGTGTGATTTGTCCTACCACACCTGCACCATCCACCACTACCTGGCCGGGCTGGATGCCATTCTGACTTCCCTTGTCGAGTATGACTTTGCGGCTGAAGGGATCGTGCGGAATATACAGAATCTCTGCCAGGGTGGTTTTGCTTTCAGCTCGCTGCCCCGCTTCCAGCAAGTTGCGCAACTGCGCATTTTCAGCCTCCAGTGCCAGCAGCCGCTGCAGCTGCCCCTGATCGGCAAGGTGCTGTTGCCGCAGATGGGCGATCTCGTCGATTGGGTTCCGGTTGACGAAAAGTCCGCTCACCTGATCATAGATCGCTGCCGGAACATGGGCCAGTCTCTGTAACGGATAGATCGCCACGGCGATAGTCTGGCGAATTTCAGGGAGGTATTTGAACCGGGTATCGATCACCATCAGCAACAGTGACAACAGTGCAAAAAACACCAGACGCGCCAGCAGACCGGGGCCGTGTCTGAAAAACTGCGGGGCTGTTTCCATCACATTCCGTGTTTCAGGTCTCGGGGCGCACCCAACCCGGGTACCCTGATCCCAATACACAAAACCGTTTAATCACTGGAAAATATGCCAGCCAATTGATCCATATTTTCCAGTGCCACACCTGAGCCGCGCACCACGCAGGTAAGCGGGTCTTCGGCAATGATCACCGACAGACCGGTTTCTTCCATCAGCAGACGGTCAATATCGCGCAGCAACGCACCCCCACCGGTCAGCACCATGCCTTTTTCAGCGATGTCTGCACCGAGTTCCGGCAGCGTGTGCTCCAGCGCGGATTTGACCGCACTGACGATACTGTTCAGGGGATCGGTCAGAGCTTCCAGGGTTTCGTTGCTGGAAATGGTAAAACTGCGTGGAATCCCTTCCGCCAGGTTGCGCCCCTTGACTTCCATTTCGCGCACTTCCGAACCAGGGAAGGCAGAACCAATTTCTTTTTTGATCCGTTCGGCGGTAACCTCACCGATCAACATGCCATAGTTGCGGCGTATGTAATTGATGATGGCCTCATCGAATCTGTCACCGCCCACACGCACCGAGTTCGAGTACACGACCCCGCCCAGCGAGATCACGCCAACTTCGGTAGTGCCGCCACCGATATCGACTACCATCGAACCGGTCGCTTCTTCGACTGGCAGATTGGCGCCGATGGCCGCAGCCATTGGCTCCTCGATCAGTTCCACTTTGCGCGCACCGGCGCCATAGGCAGCTTCCCGGATGGCACGACGCTCCACTTGAGTAGATCCGCAGGGAACGCAAATCACGATGCGTGGATTGGCAGAGAACAGGCGCGGTGGATTCACCTTCTTGATGAAGTGCTTCAACATCTGCTCGGTAACGGTGAAGTCGGCGATCACGCCATCCTTCATCGGCCTGATGGCAGTGATATTGCCGGGAGTGCGTCCCAACATCTGCTTGGCCGCCAGACCTACCTGCTGAATCACTTTCTTGCCGCTGGGTCCTCCTTCCTGACGTATCGCCACCACCGATGGTTCATTCAGCACAATACCTTGGCCGCGAACGTAAATCAGGGTATTGGCTGTTCCCAGATCAATCGCCATGTCGGTCGAGAAATACCCTTTCAGGATATTATTGTTTATAAAATTAAGCATAGTGGCGAGTTTCGTTAGTCTCGTTAGTGGTTAGTAAGTGGTAAAAATGACAATCGTAGCAGTCGCGTACAAAAAGGATAACGTCGATTAACCGGGCTATGATACCCTATATTATATTGAATATAAGGGTTTTCGCAGCCAATGTCACTGTCTCTGGACGATATAAAACGCGTTGCAAACCTTGCTTGCATTGAAGTCAGTGAAACTGAGGCAGCCACTGCGCTGACCCAGCTATCCGGTATTTTCGGCCTGATCGAGCAAATGCAGGCGGTGGACACGTCTGCCATCGAGCCTATGTCCCACGCTCAGGATGTGGTGCAGCGGTTGCGCGATGATACGGTAACCGAGTCCGATCAGCGCGAATTATTTCAGTCGATAGCCCCCAAGACCGAAGCAGGGCTTTATCTGGTGCCGAAAGTCATTGAGTGATGCGTCCGCATGACTTTGGAATCCACCCCCCACTTTTCTACGATCTATCCCGCCTTGCAAATACCATGTTGAATTCCAGTCTCAAGCAGCTCTCTGCTCTGCTCGCCGCCAAAAAAATCTCCAGCGTCGAACTGACCGGCGAATTCCTCAAGCGCGTAAAGGCATTGAACCCGGATTACAATGCTTTCATCACGGTCGACGAAAAAATGAGCCTCGCTCAGGCACAGGCCGCCGATGCGATGATTGCATCCGGGCAGGCGCGCCCGCTGACCGGCATTCCCATTGCCCAGAAAGACATTTTCTGTACCAAGGGATGGTTGACCACCTGCGGGTCGAAAATGCTGTCCAATTTCGTTTCGCCCTACGATGCCGGTGTAATCGAGCGTTTCAATGCCGTCGGCGCGGTAAATATCGGCAAAACCAACATGGATGAATTTGCCATGGGGTCGAGCAACGAGACCTCATTCTACGGTCCGGTAAAAAACCCCTGGGATATCACGGCAGTGCCGGGCGGCAGCTCCGGCGGTTCGGCTTGTGCTGTGGCTGCACGCATGGCGCCCGCCGCCACCGGCACTGACACTGGCGGCTCCATCCGCCAGCCGGCGGCTTTATGCGGCATTTCCGGCATCAAACCGACTTACGGGCTGGTGTCACGCTACGGCATGATCGCGTTTGCTTCGAGTCTTGACCAAGGTGGGCCGATGGCGAAATCGGCGGAAGATCTGGCCTTGATGTTGAACGTCATGGCGGGATTCGATACGCGCGACTCGACCAGTCTGCAGCGTGCGTCCGAGGACTACGCGCGCGATCTGGCAAAGCCGCTGCAAGGTCTGCGTATCGGCTTGCCAAAAGAATATTTCGTCGAGGGGATGAGCGCCGATGTGGCGCGTGCAGTGGAGGCAGCCATCGGGGAATATCGCAAGCTCGGCGCAGAAACGGTGGAAGTGTCGCTGCCCAATACCAAACTCTCGATACCCGTTTACTATGTGCTGGCCCCGGCGGAGGCGTCAAGCAATCTATCCCGTTTTGATGGTGTGCGCTACGGCCATCGCGCTCCAGAATATATCGATCTCAATGACATGTACCAGAAAAGCCGGGCGCAGGGTTTTGGCGCAGAAGTGAAACGCCGCATTCTGATCGGCACCTACGTGCTGTCGCACGGTTATTACGACGCTTACTACATTCAGGCGCAGAAACTGCGCCGCCTGATTGCGCAGGATTTTGCCGCAGCCTTCGCGCAGTGCGACATCATCATGGGGCCGACCACGCCCACAACCGCATTTGCCCTGGGAGAAAAAAGCGGCAATCCGGTGCAGATGTATCTGTCCGATACCTACACTATCGCCACCAATCTGGCCGGACTGCCTGGCATGTCCATTCCTGCGGGCTTTGGCGATAATAACCGGCCGGTGGGTTTGCATATCATCGGCAATTATTTTGCCGAAGCACAAATGCTGAATGTGGCCCACCAGTACCAGCAAGTAACTGATTGGCATATGCGGATGCCCGACAAACTGACTGCCTGAACTGTAGAGATACGAAAAAATGCAATGGGAAATCGTAATTGGTCTTGAGGTGCATACGCAACTCTCGACCAGATCAAAAATATTCTCCGGCGCACCGACTGCGTTTGGCGCGGCGCCTAACAGCCAGGCCTGCGCGGTGGATATCGCGCTGCCGGGCGTGTTGCCGGTATTGAATCGCGGCGCAGTGGAACGGGCGATTAAATTTGGTTTGGCGGTGGGTGCAAAAATTAATTCGCCTTCAATCTTTGCGCGCAAGAATTATTTTTATCCCGACCTGCCCAAAGGTTATCAGATCAGCCAATACGAGCTGCCGGTGGTTGCAGGCGGCAGTGTAAAAATTCAGATTGGCGGCGATGGCAACGAGTGCGAGAAAACCATCCGTCTTACCCGGGCGCACCTGGAGGAAGATGCGGGCAAGTCGCTGCATGAGGATTTTCAAGGCATGACCGGCATTGATTTGAATCGTGCCGGCACGCCGCTGCTGGAAATCGTTTCCGAGCCGGATATGCGCAGCAGCGCAGAAGCGGTGGCTTTTGCCAAAACCCTGCACTCGCTGGTGCGCTGGATCGACATCTGCGACGGCAACATGCAGGAAGGTTCGTTCCGCTGCGACGCCAATGTATCGGTAAGGCCCCTCGGCTCGGACAAGCTCGGCACCCGCTGCGAAATCAAAAACCTCAACTCATTCCGCTTTCTCGAAAAGGCGATTGACTACGAGGCCAAGCGGCAGATAGAGATTCTGGAGGATGGCGGAACCATACGCCAGGAAACCCGGCTCTACGACTCGGACAAGGATGAAACCCGCACCATGCGCAGCAAGGAAGACGCGCAGGATTACCGCTATTTCCCCGATCCGGATTTGCTGCCGCTCGAAATCTCTGCGGATTGGATCGAGGAAATCCGAGCTTCCACACCAGAACTCCCAATGTCGAGGCGTTATCGTTTTATGGCACGTGACGCAGCCAGCTACGTAGCTATGCTCCAAGAGCATTTGGACATAGATTTTGAAGCTGATCTGCATGATTGGGTCCAGCAAACCCACCGTGAAATTATTGCTCCAGATACTCAGAAAACTTATGCGCTTTCTGCATATGATGCAGCAATGCTAACGGCTGATAAAAACACGGCAGATTACTTTGAGAAAGTAATCAATGATGTTGGAAGTGCAAATACAAAACTATGTGCAAATTGGATGACGGGCGAAGTGAGTGGACGCTTGCACAAAGAAGCGCTGGATATCGCGCAATGCCCTGTCAGCCCGGCACAATTGGCAGGACTGCTGTTATGCATCAGCGACGGAACCGTTTCGGGGAAAACCGCCAAGGACGTGTTCGACGCCATGTGGCGCGGCGAATGTGATGGCAATGCCGACATCATTATCGAGACCAAGGGTCTGAAACAGATCTCGGATGCGGGCGAGATCGAGCAACTCATAGATGGCATTCTTGCCGCCAACCCGCAGCAGGTAGCCGATTATCGCAATGGCAAAGAAAAAGCTTTCAATTCCCTTGTTGGCCAGGCGATGAAGGCCACCAAGGGTAAGGCCAACCCTGCACAGGTAAACGAGTTGTTGAAGAAGAAACTAGGAAATCTCTAAACCAGATTCACGTTCCAATCTCACCCCAAGTGATGTGCGATACTTTGCCAAACCCCACGAAGCATGGCAGAATCCCGCCCCTGCCATCTGCTGAACCCCCATTTCCACACCCATGCCTCTCATTACTCTCGAAAAAGTCTGTCTTGCCTTTGGTCACCATGCGCTGCTTGATCATGTGGATTTACAGCTTGATCCGGGCGAACGCATCGGCCTGATTGGCCGGAACGGCGGCGGCAAGTCCAGTTTGTTGCGCGTTTTGGCCGGTGAAATCAAACTGGATGATGGCAAGGTATGGCGCGCGCCCGCATTGAAGCTGGCCTATGTGCCGCAGGAACCGGAACTGGATGCAGCTAGTACGGTGTTCCAGGAGGTGTCCAACGGCTTGGGTGCCGTCAGTCAAGTGCTGCTCGATTACCACGAGGTGTCTCATGCTTTGAGTGACGGTGCAGGAGATACCGAAGCACTGCTTGATCGCTTGCAGGATTTGCAGGGCAAACTGGAAGCCCAGGATGGTTGGCGCATCCAGGGCAAGGTGGAGACCGTCATCCACCAGCTTAACCTTCCCGAAGATACTTTGATCGGACACCTTTCCGGCGGACTGAAAAAGCGGGTCGCGCTGGCGCGCGCACTGGTAGTGTCGCCCGACGTGCTGCTGCTGGATGAGCCAACCAATCACCTGGATTTCTCCTCCATTGAATGGCTGGAAGGATTGCTCAAGGATTTTGCCGGCAGTGTGCTGTTCGTCACCCATGACCGGCGTTTTCTGGATAATGTGGCAACACGCATTATCGAGCTTGATCGCGGTAAGTTAGCGACTTTTCCATGCAAGTTCGCAGAATATCAACACAAAAAGGAGGAGATGCTGGAAGTTGAGGCCACCCACAACCAGAAATTTGACAAGGTATTGGCGCAAGAAGAAGTCTGGATACGTAAAGGCATACAGGCACGCCGTACGCGCAATGAAGGCAGAGTACGGCAACTGGAGGCGCTACGGCTGGAGCGGGCGGCGCGGCGCAACCGGGTGGGGACGGTCAATCTCAGCGTGGATGAAGGCGCACGATCCGGACGCGTGGTGGCTGAATTGGAGCACGTCAGCAAAAGTTATGGCGACAAAATCGTCATCAAGGATTTTTCCTGCCGCATCATGCGTGGCGACCGGGTGGGGCTGCTGGGACCCAATGGCGCCGGAAAGTCCACCCTGCTGAAGCTGATACTGGGTGAATTGCAGCCCGATAACGGCATAGTGCGGCAGGGAACTAAACTTGCCGTGGCTTATTTCGACCAGATGCGCGAGCAACTGAACGAGGAAGCGACGCTGATAGACACCATCAGCCAAGGCTCGGATTTCATCGAAATCGGCGGGGCGAAGAAACACGTCATCAGCTATCTGGAGGATTTCCTGTTTGCGCCGGAGCGAGCGCGCTCACCCGTAAAATCGCTCTCCGGCGGCGAGCGCAATCGGCTGTTGCTGGCACGCTTATTCACCCGTCCCAGCAACGTGCTGGTGCTCGATGAACCCACCAACGATCTGGACATCGAAACCCTGGAGTTGCTGGAAGTGTTGCTGCAAGAGTATTCCGGCACCCTGTTTCTGGTCAGCCACGATCGCGCATTTCTCGACAACGTCGTGACTCAGGTGATCGCATTTGAGGGCGATGGCATACTGCGGGAATATGTTGGCGGCTACGACGACTGGGTGCGGGCGAAGAACTTTGTGAAAACGGCGGCAAAACAGGAAGCGGTTCAACTGCAGCCCCTGGCCTCATCGGTAAAAGTGTCCAAACCGACCTTCCGCGCCAAATTGAGCTCCAATGAAATGCGCGAACTGGAGGCACTGCCAGCGAAGATCGAAATCCTGGAACGGGAACAGGCTGACATTACCCACCGGCTGGGCACCCCGGCTATTTACCGCGATAACCCGGAGGAAGCGAGAGCACTGCAAGCACGCTTTGCCGCCGTCGAGGAAAAACTCATAAACTGTCTTGCTCGATGGGATGAACTGGAAGCAAAACACATAACGGCTGGCGGAAAGAAATAGTGACGGATTCCAGTGTTTCTTACCACTTTATTCATTGACCGAAAATGATACATCGTTTAGAGTTACTCTTTTTGAAGAGGGGGGTGCCCACAATGAAACAATCAGCAATGGTAAAACTACTTGCCGGAAGCCTGCTCCTGGCAATTTCCAGTGTAGCTCAGGCTCAAGCTGTCGGCGACGCCGCAGCGGGCAAGAAAAAAGCTTCCATGTGCGCCGGCTGCCATGACATAGAGGGCTATCGTACCGCCTTCCCCAAGGTCTACCATGTGCCCAGGCTCAGAGGGCAGCATGGCGCTTACATGATCAAGGCGCTGGAAGGCTACAAGTCTGGTAACCGTAGCCATCCCAGTATGGATGCCATCGCGGCCACCCTTTCCGCGCAGGATATGCAGGATGTAGTCGCCTATTACACCAGCGGTGGAAGATAATTTCATCATTCACGTAAGGAAATCATTATGAAAAAAATCGTCATTGCCGCAATGAGCGGCGCATTGCTGTTGATTTCTGGACAGGGAATAGCAGCCGATATCGAGGCTGGCAAGAAAAAAGCGGGGGAAACCTGTGCCGCATGTCATGGGGCCGATGGCAATAGCCCTGCCCCGAATTTTCCCAAGCTCGGCGGCCAGCATGCGGATTATCTGGCAAAAGCCCTGAACGACTATAAGTCTGGCGCGCGCAAAGACCCCATTATGGCCGGCATGGCCGCAGCCTTGAGCAAAGAAGACGTTGAAAATCTGGCGGCCTATTATGCTACTCAGTCCGGTCTGAGAACCAGGTAGCATAGCCAGAACCGTGCATAAAAAAACAGGACGCGTTTGCGTCCTGTTTTTTTATTAGCCACAGATCAATTCCCCTGCTTGTCCAGGCAATCAAAATAGATCGTGGCATCCGGTGCCGACTGGCTACGTTGTGCTTGCCAGATCATTTCCGCAAGACATTCCATGATTTGATGCATGGCTTCGTGCTCGCTGCCGGTTTTTTTCAGCAGACGCTCAAAACGTTCGCGTATTCCCACCGGTTGATCTATGGAAAGCTGCTCCTTGATGGCGACATGCATGCTCATATGCAAAAAAGGATTGGTGTCTCCCATTTCAGGTAGGTAATCCTTGTCTCGATAGCGGTCTTCGTCAGCCAGTACAGCCTGGTATTCCGAGTGTAGCAGGATGACCTCCAGCGCCATGTCTTCCATGCCGGAAAGAATTTCCCGCTGGCGATACTTGCGCCAAGTGTCGAAGAAGAGCTGTCGTGCCCGGTCTCTGGAAGGGTTAAACATTCAATATGCCGGTATTTAAATGGAATTATTCTTCAAGGTTTTCTGCTTGAACTCACACAAGTCGTTAATGCTGCACACAGTGCATTCCGGCTTGCGCGCCTTGCACACATAGCGTCCGTGCAGGATCAGCCAGTGGTGGGCGTCATGGCGAAATTCCTGCGGGATGAACTTCAGCAGTTTCAGCTCCACTTCCAGTACATTCTTCCCAGGGGCGATGCCAGTGCGGTTGGCAACCCGGAAAATATGCGTATCCACCGCGATGGTGGGCTCGCCAAACGCGGTATTCAGAATTACGTTGGCGGTCTTGCGTCCCACGCCAGGAAGCTTCTCCAACTGATCACGAGTCTGTGGCACCTGGCTACCATGATGCTGAATCAGCAGCTTGCAAGTGGCCAGGATATTCTTCGCCTTGGTTTTAAATAGTCCAATGCTCTTGATGGCGTCGCGCAATCCGGCCTCCCCCAGAACGAGAATTTTTTCCGGTGTATTGGCTTGGGGAAACAATTTCCTGGTTGCCAGATTCACGCTCTTGTCGGTGGCCTGGGCAGAAAGCACCACTGCCACCAGCAACTCGAATGGTGTGCTGTATTCCAGCTCGGTCGTGGGATGAGGATTAGCCGCCCTGAAGCGGGTGAAAATTTCGCGACGTTTGGTTGGATTCATGGATTGGATAGAAAAATATTCAGCTACGGATTAACCTGGTCATTTTTCTTCAGTTATCTGAGCGAGCCGCCATGGCGAGTTTCAGTGCTGCCAGAACTGCAGCTTTCCTGGGATCGCTGGCTGCTGTTCCAGTTTTTTGCGCAAGCTTCTCTGCCTGCTCCTGTTTTTCACGCTCAAGTCTTTGCAGCCTGAATTGGTGGCGCGCGCGCGCACGATCAGCCGCTTTCTTTTTCATCTCATTCTCGCGCAGCAACCAGTCATCGCTGGCAATGCAAGGTTCGCATGCTGCAGCGCTGATTTGTTTCACAACCGGGATCATGCTGATGCAATCCACGGGGCAGGGCGCAAGGCAGAGTTCACAGCCGGTGCATTCAGCAGCGATCACAGTGTGCATCTGCCTGGCGGCGCCGACAATCGCATCTACCGGGCAAGCCTCGATGCAAAGCGTACAACCAATACAAATCTGCTCGTCTATCAGCGCCGCCGCTCTGGGTTTGGGCACACCATGCGCGTTATTCAGCGGTATCGGCCTTACCCCCAGCAAATCAGCTAGCTTCTGGATACCTGTTTCATCACCTGGCGGGCACTGATTGATATTCGCATTACCTTCCGCAATCGCTGCCGCATAAGGCCCGCAACCAGAAAAGCCACACTGGCGGCACTGGGTTTGCGGCAGGATGGCATCTATTTTCTCTATCAGCAGATTCTTTCTCATCCAGAGCCTGAGTACGGATAATCCAGCACTGCACCGGGGATAATGGCAAGGTCAGAAAGCACAGATTATCGCCGTTTCAGCCCGCAGCATCAACGGCAACACGGCTTTATCCGGCTACCGCAGGATTCATGGTGCACACACTGCCCGTACCGCCTCGCGCACCAGATCGGGACCACGATAAATCAGGCCGGTGTAGATTTGCACCAGGCTTGCGCCCGCGTCCATTTTTTCCTTTGCGTCTGCCGCACACATGATGCCGCCCACACCGATAATAGGCAGCGTCCCTTGCAGCGCGGCATGCAATTGGTGGATAACTGCAGTGGCACGCTGTGTCAGCGGCGCACCGCTCAATCCACCGGCTTCGCGTGCATGCGGCAATGCTTCCACACCAACCCGTGAAAGAGTGGTGTTGGTAGCAATGACGCCGTCAATCCGGTGCCGCATCAGCAGTGCGGCGATGGCTTCGATTTGCGGCGATTCCAGATCAGGAGCAATCTTCACCGCCAGCGGCGTGTATCTGCCATGTTTATCAGCGAGTTTTTCTTGTTCAACTTTCAACGCATCCAGCAGGTGATCAAGCTCTGTGGCATTTTGTAATTGCCGCAGATTGGGCGTATTGGGCGAGGAAATATTGACCACTACATAACTGGCATGAGCGTAAACTTCGCGCAGGCAGGCCAGGTAGTCATCAGCGGCTCTATCCACCGGAGTATCAAAATTCTTGCCAATGTTGATGCCCAGGATGCCCCGGTAATTTGAGCGTTTGACGTTCACTACCAGTTTATCCACACCGTGATTATTGAAACCCAGACGATTGATGATGGCGTTGGCCTGCGGGAGGCGAAACAGACGCGGCTGCGGATTCCCGGGCTGGAGACGGGGTGTAACCGTGCCTATCTCGATGAAACCAAAACCGAGCGCGGCAAGCGCATCGATATGATCACCGTCCTTGTCCAGACCGGCGGCCAGACCGACCGGGTTGGGGAAATCAAGACCCATGACATTGCGCGGCTGGCAGGCAAACGGCTGACCTGGAAGCAGCCCGAGCTGGTGGGCTTTCTCGATTGCATTGAATGTGAGGCAGTGTGCAGTTTCGGGGTCGAGACTGAACAGCAACGGGCGGAACAGAGAATAGAGCATGGGCTGATTTTAACCCGGAAAAGACCATAGATGCGTGGAGGATGCAGAGTTAGTTGAGCACATCACTCATCCAGGAAATAGTGTTTGTCCCTTTGCGCATACTCCATGGTAAATTGAACGGATGTAGTTCTAAGGCTTGACAGTTCTCTACCCGGATCAACCATGTGGATAATCACAGTGGATTGGGTGGCTGTTTTCCACATCAATCACAATCAGCAGATCTATGAAAATAGCCATCTTCTCTCTTGCCTTGGCCCTCCTCACGCTTGGTCTGACAACAAGCGGGTATAGCCATGCCGCCGCACCTGGATGGAACGCGCTCAGCCGGCAGGCCGATTTGCTGTATCGACAAGGACAATATACGCGCGCGACGGAAGTGGCGAAACAAGCCCTGCAGGTAGCCGAACAATCTCTTGGCCCGGATCACCCTGATGTGGCCACCAGTCTGAATAGTCTGGCATTGCTGTACAGCGCCCAAGGGCAGTATGCACAGGCTGAGCCGTTGTACCAACGGGCGTTGGCGATTGATGAAAAGGTCCAGGGTCCGGATCATCCCGATGTCGCCGCGAGTCTGAATAACCTGGCGCAACTGTATCATGCTCAGGAACAGTATGCGCTGGCCGAGCCGCTGCACAAACGGGCGTTGGCGATTCTGGAAAAAGTCTTCGGCCCGGATCATCCCAATGTGGCCATAAGTCTGAATAATCTGGCGCTGCTGTACCACGCGCAGAAACAGTATGCGCAGGCTGAACTGCTGTATAAACGCGTCCTGGCGATTTCACAGAAAGCGCTTGGTCCGGAGCATCCGAATGTGGCGCTCGGTCTGAATAATCTGGCAGGATTGTACAGAGATCAGGGGAAATACCCCAATGCCGAACCGCTGTTCAGACGTGCACTGGCGATTTCAGAAAAGGCATTCGGTCCGGATCATCCCAATGTAGCTACCGGCCTTGAAAATCTGGCGCAACTGTATCGAGACATTGGTTATGCCAGCAAAGCAGTGCCGCTGGAGAAGCGCGCAGCAGAGATACGAGCACTGCGGCGATAAACTCTGGTGCCAAGTGTCATGGCCAGATGACTAGCCACAATCTGTCTCGTTGCCATCAAGCAGCCGCCATTGGCCGTCGATCAAGCCTTGCAGTGGTTTGAAATTAGCCTTGTAACTCATTTTCCGGTTCTGCCTGATCCAGTAACCAAGATAAAGATAAGGCAAGCCGAGTGCACGGCATTGCTGTACTTGCCACAGGATATTGTGGGTACCGAAGCTTACACCCGGGACATCCGGATCGAAGAAAGTATAGACCGAGGAGATGCCATCGGCCAGTTCATCAATAATGCTGATCATGCGTAGCTGATCGTCCTCATGGAACTCAATCAGCCTGGAATTGACATTGCTCTGCAGCAGGAAATGGCGGTACTGCTCGCGACTGTCGCGATCCATGCCGCCACCGCAATGGCGTTGCGCCTGGTAGCGCAGATAGAGCGCATAGTGATGCGGGTGGTAATACAGCTCATGCCAGGTCGCAACCAGATGCTGGTGCCATTTCCAGGCTCGGCGCTGGGCGCGGCTGGGAGTAAATTCGTCAACGATAATTCGCACCGGCACACAGGCGCGGCAGTGATCGCAATAGGGACGATAGGTGAAGGTGCCGCTGCGGCGAAAACCAGCCTGCACCAGTTCACCATAGACACTCGTATCGATCAGATGGCTGGGTGTTGCTACCTGGGAGCGCGCCAGTTTCTCCGGCAGATAACTGCACGGATAAGATGCGGTGGTGTAGAACTGCAACGCCGATGCAGGAAGGTCATTCAGCCGGCTCATGATCAAAACGCCATTTCTCAAATCGTTCAGGGTAGTTTATCAATTCTCTTAGCCTTTGACTAAATTCTGTGCGGGGAATTTCACGCGCGCCAAAGGATGCGAGATGAGCAGTTTTCATCTGGCAATCGATCATACCGAAATCCCAGCGCTGCAACTGTCTCACCAGATGCACGAATGCGATTTTGGAAGCATCGGGAATATGGGAAAACATGGATTCACCAAAAAACATTTTTCCCTGGCTGACGCCGTATAGCCCCCCCATCAGCTCACCGTCCACCCAGGTTTCGACTGAGTGGGCCAGCCCGATTTCATGCAGCACTGCATAGGCTGAAATCATCTCAGGGTGTATCCAGGTACCGGATTGCCCCTTGCGCGGCGCGGCGCAAGCCTGCATGACCTGGCTGAAGGCGCTATCAACACGGATTTCGTAATTACCCCTGTTGAGAACTTTATTCAGCGAGCGAGAAATTCTAAGCTCACCGGGTAACAGCACCATGCGCGGATCAGGACTCCACCAAAGAATAGGCTCCCCGGCGTTGAACCAGGGGAAAATTCCACAGCGATAAGCCTCAATCAGACGTTGCGGCGTAAGATCGCCACCGGCGGCAAGCAGGCCGTTGGGTTTGGCAAGTGCAGCTTCCAGTGGCGGAAAAGGCGTGTGCAGAGTTAGCCATGAAATCATCGGACAAGAATCGAGCAATAGTTGATTAAATGCCAGTCACGCTTGAGGTGACCGGAGGGGAAAGAACAATCCCATTATTTACAATTTTACAATATATACATTTGATATTAAGATAAACACATCCTTTGTAGCTCGGCAGTGTCGTTTCCCGGCAGGTGATTGAAGGCTCACAAAAAATTGTTCTTCTGCAACCATGACGCAATATTTGGGTAAAAATTATTAATTTGCCGCGATGAGTCCAGCCATATCTTCCCTGATTCGAATTATAAGCAAACACAAAAATAGAGAAACCCGATGATTCTGTCCCGCACCACCCAGTACGCCATTCAAGCGCTCATTTACATGGGCACGCAGCCTCGCGGCGTGCCGGTGTTGAATCGTACCATTGCCGAGAATTTGGGGGCGCCGCCCACCTATCTCGCCAAGGTGCTACAGAACCTGTGCAGGGGCAACCTGCTTTACTCTTACCGCGGCAAGCAAGGCGGCTTCTGCCTGCGGGAAGAAGGCGGAAAAATTACCCTGATGCAGATCGTCCTCATTACCGAAGGCCCTGGATTTACTGAGGATTGTGTACTGGGACTCAAGATTTGCAGTGACAAAGTACCCTGCCCGATGCATGTAAACTGGTCTCCAATCAAGCAGGAAATCGTGAGGCTGCTAAAAGATCAGACCCTGGATATTCTCGCTGCCGCAGTCATGAGCGGCAAATATCAGCTGACCGACTTACCCGCAGCCGCCTTTAGCGAGCTGAAGCTGCGCACATAATCCCGGCTTTATCCCGCAGGTGAATCGGGTAGCGCACCAAACCGTCCGGCTTTTCCCCATGGTTTTTCTCCTTCCCAGGGATAGTCCCCTAGTTCCATCCCTGTCTGCCAACCGGCAGGATAGCTCCGTGCCAACTCCTCCAAAAAATTGTTGACATTTATTTCTCGCCACGCGTAACATCGGCTATATTGAGATACGGATGTCTTGTTATCTCTTTTGGTAGCCCATCGAGAGACGGGTACATCATGAAAAAACTGCAATTCGCTGTCTTGTTTTGAGTTTCCCTGTTTGTTTCAACCGATGCCATGGCTGAAACAGCGCCCGATAAAACAAAGTTTGATAGTAAGGAGGAAAGCTAAATGAAACATTTTCTTGATAAAACACGGTTGGCCGTCCGCATCGCTGCCAGCTCACTTGCCATTGTCATAGCGACGATTGCGCCGCATGCCTCGGCCCAGGACGCAAGAACCCAGGCTTTGGAACGGTCACTCAGACAATTGGAAGCTAGTCTGCAAGCCCTCCGGAGCGAACTGAACCAGGTAAAATCCGAATCTGCCCGGGAAGCGCAGAGAATTATAAAAATTGAAGAAATGGCGACTTCGGTGGAAAAACGCCAAACCCAGGAAGCGCAGAAGGTTACGAATGTTGCGGAAAAGACGGATTTGTTGGAAGCGCGTTCAAATCATAAGCATAATATGCTGTTCTTCCGCGGTGGTTTTGCGCACGCCGATCATGTCCGTAACGGCGTATCCACAAATAGTTCGGCATATCCTGGCGGGCTGCCAGGTCAAAGTGCGTGGTATATTGGCGCAGGCTTTGACTGGAACCTGACCAGAGATGCCTGGGGCTTGGCGCCGAGGACCAGTGTCGCGTCTGAATTGATGTTTGAGTACAAGGAATTCGGCCAGAATGTAACAGGCAACGGCCTTAATGCTCATCCTGGTGTAAATGTCAGCCAGCTTACTTTGACCGCAGCGCCGAAAATCAGATTTTTGGAGGGCAGCAAAATCAGACCCTGGATTATCCCTGCCGGTCTCGGCATCCATGTGATCAGCCCGCCGTCTGAGTCCATTACGGTATTGCTTCCGGGGGTCATGTTTGGTACCGGTGTTGATTACAATATCTGGAAAAACTTCTTTGTCGGCCTTGATGCGCGTTATCACCTGACCAGTGGCAGAAACGATGGCATCAAAATCGACGGCGTGACTGCTGGGGGTTACCTCGGAATCGGTTTCTAAGGAACCGTCGAACAAATCCCCCGTGGAGCGCGTTGCAGGCAAAAACGGGGGGGGTCTGGCAGTCTGGCTTATTTCTATAGACTTAAAGCGAAGAGGGGATTATGTGTTATTGTGACGCCAGCTGTTTACTTAACCCAACGGAGAAACCATGAAAAATTTATTCATAATCATTGCCACACTGTTCGCATTTACCAGCAGCGCTTACGCATATGTCAACATCAACACCGCTACTCAGGCCGAGCTTGAAACCCTGAAAAATTCAGGTATCACCTCCACCAAAGCCAAAGCAATCATTGACTATCGCACCAAGGCTGGCGCGTTCAAGACGGTCGACGACATAGAGAAGGTCGATGGCGTCAACAACCAGACCGTGAACATGGAACAACTCCGCAGGGATGTCACGGTTACCGGCCCCACCGTACTGAAGACGGTAACCCCACCCGCCGCCAAGTAAGAAAAGATAAAGGAAGATATCGTCCAACGAACCCCCGGCGCAACCCGGGGGTTTTTGTTTGTGCCGGATTCAGCAGCATCTCAATTGACGAAACTGCAGCCAGCATCAATTAGCAGATCCAGCAGTCGCGCACCGTTTACAACCTCATAGCCGCACAATTTGCTCAGCTCTCAAAGAGAGTAGCCGACGCCGTCCTGGATTACATGCAACAGACTTACCTCAAGGAGATCGTTCAGGCAGCGCGGCGTGACGCCTCATGATTCATGGTTTGCCAACCGTTCCTCGTACGGCTATCCATGGTATGGTTATCCTTAGTCTGCTTATCCTGATAATTATCAGGTATTGATGAGATCCCGGCGAACATGCCATTCCTGAAAATTGTGGAGGAACGGCAACCGGTTTACAATGGCAAACATGCAGTTAACTCATCCATGCAAAGCGTCAATCTAACCCACCATTTTCTGATCGCCATGCCGGCCATGGCAGACCCTTCATTTTCCAAGACTCTCACTTATATCTGTGAACACAACGAGCAGGGTGCGCTGGGACTGGTAGTCAACCGGCCCACCGAGCTGACGCTGGAGGATATGTTTGATCAGCTTGGCATTTCCATTACCAACCCGTCTCTTAAAGGATTGCCGGTATTGTTTGGCGGGCCGGTGCAACTGGATCGCGGCTTCGTGCTGCATCAACCAGCAGATGGCTGGCAATCCACCATGACGGTAAATCAGGAAGTGGGACTCACTACCTCACTCGATATCCTGCAGGCGATTGCGTGCGGAAAAGGCCCCAGACAGGCGCTGGTAACGTTGGGCTACTCGGGGTGGGCGCCCGGTCAGATTGAGCATGAACTGGCCCAGAATGCCTGGCTCACTGTGCCTGCATCGCCCAGCATCATGTTCGAACTGCCGTCCGAACAACGACTGGCTGCGGCGATACAATTGCTGGGAATTGACTTCTCCAGCCTGTCAGATGAGGTAGGGCATTCTTGAGAACAGTGTTGAACATTAATCGACTATTCCATTCATGCAAAATCAGGTAAATCAACACCTGACGCTTAAGACCCATCACACTCCCATGGGGACAGTGATGGCTTTCGATTTCGGCGAAAAACACATCGGTGTGGCGGTAGGTGATCTGCAGTTGGGTTTGGCGCATCCTCTTGCCACAGTGAGCGATGTGCTTACCGAGCGGCGTTTTGACAGCATCGCCAAACTGATCGAAGAATGGCAACCGGTGCTACTGGTAGTGGGGTTACCCACGCATGCTGATGGCACCGAGCACGAACTGACCCGGCTGAGCCGGCGTTTTGCACGCCGCCTGGAAGGTCGCTTCAACATCAAGACTGCGCTGGTGGATGAGCGTTATACTTCCATCACTGCCAGCACAGCGCTGCGGGAAGCGGGCGTCAAAGGGAAGAAACAGAAACCGCTGCTGGATCAGGTGGCGGCACAGCAGATCTTGCAATCTTATTTCGATAGACATTATGCACTTGCCTGATGCAGAACAACTGCTTGCCGACCTGACCGGGAAAATGCGGCCTGAGGTTTCCGGCAACACTGCCTTGGTGGGCATTTATACCGGCGGCGTATGGCTGGCAGAGCGACTGCACCGGGATCTGGGGCTTACGCTCCCGTTGGGTACTCTGGATGTTTCATTCTATCGCGACGATTTTGGTCAAATCGGTCTGCACCCCCAGGTCAAGCCTTCGGATATCCCGTTCGAGGTGGAAGGCAGCCACATCATCCTGGTGGACGACGTACTCTACACTGGGCGCACCATCCGCGCCGCCATCAATGAGCTGTTCGATTACGGTCGCCCGGCCAGCATCCGTCTTGCCGCATTGATAGACCGGGGCGGCAGAGAGATGCCTATCGCCGCCCAGTATGTTGGTGGGATGCTTGCCCTGCCGAAGCATAAAATGCTGGCGCTGGAACGGAGCAATGATGGAAAATTGAGCCTGAGCCTATATGACAAAAGCCCTCCGGGACAATGAATAATAATCCGCAGCTAAATAAACACGGCGAACTGCAACACCTTCTCACTACCGAGGGGCTACCTGCTTCCATTTTACTTAACATACTCGACACTGCCAAATCCTTTGTCGGCGTCACCGAGCGTGACATCAAGAAAGTCCCGCTGCTGCGCGGCAAGTCCATATTCAACCTGTTCTTTGAACCCAGCACCCGTACCCGCACCACCTTCGAAATTGCCGCCAAACGCCTGTCAGCGGATGTGGTCAATCTCAACATCGCAGTTTCCTCCCAATCCAAAGGGGAAACACTGCTGGACACGGTGGACAATCTCTCGGCCATGCATGCCGACATGTTTATCGTACGGCATTCGCAAAGTGGCGCAGCGCATTTGATCGCACGGCATGTACGGCCCGAGATTCATGTTATCAACGCCGGCGACGGACGTCACGCGCATCCCACCCAGGCGTTGCTCGATATGTTCACCATCCGCCACTACAAACGCGATTTTCATAATCTGCGCGTGGCCATCGTCGGCGATATCCTGCACTCACGGGTGGCGCGCTCGCAGATACACGCGCTGACCACATTGGGTGTGCCGGAGGTACGGGTCATCGCACCTAAAACCCTGCTGCCTACCAAAGTTGAGCGCCTGGGTGTGCATATCTACCATGACATGGCACAGGGATTGAAAGACGTCGATGTACTGCTGATGCTGCGTTTGCAGAATGAGCGCATGCTGGGTGCAAGCCTCCCCAGCGCCGAGGAATATTTCAAGTATTACGGACTGACGCAGGAAAAACTGGCGCTTGCCAAACACGACGCCATTGTGCTGCACCCCGGCCCGATGAATCGCGGCATTGAAATTGATTCCGCCGTGGCCGATGGCAAACAGTCAGTGATACTACCGCAAGTGACATTTGGCATCGCGGTACGGATGGCGGTGATGAGCATGTTGATGGAGGGGAAGAAATGAAGATACAACCTCATACGACAGGCAGAAAAGTTTTCGCCCACTACTGTGACGAAGCTGAAGCGGTAGTGTTCCCAGGGGGTTGTCTTGATTTGCTGAGACAGATTCCAGATAAGTCTGCGCAGCTTGTCGTGACATCGCCCCCTTATAACATCGGTAAGGCGTATGAACGCAAGTTGGATATGGGTACATACATCCGCCAGCAAGCTGAGGTAATCACTGAATGTGTTCGCACATTGACCAACAGCGGCAGCATTTGTTGGCAAGTGGGTAATTACGTCAACAACGGCGCAATCATTCCGCTTGATACATTGCTGTACCCTATATTCCACAATCTTGGTTTGGTAATGCGTAATAGGATCATATGGCACTTTGAGCATGGGTTGCATTGCTCCCGGCGTTATTCCGGTCGTTATGAAACGATAATGTGGTTTACTCGTGATACTAAAGACTTTGTTTTTAACCTTGATCCTGTGAGGGTTCCGCAAAAGTATCCTGGCAAAAAACATTTTAAGGGACCTAAGGCAGGCCAGTATTCGTGCAATCCGTTGGGCAAGAATCCAGGAGATGTGTGGGATATTCCAAACGTTAAGAGTAACCACGTAGAGAAAACAGAGCATCCATGTCAGTTTCCAGTTGAATTGGTCGAGAGGCTTGTGCTTTCAATGACCCATGAGAAAGATTTGGTTGTGGATCCTTTCCTTGGCGTTGGTTCATCCATCGCTGCTGCCGTGCGACATGGGCGACGTGGGGCTGGAGCGGAAATTGTTTCAAGTTATGCAGGTATTGCACGCAAACGTATAGAGGCCGCCATGTCGGATAGCCTACCAGTGCGTCCAATGGGTAAGCCTAAATATGATCCTCTAATCGCAGGCAACAAGCTGACAGTCGCACCATGGATCATCGCACCGCAGAATGACGCTCAGTTAAAGCTGCTTCAAAAAATGGCAGATTACAAAGCATGAAAATTGTCGAAACATACTCCCACCTTAACGGGCTTGAATATTTGCTCGTGCATAAACCAAAGCTTTGGCGCGATCTGCAAGGTGTCATCAAGGCGGTTAATGCAGGTGCGTGTAAAACAAAAGTATCAAAAGAGAAAACAATGCCAGGGCGAATGTTGTTCAGCCCAGTTGCCATGAATCAATCATTCAAGGATTTGCTGAGTGAGCGTGGCTGGGGGGAAAGCCGCGTAAGCTATTGGGTGACCAAGGATGCTCGCCTGATACGAAAAACTTTGACCATGCCTCCCGCAGAGCAAAAGCAGGAAATTGAGGCTGCGGGTGAGTCCGCTATTTTCAGCTACAACCAAACCGACTTTGTTAAGGATCGGGTAGCAATAGAAATACAGTTCGGCAAATATGCCTTCGTGGCATATGACCTATTCGTAAAACACTTGGCGTTCTATGTGGGCGACAAAATGGATGTTGGTATCGAAATACTGCCGATGAAATCATTGCAATCACAAATGAGTTCGGGCGTTGGATATTACGAAGGGGAGCTTTATAACGTAGTGCGTCAAGGCCGTGGAGTCCCCGCTGTACCTTTGATTTTGGTCGGAGTGGACGCATGAGAGTTCAGATTAAAAACGGGCGCCTGATTGATCCAAGAAACGGGATTGATGCCGTCATGGACGTGTTCATCGCTGCCGGGAAAATCGTTGCGACCGGCGCCGTACCGAACGGCTTCCAGACCAATCGCGTGATAGACGCGAAAGGGCTGGTGGTATGTCCCGGTCTGGTGGATCTGTCGGCGCGACTGCGTGAACCGGGTTTTGAATACAAGGCCACGCTCGAATCGGAAATGGATGCGGCGGTGGCGGGTGGCGTCACTAGCCTGGCATGCCCGCCTGATACCGACCCGCCGCTGGACGAACCGGGATTGGTGGAAATGCTCAAGCACCGCGCCCGGAGCCTCAACCAGGCCCGCGTCTATCCCATCGGCGCACTTACTCAAGGCCTGAAGGGTGAGCGCTTGACCGAAATGGCCGAATTGCGCGATGCAGGCTGCGTTGCTTTCGGTCAATCCGATGCACCCCTCACTGACACGCTGGTAATGATGCAGGCGATGCAGTATGCCGCCACCTTCGGCTTTGGCGTGTGGCTGCGCCCTCAGGATGCGAGTCTCGCCAATAACGGTGTGGCTCATGATGGTGAAGTGGCGACCCGATTGGGTCTACCGGCAATTCCCGTATGCGCGGAAACTATCGCTTTGTCGAATATCGTTTTGCTGGCAAGAGAAACCGGCGCCAGAATACATTTGTGCCGGCTGTCCAGCGCGGAAGGCGTCGCCATGGTACGCGCGGCCAAGCAGCAAGGTCTGTCCATCACTTGCGATGTGGCGATCAATCACCTGCATCTCTCCGAGATGGACATTGGCTTCTTCGATTCCAATTGTCATCTTGTGCCGCCGCTGCGCGGATTGAGTGACCGTGATGCGCTACGTGCCGGTCTGATGGACGGCACCATAGATGCGGTCTGTTCCGACCATGCACCGGTGGACGAAGATGCCAAGCTGTTGCCTTTCGGTGAAGCTGAGGTCGGCGCCACTGGTCTGGAATTGCTGCTGCCGCTTACTTTAAAATGGGCGCTGGAAATGAAAATACCCTTGTCTGTAGCGCTAGCCAAAATTACCGTGGAGTCCGCCAGAATACTTGGCGTGGATGCCGGTCATCTATCCGCCGGTACCGCTGCCGACCTGTGCATTTTCGATCCCGATCAATATTGGAAAGTGGAGGCAGCTGCGCTTAAAAGCCAGGGAAAAAACACACCGTTCCTGGGCATGGAATTGCAGGGCAGGGTAAAATATACCTTGGTCGACGGCAGCATCGTGTACGAAAATTAGCCCCTCGTCGTGGCACCCATCTGTTTCTCCCAACTAACATAGTTGAAATTATCCTCCATAGGGCAGCATGATCAACCCCCTGCTTGATTTTTCCGGACTACCGCGCTTTGCGGATATCCGTACCGAACATATCACCCCGGCGATAGCACAACTGCTGGCCGCTGGCCGTGCGGCTGTCGGCCAGGCACGCAGCGATGATACCGCCCCAACCTGGCGGAATTTCGTGCAGCCGATGGAGGATGCCAACGAGCGCCTGTCGCGCGCCTGGGGACAGGTGTCGCACCTGAACGCCGTGATGAACAGCCCGGAATTGCGCGAGGTGTACAACGCCAATCTGCCGCTGGTCACCCAGTATTTCGCCGAACTGGCGCAAGACCAGGTGTTGTTCGAGAAATTCAAACAACTGCGTAATGATCCGGAATTTGACAACCTGAACCGTGCCCGCAAAAAGATAATCGAAAACGAGCTGCGCGATTTTCGCCTGGGCGGGGCGGAATTGCCGCCCGAAAAGAAAGAACGTTTTCTCCGTATTCAGGAAGAGTTGTCTGCGCTCTGTGCCAGATTCAGCGACAACCTGCTGGATGCAACCAATAGTTTTGCGCTGATTATCGACAACGCCGATGAAGTAGCCGGCATTCCGGATGATGTGCTGCAAACAGCCAGGGAGGCTGCTGAAAAAGATGACGTCGCCACCGCGAATGGCCCCTCTGCGGTAACGAGTCATGGCGCCCGCTGGAAATTCACGCTGCACGCACCGTCCTACCAGCCGGTCATGCAGTACGCCGACTCCCGCGCGCTGCGCGAGAAAATGTATCGCGCCTATTCCACCCGTGCCAGCGAGATCGGCACACCTGCCCCACCCTCCGGCAACGTGACGGACTGGAACAATACCCCGCTTATCGGCAAGATCCTGGCATTGCGCAAAGAGGAAGCACAACTGCTTGGATTCGAGTGCTACGCCGAAGTGTCACTGGCAACGAAAATGGCTGCCACGCCCAAACAGGTGCTGGACTTTCTTGGCGAGCTTGCCACCAAAGCCAGGCCTTACGCCGAGTGCGATCTGCAAGAGTTGCGCCAGTTTGCCACGGATAAACTGGGACTGGAGAATCTGGAATCATGGGACTTGGCCTATGCCAGCGAAAAGCTGCGCCTTGAGCGCTACGCATTCTCCGACCAGGAAGTGAAGCAGTATTTCCCTGAAACCAAGGTGCTGCCGGGCATGTTCAAACTGGTGGAACATCTTTACGGCATCACCATTGTGCCGGCAGAGGAATCAGCCGGTATTCAACTGTGGCATCCTGATGTGAAATTTTTCCATATCAGTGACGCCAAAGGAAAGTTGATCGGACAATTCTACATTGATCTCTATGCGCGCCCCAGCAAGCGTGGCGGTGCGTGGATGGACGATGCCATTTCCCGCCGCCGCATCGGAGTTGAAGGAAGCGGCGAGCAGCGCGTGCAGATACCGGTGGCCCACCTCACCTGCAATTTCGCTGCACCCGTCAATCTCAATGGACAGATACGTCCCGCTCTGTTCACCCATGATGAAGTCATCACCTTATTCCACGAGTTTGGCCATGGCTTGCACCACCTGCTCACTCAGGTAGAAGACCTGGGCGTGTCGGGCATCAATGGGGTGGAATGGGATGCAGTGGAACTGCCCAGTCAATTTATGGAAAACTTCTGCTGGGAATGGAATGTGCTGACTGACATGACACAGCACGTGGACAGCGGCGTGCCGCTGCCACGGGAGTTGTTCGACAAGATGCTGGCAGCGAAGAATTTTCAGAGCGGTCTCCAGACTCTGCGGCAGATAGAATTTTCTCTGTTCGACATGCATCTGCATTCTGCCTTTGATCCTGACGGTGAGAAAACGGTGCTGCAATTGCTGGATGAAATCCGTAAGCAGGTTGCGGTCATTTTTCCACCAGAATTCAATCGTTTTCCCAACAGTTTTTCACATGTCTTCGCGGGCGGCTATGCAGCGGGTTATTACAGCTACAAGTGGGCGGAGGTGTTGTCTGCAGACGCTTACAGTCTGTTTGAAGAAAGCAGCGCGTGTGGGGTGGTCAACACTGAAACCGGTGCGCGCTTTCGCGATGAAATTCTTGCGGTAGGCGGGAGCCGTCCAGCGCTGGAGTCGTTTATCGCATTCCGCGGACGCGAACCAAAGATTGATGCGCTGCTGCGACACAACGGCATGGCGGGCGCGGAGACCTGACTGGAGTTCTTAAATCAGCTGCCAGTAATGTAATGCTTCCCTTCCACACATTTTTTCGATAGTATGCAGAATATCCAGCTTTTATTGCTCTTCTGCAACAGATCTATTCTGACCCATCCTGATATACCATTATCGATATACCCCAGTTTTACTGTATCTCACCAGTCAACTACTATAACGTTTGCATGAGGATCCTATGAGCGAGCATATCCATTACGTCTCCGACGGAACATTTGAAGCCGAAGTATTACAATCAGCCGTACCCGTGCTGGTAGACTACTGGGCAGAATGGTGTGGGCCGTGCAAAATGATCGCACCCATCCTGGATGAAATAGCCAAGGAATACGCCGGGCGCCTCAAAGTAGCCAAGCTCAACATTGACGAGAATCAGTCAACGCCGCCTAAATATGGTATCCGTGGCATTCCTACATTGATGCTGTTCAAGAACGGCAACATTGAAGCGACCAAAGTTGGTGCTTTGTCCAAATCACAGTTGACAGCATTTATTGACAGCCATATCTAAACCCACTAATCTTATAACCAAGTGTTCCCTTGAAGCGAAATACCATTAGACTCACCGCTTCTGGTTCCTGTTCTGTCCCATCAGCATCTCCCTCCAACGTTCTCTGACGCTTTACACCCTACGTTTTTTCACCTGCGAGTTCCTGCCCATGCATCTATCCGACCTTAAGAACCTCCATGTCACCGAACTGGTAGATATGGCTATTACCAATGAAATCGACGGCGCCAACCGGCTACGAAAACAGGATCTGATTTTTGCCTTGCTGAAAAATCAGGCGCGCAAGGGAGAAAGTATTTTTGGCGAAGGTACGCTGGAAGTGTTGCAGGATGGTTTCGGTTTCCTCAGATCACCGGATACCTCATATCTGGCTGGACCCGATGACATCTACGTTTCGCCCAGTCAGATCAGGCGTTTTAATTTGCATACCGGAGATTCGATAGATGGCGAAATCCGTACCCCCAAGGACGGTGAACGCTACTTCGCGCTGGTGAAAGTGGACAAGGTCAACAACGAGCCGCCGGAAAACTCCAAACACAAAATCCTGTTTGAAAACCTCACCCCGCTGTTTCCCACCCAACGATTGCAGCTTGAACGCGACATCAAATCCGAGGAAAACATCACCGGCCGCATCATTGATCTCATTGCTCCCATCGGCAAGGGACAGCGCGGCTTGCTGGTAGCCAGCCCCAAATCCGGCAAAACCGTGATGCTGCAACATATCGCGCACGCCATCGCGGCCAATCATCCCGAAGTCATCCTGATGGTGTTGCTGATAGATGAACGCCCGGAAGAGGTAACCGAGATGATCCGCTCGGTCAGGGGCGAGGTGATCTCTTCCACCTTCGACGAACCCGCAGTGCGTCATGTGCAAGTGGCAGACATGGTGATCGAGAAGGCCAAGCGTCTGGTAGAGCACAAGAAAGATGTGGTGATACTGCTGGATTCAATCACGCGTCTGGCACGCGCATACAACACCGTGGTGCCTGCCTCCGGCAAGGTGCTGACCGGCGGCGTCGATGCCAATGCGCTGCAGCGCCCCAAACGTTTCTTTGGTGCTGCCCGCAACATTGAAGAAGGCGGCTCTCTCACCATCATCGCCACTGCACTGGTCGATACCGGCTCGCGCATGGATGATGTGATCTATGAGGAGTTCAAAGGCACCGGCAACATGGAAATCCATCTCGACCGGCGTATGGCGGAAAAACGCACCTACCCCGCAATCAACGTCAACCGCTCCGGTACGCGCAAGGAAGAGCTGTTGATCAAGGCGGACGATCTACAAAAAATCTGGGTGTTGCGCAAACTGCTCTACCCCATGGACGACATGGATGCAATGGAATTCCTGCTCGATAAAATCAAGGTCACCAAGAACAATGCCGACTTCTTCGATTCGATGCGGCGCGTATAGTTGCAACCCCCACCGGATTAAAGGATAATGTGCGCCTTTCCGCTCCGCAGTTCGCTGGGTGGGAACAGATCAAGGATACAAACCATGAAAGCAGAAATTCACCCGAGTTATCAGGAAATCGCCGTGACGTGCAGTTGCGGCAACACTTTCCAGACCCGTTCCACCATGAGCAAGCCCTTGCACGTTGAAGTGTGCTCGAACTGTCACCCGTTCTATACCGGCAAACAGAAAATCGTGGATACTGCCGGGCGGGTCGAGAAATTCCGCCAGAAATACGGCAAAAAATCGGAAGGCCAGACAGCAGCCTGAAGCACCGGTTTGCGCGCTCATGAAAAGGCAGCTTGAAGCTGCCTTTTTTATTTTCGGCGCGGGTAAAATAACACCATGAAAGTTCCAGCCGCACTCCGACTCGCCGCCCTGCTCGCCAGCCTGTTTCTGTTTGCGGGTTGCGCGGTGAATCCGGTTACCGGCAGGCAGAATTTCACTCTCATGTCGGAAGCCGAGGAAATGCGTACCGGACGGCAGGCCGATGTCGATATACGCAAGGAGTACGGTGTCTACGACTCACCAACTCTGCAGAGTTATGTCAACGAAATCGGACAGAAACTCGCAAAGAAAAGCCATCGCCCGCAGCTCAACTATCACTTTACCGTGGTCGACAGCCCGCAGATAAATGCTTTTGCGCTGCCTGGCGGTTATGTCTACATCACCCGCGGCATCATTGCTTATCTCAATTCAGAAGCAGAACTCGCCGCCGTGCTGGGACATGAAATCGGCCACGTTACAGCACGTCATGGGGTGCAGCAATATACCGCCGCTACTGCCGCCAATGTCGGCACGGCGATTCTGGGTGTGCTGCTGTCGCAATACATCGGACCAGCCGGGCAACAACTCGGACAAAGTGCTTTGGGCATAATGGGTAATGTGCTTCTTTCGGGCTACGGCCGTGAACATGAATTGGAAGCCGACCGCCTCGGCGCTGAATACCTGGCACGCAGCGGCTACGACCCGCAGGCAATGATCAAAGTCATCGGCGTACTTAAGAATCAGGAATTATTCGATATTGCAGTTGCCGCGCAGGAAGGACGCGAACCGCGCCGTTATCATGGGGTTTTTGCCAGCCACCCGGACAACGACACGCGCTTGCACGAAGTCGTTGACGAGGCCAAGCAATTCGCCGTAGCAAATGCGAACGATCACCGGACAGAATTCCTGCGCCAAACCGAAGGCATGATCTTTGGCGACAGCTCCGCTCACGGCATCATCCGCGGAAACATATTTCAGCATGGTGAACTGGGGTTCAATGTAACATTCCCGCCCGACTGGCGCATCCGCAACCAGCCGGACAAGGTGCAGGCGATCAGCCCGCAAGGCGATGCGCTGATGGAATTGAGTCTGATCGAAAATCCACGCGGTTCGCCGGCTGATTTTGCCCGCCAGCGCTTTCACCTAGGGGCCGCCAACGAAGTTTCAACCACCACCATCAACGGCCTGCCAGCCGCGCTGGTCACTGCTAGCACGCGCGACGGCAGACCTCTCACTGCAGGGGTGATTTACCACAATGAGCAGGCATTTGTGCTGGCGGGAGTTGGTGCTTCCCTCACCGCGTTCGACCAGCACCATGATGAGATCAGCAATGCGATCGACAGCTTCCGGGCGCTTACCGCAGCAGAGCGTAAATCCATCAAACCGCTCGCGATCAGAACCATCACCGCCGGGAAAGGCTTGAGCTATGCCGAACTGGCCAGCCAGTCCCCGTTGGGCAAAAATGCGGAAGATTACCTGCGTCTGCTCAACGGCCAGTATCCCGACGGTGAGCCGGTGCCCAGCCAGATTATCAAAATCGTCAAGTAGGGAATCTTATTCCAATTCTAGTTCGAAAGTGAAACGAGGCGATGACGAACGAACGCCGCAGACAGTACGATTAGTACGGCAAGGCGAGAGTGAGGATATCAACAAAGTGTCACTGATGAAATGGAATTGGAATCAGGCGACCGTCACGTCTTGTGACAGATACACGTCCTGAATCGCATTCAGCAGCTTCACCCCTTCAGCAAACGGCTTCTGGAAAGCCTTGCGTCCGGAAATCAAACCCATGCCGCCGGCGCGCTTGTTGATCACGGCGGTGCGCACTGCCTGGCGCAAATCATCCTTGCCCGATTCGCCGCCGGAATTGATCATGCCGACCCGCCCCATATAGCAGTTCGCCACCTGATAACGCACCAAGTCGATCGGATGGTCGGTGGTGAGCTCGCTGTACACCTTGGCGCTGGTCTTGCCGAACTTGAGCGCATTGTAGCCGCCGTTGTTCTCGGCCATTTTCTGCTTGACGATGTCGGCTTCGATCGTCACTGCGAGGTGGTTGGCCTGACCGGTCAGATCGGCGCTGACATGGTAGTCCTTGTCCGCAGTCTTGAACGCCGCATTACGCGTGTAGGCCCACAGGATCGTCACCATGCCAAGTTCATGCGCGTGCGCAAATGCCTCGGAAACCTCCTGGATCTGCCGGCGCGATTCCTCGGAACCGAAAAACACCGTCGCCCCGACCGCGCAGGCGCCCATGTCGAATGCCTGATCCACGCTGGCGAACAGGGTCTGATCGTATTTGCTGGGATAAGTCAGCAACTCGTTATGGTTGATTTTAAGAACGAATGGAATTTTGTGAGCATAGCGCCGCGCTACCATCCCCAGCACCCCGAGAGTGGAGGCCACGCCGTTGCAGCCGCCTTCGATCGCCAACCGGGCAATGTTTTCAGGATCGAAAAACATCGGATTGGGTGCAAACGAGGCGCCGCCGGAATGCTCCACGCCCTGATCCACCGGCAACAACGACAAATAGCCGCTGCCCGCCAGACGGCCGTGGTTGTACAGCGCCTGCAGATTACGCAACACCCCTGGTTTGCGATCGCTCGCGACCATCACCCGATCGATGAAATCCGGCCCCGGCACATGCAGGCCACCCTTCGGTATTCCCTTGCACACATGATTGAGAAGCCGGTCGGCTTCATCTCCCAGCATTGCGGTAATGTCGGTCATCTTTTCCTCCTGTGCGGTTGTGAAACTTACTTTTCATAATAGCTGAGGAACAAGATTCAGGTAAAGTTTTTAGCATGTCAGTAAGCAAGTTGGCTCTGTGCCTGAATTTTAGGGTAACTTTCCCATTGCCATGATTCCAGAGCGCAATTCTATTTCTTGTGGTTAATACCGGGGGCGGAAGAGGCATGGCAGAACCCTTGCGCCGCGACGTCCAGTGCAGCGTTGAACTTGCTGGAGAGGTTTTGAAAAGCAATCAGCGCAGTCAGTTCGATGATGGCATCATCATCGAACTGACTTTTAAGGCGCGCCATCAGCTCTGTATCCACCTGGCGATCGGTGTAAGTAACAGCTTCGGCATAGGCCAACGCTGCTTTGACGCGGGCATCGAACAGTGGGGAATTTTCAAACTCCGGCAAGGCGGCCAAGTGTGCTTCAGTGAGACCACGCTTGAGGCCAGTGGCAGAATTGATGTCAACACAGAAAGCGCACCAGTTGATCTGTGACACACGCACTGTGATCAGCGTGCGCAAGGCCGGCTCGATTGGTGAAGATTTGCGGTCCAGCGCACCGTAGAGCAGCGATAGCCCGACGAATACTTTGGGCGAACGCGCCCACAACCGGGCCGGTTCCAGCTCGCGTCCATAGCGCCGCCGTTGATTGGCAAGAAACAGCCGGACATACCACGGGAAACGGTGCTTAGATGGAGTTTCGATATAACTCATAAGGCAACCTCCAGGTTGATGATCCCTTGCAACAGGTCGGGATGGGTGTGTTGCAACCGCTGCAGGTCTTGCGGAATGTCAATATCAGCCTGTACCGCCAGCTCCTGCCAGAGGATGTCTTGCGCCGACAGACTCAGTCTGGTCTGCGCCATCACCGTTTCACTGTCCCAGGCAATGCCGTCGAAAATTGCCGGCACTATATCGCGCATGCCTACCAGCGCATAGCCACCGTCTTCCGCTGGCACAAATACCACAGCGCATTCTTCTTGCAGCCGGCGCGCCGCCTCGCGCAAAGTATCTGGAGTGAGCGTTGGGCAATCGGTGCCGATCAGCAGAACATGGCGGGCGGAGTGCAATCCACAAGCCAGCGCATGCGTCATGCGCCGCCCCAGATCTGCGCCTTGTTGCACCCGTAGCTGAACGCCAAATTCACGCGCACATTCGGCAAAGAAAGGATGTGCGGCATCCGGTGCGCACCACAGCGTCACTGCGCCGATATTCGCTGCTACTGCGCTTTTCAACGTATGCCGTGCCAGACGCGCATGCAGCTCGGCAGCACCGGCACCGCCCAATGCCGGAATCAGGCGCGTTTTAGCCTGCCCCGGGATCGGTGCCTTGGCGAATACCAGCAAGGCGGTATCATGCTTCGGCATCAAGCCTCCCGCCGGGTGTAATGTTGGGTCAGACGCTCTGGCGCAACGCCGAAGAAATAGGCCAGGCGCAGCCACCACATCAGCAAGATGGTGCGCAGAATGCCGCTTTCTTCCCAGCGCCGGCTGGAGGTAGTGACTGGCGTGGACAAGCATAGAGGTCTGCCGAAAGTGCGCTTCAAAGAACGACTGAGGGCAATGTCTTCCATTAACGGGATGTCGGGAAAGCTGCCTGCAGCAAGAAACGCCTCGCGGCGGACAAAAATGGCTTGATCACCAGTAGCGATACCGGTGAGGTACGAGCGCAGATTCATCATGCGTTCGACGATGCGCAACAATGGCTGGCGACCGGATAGCCGCACATTGAAACGGCCCCAGGATTTACCGCTGTGCGCCAGACCGCTGCTGACAAGATGCGCAGCGGCATCAGGCAAACGGGTATCCGCATGCAGAAACAGCAGAATATCCCCGCTTGCCTGCAAGGCTCCGGCGTTCATCTGCCGGCTGCGCCCACGTTCGCAGAGAATGATACGGTCGACCAGCGGCGCGGCCAGGCTGACAGTCTCATCGTGACTGCCGCCATCCACCACAATGACCTCGTGCCCAGCAGCGCGCAGTGGTTGTATTGCCGCAAGAATGGCTGCAATTTCCCCAGCTTCATTCAGTGCCGGAATGATCACTGAAAGCCGATTGGAGCAATTTTTTTCATGACCAGCGAGACACATGGCGGCGCCATATCAGCCAGTGCGTCGGCAAGCCTGCGAGTTTTTTCATGATCGTCAGCAGCAATCTAAATCAGTGTTGCCGGTGGCATGAAACGTACCACCTTTGGTGACGGCTGCCGGCCGGCGCGTGCCATGCGGTGCACACCAGGTTTTCGGCTCATCGAGTGTGGCCGGGGTAATGCCGAGGAAATTATCCTGGTGCAACCCTTGAGTGAGCGCCTTATAGGTACGGGCACATACCGCGATACGCTCTCCGCGCGGGAAGATGTGGCCTTCTTCATCACGTACCTCAGCAAAGGGGCCGCGGTAAATGACGGCATGGCCGTAGTCCAGACATTCGCCGCCTTCGGGTTTGACGGCGGTTACCGTCACGGAGCGGAATTCGATCCCTTCGACAATCTGCCAGGCTTCAGCACCCCATTTATCAATACGCACGGCCTGGAAACCGGCATTGACAAATGCCTGCACAAACTCATGTTCACCAAAGGCGCCGGAGATGCAGCCACTCCACAGTTCGGCATCAGTCTTCAGGTGGTGCGGCACATCTTCATCGGCGACGATATCGGAAATGGCGACGCGGCCCCCCGGCCTGAGCACGCGAAAGATCTCCTGCATCATCTGCGGCTTGGCGGCATCGTCCACCAGATTGAGCACACAATTGGAAATGACTAAGTCAACCGAGGCATCGGCGATCAACGGCTGGCTGGCGCGCTGCCGCGCCTGCCACATCTTCAGCTTGGCCAGGCCCATGGCAGAAGTAACCGGCTGCGCCGCCAGATGTTGATCCATTGCCGCGAGATCCAGCGCGAGGTCATGAATGTAGCCTTTGACAAAGCACACACGGTCGCTGCCGAACTTCCGCGCCATTTCTGGCTGATACTTACGCGCCAGCGCCAGCATGTCATCATTCATATCGAGACCGATTACCTGTCCGGCTGCACCCACCAGATGCGCCGCCATGTAACAGATTTTTCCAGAACCGGCGCCAAGGTCAAGAACGGTATCGCCCGGCTGCACGTAACGCGACGGGTCGCCGCAACCATAGTCTTTTTCGATAATCTCCTGCGGCAGCATCGCCAGCAAGCTCTTGTCATAATCTACCGGGCAGCACAAGGCTTCTTCACGCGCTCTGGCAGCATCGGAATATCGGTCCAGTACACTTTCATGGGTATTCATTTAATTTCTCCTTGTCATGGGATGATGTGTCGCGCAGATGTTTGCACCCGTTCTATCAGGCTAAATCAGCGCACCGCCACAACTACTGCCTTGTCCTGCAGTACAGCCGTAGCAATGGTCGGCAACAGTGATCGGTTTGTCGCACAGGTCCTGGATCAGCAGGTCGGTAAGATGCGTACGCGTCTTGCTCCCGCCACCTAGCGGCAGACCCAGCATCTGGTTGAAGTCGCAGTCGTAGACATAGCCCTGCCAATCCACACTAAGCAGGCTGCGGCACATCACCGTGTCGAGATTCTCTTCACGGTGGGCATCCCGCAACAGGCGCATATAGGGCGCGAACTGACCTTTGCTCACCAGCATACTGCCGAAGCGGGCGATGGGCATATTGACCAGCGTAAACAGATGATTGAAGGCAATGCCGACATTGCCCAGGTGTTCGCGGTAGGCCGCTTCCAAACATGGCTGGGGTGGCGGCAATGCCGGTCCTTGCGGATTAAAGACCAGGCTGAGACTGAGATTGCTGCCGGGCAAGCCATAGCCCAGCGTGTTAAGCCGGTGCAATCCGCGGATACTGGCATCAAACACGCCGTTGCCGCGCTGGCGATCGACGTTATCTTCCAGATAACACGGCAGCGAAGCGACAACTTCGACCTGCTGAGCTGCGAGAAACTCTGCAAGATATTCGTAACCAGACTGCTCCAGAATGGTGAGGTTGCAGCGGTCGATGATGCGCACATCCAAAGTCCGCGCTTGTTCCACTAGATAACGGAAATGCGGGTTCATTTCGGGTGCACCGCCAGTCAGGTCGAGCGTACTTACTTGCGGCTGCGCACGCAGAAATACGAGTACCTGATCCACGGTTGCAAGCGTCATCACCTCGGTACGCTTGGGACCTGCATCCACATGGCAATGCACACAGGTTTGATTGCACAGGTAACCGAGATTAACCTGTAATGTCTCAAGCTGCGCGCGGCGAATAGGCGGAAAATCACTCACTTGCAGTAAAGGCAGGGTAGCGTGCATGTCTTATCCTTCAAAGTTTTTCATAGAGGTTGCTTGTGCTGGTGGCGATCATTCTGGTCACCGGCAAGGGGGACAGCATCGGATTCGCAGCCGTCGTTATTTATAGACCGATCCTTCCTGTGCCTCAGTTTTTTTACCAGTACCGGCACCAGCGCCAGCATGCCGAGCAGCGCCAGCGCACCCAGCGTCTCTGGCGAAACCAGTTGCGCCATGGATTGAATGTGTCCCAGCGACTGCCCGAGATTGGCGAATACAAATGCGCCAGGAATGATGCCGATGGCAGTTGCCGCGATGTAGGTGGACAGACGAATACCAGTAAAAGCCGATGCCAGGTTCACCAGCCAGAACGGGAACAGCGGTACCAGCCGCAGGAACAGCAGATAGTTGAAAGCGTCATGCGTGAAGCCATCGCTTAGTTCGCGCAATCTGCTGCCCAGCCGCTGGCGTGCGGCATTGGCAAACAAATAACGCGCGGCAAGAAACACCATCGTGGCGCCGATCGTGGCGCCGACAAGAATCAATCCCGTGCCTACCCAGCGCCCGAACAGGAAACCCATGGCAAGCGATAACAGCACGCCACCAGGCACGCTGAGTGCAATCGCGGTAACGTACACTGCCACCGCGATCACCAGCATTGTCCAGTAATTCGCCTGGGTATATGCCAGCAGCGCGTCACGGTTCTGTTGCAGCGTTTCAAGATTAAGGTAGTGCTGACCATCCAAGGCAAAAAAAGCCACCAGCCCGCCGCCGAATAGCAGCGCGATCAGCACCTTGAGCCAGCGATTGTCGCTGGGAGCCTTATTTGTCGTTGACGGTTTCATGCCAGTTCAGAATAGTAAATTGGGTAAGCCTTCGCCACCGCGTGGCGAACCAAGCCTTGTGCGCTAATTGCTTGTGGCAGCTTCATCAGCCACCTCTTAATTTAAATAAAAATTTGATCCAGCGTCGGACCGTTGGCGTCAGCCTGGACTTGAATTGCTGATTGGCGACCCGGCGATTGATTTGCGCTAATGTCGGATAGATATGAATCATATTGGCAAGATCACTCACTTTCATGTTCTTTGCCAGTGCCAGGACATACTCATGGATCAGCTCGCCCGCATTCGGCCCGACAATGGTCGCACCCAACAATTTGCCATTGGGTGCAACGAGTATCTTGGCTAATCCCGCAGTCTCGCCGTCAGTAATAGCGCGATCAATTTCCTTGAACGGGAAAGTATAAGCCTGATAGCTGATGCCTCGTGCTTTAGCTTCTGTTTCGGACAAACCAACACGTGCCAGCTCCGGGTCAGTAAAGGTGCACCAGGGGATGACGCGCTCCTCGATTCCGGCGGGCAGGTGGAATAACGCGCCGCGCAATGCAATGCCGGCATGATGCTCTGCCATATGGGTGAACTGATAGGGCCCCACCACGTCACCGCATGCGTAAATATCGCTGTTGGCAGTGCGCAGGCGCTTATCGGTGACGATGCGTCCGTTGTTCACCTGCACCCCGGCTGCCGCCAGCCCCAGATCTTCAATGTTGGCACGACGGCCGGCAGCCACCAGCAGATGACTGCTTTCCAGCCATTGTTCCACACCGTCTGTTGTTTTGATCAACAACCGGATACGCCCGGCCTCGCCCTCGAAGCGGAGCGGGGTGGCACCCAGATGCAGGGTCGCCCCTTCATGGCGCAGCCGTGCCTCGACCACCTCCGCCAATTCCTGATCCTCATTCTTGAGGATACGCTGCTGATAATCGACCAGAAGCACCTGGCTACCAAGACGAGTAAATGCCTGTGCAAGCTCCACTCCTATCGGCCCGCCCCCCAGCACAATTAGACGCGGCATTGATTCAGCCAGATCAAATACAGTTTCATTGGTGAGATAAGGCACGCTGTTGAGGCCAGAAATATCGGGGACAGAGGGGCGTGAACCGGTAGCAATAATGTATTTTCGCGCAGAAAATGTCCGCCCGTTAACTTCAAACCCTTGCGGGCCGGTGAACTTGCCAGCACCGAAAATCACTTCTACACCCAGGCTGCGAAAGCGTTCCGGGCTGTCATGCGGCTCTATGGTTTGAATTACCGAACGCACCCGCTGCATGACGTGTGCCAGGTCGATCTCAGGCAGATGTGCATCAATGCCGGCTGCGGCGGCTGAGCGCAGGGTCTGCGCCACCTTGGCGCTGTGCAGCAAGGCCTTGCTCGGCACGCAACCGTAGTTGAGACAGTCGCCGCCCATCTTGCGCTTTTCCACTAGCACTACTTTCGCTCCGATCGCGGCTGCGCCGGCAGCCGCCACCAGGCCAGCGGAGCCAGCACCGATCACGCATAAATCATATTCAGGTTTACTCATGAAGAATCCGTTCGCAGACCACGTTTCAATGGCATTTCAAGTTTAGTCGCGCACCGCAGCAATTCCTTACAATGAGATGACGGTTTTATAAACTAGAATCAGGCAAGGGGAAATGGCGTCGTCTGCTCCTGCAAAGAGATTACACGACAGGTATCTCAATCCTTGAAACGAAAATCGCGACTGGTTGATTGAAGGGTGCCGGTTGGCTGGACTTCTGGCAGACGCGGTATGGCAGTTGGGGATCAACTATTGATCCACCTAGTCTCTCAGATTTAATGCGGCTGTGGCACCAATTTCACTTCGGGCGCCTTTGCCGCAGCGAGCGACACTGGCTGTAGTGAGAAAATCCTCAGTTCTTTTTACCCCACACCTCTTCCAAGCGCGCATCGCGACCGCAACTGCCACGGTAATACGCATAACGGACCGGATTCTTGAGGTAATAATCCTGGTGGTATTCCTCCGCTGGATAAAACTCCGTGGCAGGCAGCAACTCGGTCACGATCGGCTGGGTGAAACGGCCTGAGGCTGCCAGCGCTGCCATGGATGCTTCGGCCTGCTGCCGTTGATCGGCATCGTGATAGAAGATCGCGCTACGGTATTGCGGGCCGCCATCGCAGAATTGGCGGTTGGGTGTGAGCGGATCAATCGTCGGCCAGAATGCGGCCAACAGCTTGGCGTAACTGGTCTTGGCAGGGTCAAAGCGCACCTGCACCGCTTCGATATGGCCAGTCTTGCCGCCGGACACCTGTTTGTAGGTTGGATTGGCCACCGTGCCGCCGATATAACCAGATGTGGTGGATACCACGCCCGGCACCTTGTCAAAATCCGCCTCAGTGCACCAGAAGCAACCACCAGCAAAGGTGGCAATGCCCATAGATGCTGCTCGCGCTGAATGAGCTAGCTGGCTGGCGGCTGCGGATACATTTTGCGCATCTGATTGCTGGCATGCGGCAAGCATGGCCAGCAACAACACTGCAGCGTTGAGTGCAGCACGGTGAGCCGCTTGGTGGAATATCGACGGGCTGTAGGTCATCATCATCGACTCCTTCAACTCCTGAGTGCCGGCATCTGTTCATCTTGCGGTACGAATCGCAGCGCCAAGCCGTTGTTGCACCAGCGTTCTCCGCGCGGCGCTGGTCCGTCGCTAAACACATGACCTTGGTGGCCGCCACAGCGCACGCAGTGGTACTCGGTGCGCGGCAGGATCATCTTGAAGTCGCGCTTGGTCCCCATGTGCCCTGCAATGGGCTGGGTAAAACTGGGCCAGCCCGTGCTGCTTTCATACTTATACGCGCTCTCAAACAACGGCAGATAGCATGCAGCGCAAATGAAAGTGCCATCGCGATCCTCGTAATTCAGCACGCTGCTCCACGGGCGCTCAGTATCCTCTTCGAACAGCACCCGGTAGGCCTCGACCGATACCAACTTGCGCCATGCCTCATGTGGCTTGTTCAGGGGCGTAACCGTAATCGCACCGGGGGTACCGGGAATATTTGCAATTTCCTTGGCGCGCGAGCACATTGAGATCATCGGTAGTACAGCCAACGCGACAAGACTTTGCAATAAGGTGCGTCGCTTCATGGCAATTCTCTTCTTTCTGGGTGCTGAAAATTTTGACTATGAACACGTGTTATCGTTCACCACAACATGGGAGTACCAGAATATGATACCGGTCCCGTATGCCCACCTGCCTGACTGTCCAACGAATAAAATCGGCACCATAGCTGCATTATTTTTTCTCACAATTTGACTGTGTCCGGTGCTTGGCACAGTTGGTTACTATTACAGCGATACCTCGTTACCAAACCTTCGCTGCCAGACAGCCTTGGAAAGGAATCAGAAAGGCTAGAATGAAAAAGGGTCACCCTCTGGCTCCACTCACATATGCCGCAGTAAGATCATGTGCTGGTTCCTCAAAAATCTGCTGACAGCGGCCAAATTCAATCAGTGTTCCGGCGCGTTCCCGCACCCAGAAGAATCCTGCGTAATTAGCAATACGCCGGGCTTGAGCCAGGTTGTGGGTAACAATGACCACAGTGTAACGCCCGCGTAAACGCTGGATCAGATCTTCTACCACGGCGGAGGAAAGCGGATCGAGCGCGCTACACGGTTCATCCATGAGCAGCACCGAAGGTTCCAGTGCCAGGGCGCGGGCAAGGCACAAGCGCTGCTGCTGTCCGCCGGACAGCGCCAATGCCGGGGTGTCGAGGCGGTCTTTTACCTCATCCCATAAGCCTACATCGGTCAGTGTCCGCTCCAGCCGGTCACACAGCTCGCTGCGATTTCTGACACCATGTTCCCTGAGCGGCATTTCGAGGTTGCGGCGAATTGAAAGCGGAAATGGGTTGGGCTTCTGGAAAATCATGCCGACCTGTCGGCGTAGCGTCTGCACGTCCAGGTCAGGTGCGCGTGCATCTTGCCTATTGATCAGGATTCTGCCTTCGACTTCGCAGCCTGGAATTAGGTCAGTGAGCCGGTTGAGGCTGGAGAGAAAGCTGGTTTTGCCGCAGCCGGAAGGTCCAATCAGCGCGGTGATGCAGCCGCGGTAGATATCCAGAGTTACTCCTGCCAGCGCTGGTTTGTTGTCATAGCTTAAAGACAGATTTTCCACCCGGATTAGTGGTTCCGGGTCACAGCAGGACGGGCCAGACTGCAGCGGACCGAGAGTGTAGGCATCGGCGGGCGTCCCCGTGGCTGGACGGCAGTGCATATCGATAGTTGAAGTCATGCGGTGACGATCCTCCGTTGTAACAGGTTTTCCGCCAGCCACAGAGCGGTGCTGTTGATGATAATCAGGAGCGTGATCAGCACCAGCGCTGAAGCGTAGGCATTGGGGTCGCCGCCAGCGACGTTCATGGATAAGTCGTAGATGTGCACCGCCAGTGCCCGCCCGGAATCAGATAGCGAGGATGGCATGCGATCTACGTAGCCGCTGGTATAGATTAGCGCTGCCGTTTCTGCCATGGCACGACCGATACCCAGCATCAGTGCAGCGGCCAATGCAGGTGCGGCTGCCGGCAGCAGGATATGGATTAGCGCCGCGCCGCGCGATAATCCCAGAGCGGCGGCACCATTCCGCCAATCGGCTGGCACTGCGCGTAGCCCCGCTTCAGCGGTACGGATGAAGATAGGTAGCACCATGCAAGCCAGTGTCAATCCGCCCGCAAGGATAGAGAATCCCAGCCCCAGGTACACGCAGAAAAAAGCGTTACCAAACAACCCGAGAACGATGGAAGGCACCCCTGCTAGCACATCCAGACTCAGACCAACCAGACGGCCGAAACTGCTGCCGGGGCGAATAAATTCAGTAAGCCATACCGCAGTCGCCAGTCCCAGCGGCACGGCGGCAGCGACCGCTACCGCTAGAATCATCAGAGTGGAAACCAGAATGGGGCCGATGCCGCCGCTTCGCCCGGCGTTCTCCGGAGCCTCGGTAAGAAATGACCAGGACAGGTGTGCCGCACCATGCCATAACACATCGCCCAACAGCCATAGGAACGCTGCCGCTACCAGTAGCGCAGCACTCCATATGGCCAGAGTCATGAAACGATCGAGATTCGATGTGATTGTCATACTGAACAGACCATATTTAGCCATGGAGGCGCCCTCCGCTCAAGCGCCAGGCAGCCGCTGCCAGAATTATTACCAATCCCATCAACATTAGTCCCGATACGAATAGCGCCGCACGGTGGTCGCCGCTCGCATAGGCCATTTCCAGAGCGATATTGGCGGTCAGCGTGCGTACCGGATCGAACAGACTGGTTGGCGTTTGCACCACGTTACCGGCAACCATCAGCACGGCCATGGTTTCGCCCAGCGCGCGCGCTGTCGCCAGTAGGACACCACTTATGATGCCCCCACGTGCCGCTGGCAGCACCACACCGGCGATAGTTGCTCCGCGCGACAGTCCCAGAGCCGCTGCGCCACGTAAATATGCATCGGGTACGGCCGCCAGGGCAGCGTCAGCGGTCAGCGCCACGGTAGGCAGAATCATCAGGGCCAGGATCAGGATGCCCGTCAGCAAGCTTGCGCCAGGCGGCTGGAATTGTGCGAGCAGCGGCACTAGCACGGTCAAGCCCCAGAAACCGAACACGACGGAAGGAATGCCCGCCAATAAAGTCACCATCCGCCGGTACAGCCGCGCTACGCTAAACGGAGCATAGTGCCGGCAGAACAGTGCCGAGGCCACACCCAGCGGTCCGGCCAGCAGCACCGCACCGAAACTGGCCGCCAGCGTTGCCCACAGCATGGGCGCCAGTCCGTACATCTCCTCGGCGGGATACCAGCCCTGGTCAGCAAAGAATCGTACTCCGCCCACCCGCTGCAATACCGGCCAGGATTCTCGCAGCAGAAGTAGCACAATCAGCAGCAGAATGGCAGCAGCCAGCCCTGCGGCAGCGGCCAGCCCCCAGCCCAGCCGTGCGTCAGCGTACGAAGGGGACAAAATACTGGGCTTGAACCAGATCATTCACTTCTTTTGAACGGGAAAATTCGATGAACTTCTTGGCGAGACCAACGGGCTCTGTTTTAGTGATCAGATTAAGCGGGCGCGCCAAGGGGAAACTGCCATTACGCACACTCTCCACCGAAGCGGCGACACCCGCCATCGACAGCAACCGGATTGGCGTGCCGTTCCCGGCCTCGAATTCGGCGGCGCCGATGGAAACATAGCCAACAGCACCGGGGTTGCCGGCCACCATCTTGATACCCTGCTGGTTATCGCCAATCACAACATGCGCCTTGATCTCGCTATCTTTCAGCTTGAAATAGTGTAAAAACAGTTCCAGGGTGGAGCGTCCCCCGGCCTTATTAACTACAGTGATGCGGCCATCTTTGCCACCCACTTCGCGCCAATTACTAATCTTGCCAGTATAGATGTCAATGATCTGCTGGTCAGTAAGTGTCTTCACCGGATTGCCGCTATGCAGAATGATACCTACACCATCCAGCGCGATGGTAAAGCTTTTCAAGTCTTTTTCATCGTCTTTGAGTGCGCGCGATACCATGCCGATGTCTGCCAATCCGCTACGCACATCATTGACACCACGCGATGAGCCGCCGGATTGCACGTCTACCCGCACACCGGGATTCAGTTTCTCGAAGCGCTTACCAAGCTCCACAGCCAGTGGTGCAATGGTGCTGGAACCGGTAAGCACCAATTTCTGGTCGGAGGCTTGGGATAGGGGCGTTACCGTCAACATCAAGGCGGCGGCAGAAATGCGCAGAAGGTGATGCACGATATGTTTCTTCATAAGAGGAGATTTTGTTGATTAGGTCAATAACCATTAGTCAGGGTAGACCAGAATTTCTTACAGATGAGCGCTATGGTCCACTTAATCGGCAGGTGAAGCGAGCGCCATCATTTCGCGCTGAACCAGATGTCACCGTACCATGCCGTGGCCGATGCACCGGTGTTGTCGGTGTCGGTCATAATCGCCACGGCATCAACGTTGCGGGGCTCTTCGCCGAAAAAGTGCCGGTAGTCGGCGCGCACGTCGCGCCGCACGCTGACCCATTGACCAGCCCGGCTGTTGCCGGACTCCACCGCAACCATGCGCGCGTTGCCAGTGAAAGCATTTGGCCAATTGCTGCCCACAGACTGCTTGTTCGACCACACGTAGTTGATGGCGCGAGTGCGCCAGAACATTAGCCCGCCGGAAAAGACCACGTAGACGCGCGCGGAGTAATCGTCGCCTACGCGGGTGCGCTCATCGGCGCCCGCCAGGACGCTGTCGATTTTCCAGGTCCAGTTAAGGATAGGCGTCTTGCCGAGTTCAACACTTATCTCGTGAAAAAGTCCTGAAGCAGCAGCGTTGCTGTCAGCATGCAGGGCAAGCCGACCGTCAGAGTTCTTCAGTAAATAACGAGTCTCGCCGGAAAACACCTTTGGCTGCCAGCCGCTCAGGTCGCCTCGTGAAAAACGTGCGATGTCGACGCGCCCACTGGCCGCCCATGACAATTGTGGTACGTACAATAGAGGTAAGCAGACTGTGGCCCAACACAGCAACTTCTTCATGGCAACTCAATGAGAAAAACTTTGCTGAAGTGGCGGCGTACAGCGAAAGCGGTGATGTGCGGGCTGATCATCACCAGCACGGACGGCCATCCTGTGAATTTTTTCATGATAGTCTCCTGTAGAATAGCGTGTTCACGGATCACTTTCCGTGGAAAATTTCGGTGTCGGGATGAAAGCCGTACCAGGCGAACCAGAATGCAATGACCGATGGCAATGCATTGCCCGCAGTATCATGTATGGTGCCACTACGATGCTCGACGTTGAAACGTACAATGATGTGTTTGTCGGCGAAATTATCCAAAATCTCACCACTGGTTTTCGCCAGTTCAGCAAAAGGATATGCCTTAAACTGCCCGCTAATCTCTACCCCGATCACTTCTTCTTTGGGATGGAATCCCTGTGCCCGGAATTTCATCGGAAACATGACCTGCTCACTGGTTATGTAAGTCGAATAAGGGCTGCTCCGGTAATCACGCGGAAATCCGGTATCCTGCGACAACACCAGCGTTCCTGGATAACGTTGTTTCCAATCCGCCCAGCTAGTGTTTTCCAGCGGCAGATCCGTGAGCCTCTGGCCTTTCCACGGGCCGCTGATCGCCGTGCGCATGATCTGCGACCACAATGACTGGGTCTGCCGGTCGTAAAGCAACACGTCGCTGTTATACAGCAGACCGGAGACACCGAAATTCAGCGTCTTACCATTTATACCCGCGAGAAACGCCATACCCGTGCCGCATAATGGACAGAAAGTAACCGCCACCGGCTCCCCATCAAAATTGTCATTGACAATCTCATGCCAGTTTAGAATAGCAATGGGGTAAGCCTTTACCACGCCGTTGCGAACGACACCCAGTACACGGTCGCCAGGTTTGAGGAAACTGGCTTTTACCGCAGTGACGAATTTTGGATGGTCGATCGCAGGAATACCATCGCGCGGCGGACCGCCGGAAATCATTTCATTGACCGGCACTAAGCTGCCTGCAAGATCAAAGCCATTTTTCATTGGCGCTGCAATAGCTAACCCTGGCAGCAACAACGTCAGCACGATAATTGTTTGTAGCGATTTCATCAGGCGCCTCTTAACTTAAACAAGAATCATGTGGGCAAGATCGCTTGCTTTCATGTTCTCTGTCTATCCGGGACATACTCACGGAACAGTTCGCCCTCACAACGGAACCAGCGCCTATCACGCATGAATCGTATGCAGATTTGCATCCGTTCGTAGGTTCATAGATTAGGCCTTTGTGTTTAGTCGCACTCCACATCGCTTCCTTACAATGCGACGATAATTTTTAAATCAGAATCAGGAATACTGTTGTATGTGGGATTTTGCTGACTGGAAGGATTGTTGGCTGGTTCTAACGCCCAGGCCGGGAATGTGGCTGGTCTGCCAACCAAGCACGCCGTAGCCTCGAGATTCCATTTCGACGTACTTCTGGCACGGCTGGTCGTGAGTTTTCAGGGCCTGCGTGGTCTGCTCAAGATGGATGGCTGTTACAGCACGATCATGATCGCTGCCGTCACCAGATTCAGGCCGCTGGCTGCGCGTCAACGGCCAGTTTGGAAACGGTGTAGGCGTTCACTGGACACCTCCTTCTCCCTCACCCCGCGCAGCACGAAAGCTGCTTCACGTCTTTGGTAAACGTCTGCGCACACAGCTTAAGGCCCTCGACCATCGTCAGATACGGAAAGAGTTGGTCGGCCAAATCCTGCACGGTCATGCGTGCGCGGATGGCGATGGCCGCCGTCTGGATAATTTCGCCTGCTTCCGGGGTAACTGCCTGTACACCCAGCAGACGCAGGCTCCCGGCTTCCACGACCAGTTTGATAAAGCCGCGCGTATCGAAATTGGCGAGTGCGCGTGGTACGTTGTCGAGCGATAGCATGCGGCTGACGGTCTCGATGTTCTTCAGGTGCGCTTCCGCTTCGGAAAGCCCCACCGTCGCCACCTGCGGATCGGTGAACACCACGGCGGGCATGACCGACAAATCCAGAGATGCTTCGCCGCCGGTCATGTTGATTGCCGCGCGCGTGCCGGCGGCTGCCGCAACATACACGAACTGCGGCTGGTCGGTGCAATCGCCGGCGGCGTAAATGTCCGGCGCGCTGGTGCGCATCTGGTGGTCAACCATGATGGCGCCTTGCGGATTCAGTTTCACGTCAACATTTTCCATTCCCATGCTGCGCATATTGGGCGAGCGTCCGGTAGCCACCAGCAATTTATCCGCACGTACTTCGCCTTGGTTGGTGACGAGCACGAATTCGCCGTCAGCAAAAGACACCGAGCTCGCCTGTGTTTGCGTGAGCACGTCGATGCCCTCCGCGCGGAATGCCTCCGTCACCGCTTCGCCGATGGCTGGGTCTTCGCGGAAGAACAACGTGCTGCGAGCCAGGATCATCACCTTGCTACCCAGCCGCGCGTAGGCTTGTGCAAGTTCCACCGCGACGACAGAGGAACCGATCACGGCGAGTCTTGGTGGAATAGTCGGACTAACCAGTGCTTCGGTCGAAGTCCAGTAAGGCGTGTCTTTCAATCCGGGGATCGGCGGGATCGCTGCGCTGGCACCGGTCGCAACTAGACAGCGGTCAAATGACACCTCGCGCTCATTGCCGTCGCTCAAATGCACAATCAGTGTGTGGCCGTCCTTGAAGCGAGCCTCGCCGTGCAGCAGGTTAATGTCCGGAGCGTTCTCCAGTATCCCTTCGTACTTGGCGTGGCGCAGTTCGTCCACCCGTCCTTGTTGCTGCGCAAGCAGCCGGTCGCGCTGGATGGTGGGCGCAACTGCCGAGATGCCGCCATCGAACGGGCTGGTCGTGCGCAGGTAGGCGATGTGGGCAGCGCGAATCATGATTTTGGAGGGCACGCAGCCGATGTTGACACAAGTGCCGCCAATGACGCCGCGCTCGATCAGCGTCACCCGCGCGCCGCGCTCGACAGACTTCAACGCGGCGGCCATGGCCGCGCCACCGCTGCCGATGACGGCGATGTGGAGCAGCGCATCCCTTTGCCTATGGCCGTTATCGTTCTCAGACGCATGACCGGAAGCCGTTGAGCTGTCGCTCCGGTTGACCTTCGCCCTGTAGCCGAGGCTGGAAACCGCCGCGACCAGAATTTGCGGATCAACGCCATCGGCTGCGATCACCTTCGCTAGTCCCTCCAAATACGATACATCCGCTTGTTTGACACCGGATACCTCCAGAAGCGCTTCCCGGACATGTTCGACGCACGACGGGCAGGGCATGCCTTGTATCATCAGTGTAATCATTCCTTCATTCCCTTCTGGTCAAGGTTGCAACACACTTCAGCTTGGCGCTGCCGCCGCACAGCGTAGATTGTCAGTCCAATGAACAGCACTAAAGCCGGAAGCAGGACATAATCGAGATAGCCGATCCAGGCAGCAGCACCCACAGCACCGAGCAGCAGTGCCAGAATCGGCGTGAAGCAGCACAGAGCGGCGATTAGCGACCCGGTGATGCCGACCCGCAGCAGGGTTTTGTTATTGCTACTGTTCATTGCTTGAGACTCGACGGATAGCCTGCGTTCTTCGTGGCTTCGATCAGTGCAGCGGCAGTGGTCTTAGTGTCATCAAAGGTGACGACGGCTTCTCTCTGCTTGAAGCTGACGTCGGTCTTGCTGACCCCTTCGACCTTGTTCAGTACTTTCTTGACAGTAATCGGGCAGGCTGCGCATGTCATGCCTGGCACCGACAGGGTGACGGTTTTCGTGGTAGCGAAGGCGGACGCGCTGAAGGCTGCGGCGAGGGTGACGATAAGGGCGAGTTTTTTCATGGGAATTCTCCAGTTAGTAGAACAGGGACACGATGTAAGGAAAGGCAAGTGCAACGATTACGAGTGACGCTACGACCCAAAAGATGATTTTATACGTCGTCTTGACCTGAGGTAACACGCAAATTTCACCCGGCTTGCATTTGGCATCTGACCGATAGATACGTTGCCAAGCGAAGAATAGTGCAACCAGCGCCGCGCCGATGAAGATCGGCCGATAGGGTTCCAGCACCGTCAGGTTGCCGATCCAGGCGCCGCTGAAACCAAGCGCGATCAGTATGAGCGGACCGAGGCAACAGGCCGAGGCCAGGATGGCTGCCACGCCGCCAGTGAAGAGCGCGCCGCGACCAGTTTTCGTTTCAGACATGGGCTTCTCCTTTCAAGAATCCAGCCAATGGCGTAACATTACTTCCGTAGTCAAGTACGGAGTCAAGCGGTATGGAAAAAAATCTAGAGAATTTGACGATTGGTACCTTTGCCAAGATGGCCGGAGTCAATGTCGAGACTATCCGGTTCTATCAGCGCAAGGGCCTGTTGCCCGAACCGGATCGGCTTTATGGCAGCATCCGGCGCTACGGTAAGGCAGACGTCGCCCGCGTGAGATTTGTGAAGTCCGCGCAACGGATGGGATTGAGCCTGGACGAAGTGGGGCAGCTTCTGAAACTGGAAGACGGCACGAATTGCAATGAAGCAGCAGAAATTGCTGCGCGCCGGCTAGCCGATGTTCGTGCCCGTTTGGCTGATCTGCTGAGAGTCGAGGCGGCGTTATCGAAGCTGATTTGCCAGTGCCAGGCGCATCATGGCAATGTTTCCTGTCCCCTGATTGCCGCATTGCAGAGCGGCTAAACTCGTTAGGCTCCACATTATCCTGGCCGCCCCTGAAATACCTTCACACTCTGCAATCACTTCCCGGCAACCCCCACCACGGCCACCACTCAAGGCATTGCTGGAGCCGGTTCAGAAACTGACTTTAGACCCCCAGGAAATGGGTCAGCGGATAGTGGAAGGTGTCATCATGGCATTTGAGCGCACCCAGTATGGCCGTGCCGGAAAACACCCTGGCGTCGTATTGGCAGAGGCTGACGACTGGAAACCGGTGCCCCAAGCCATTATTGTAGCGGGTCTCAAAGTCATTCAACTCCTCAATCGACACGTTTTTATGCAGAATCCAAGCCATGTCGCCGAGCACCCGTAAGCCATGAATACCATGCTTGCCGGCATCGAGAAAAGCTTTCTCAAAAAAGGCGTATATCTCCGCGCTGCTCGGCATTCCATCCATAACAATCAGGCGGCCTTCTTTCATATCCTCATCGATACCGGGCCTGACATCGCGTAACTCTCCCAGGATATGGGCCTGCACCTCGGTAGCCGCCACCATGAAGCAACGGTCGCCAACCTGTAAGCCGCTGAGCAAAAATGGTAACGCTAGCTTTAACCTGCCTTGGTCGGTTTCATAAAAAGCGCATAAGTGATTTCCGTAGTCGATCGAGATTCCCTCCAGCGTGATATGAGAAACCTGGCCGGTCACATGCCCAGCTTTAACGCTGCTTCCCGGTGCTGGGCTCTGTTCCAGATAGGCAAATAAATCAGCAAGACGGAAGCGGCGTTCACGTCTGACACCAATGCGCAAGCAAGGTAGCTTGCCAGAATCGCTCCAGCGCCTTAGCGATATCTCGCTCGTATTCAGAATCTTGGCTGCCTGTTTAATATTCAGGAGCTCTTCAGCAACGTGTGCGGCCGTGCTCATGTACTGTTCCTTGTCAACAATTACCCATTTGATACATCCGGGTGGTCCAGTACCTCTAAATACATAATCAGATTACTTTCATAAATCTCTTGACATCAATTGTAGCATGGTATCAAATCATTCGTAATGATGAGTAATGATTATTAATGATTATTAATGAATAAGAGGGATCAAGATGAGTAAGGTATCAGGCATTTCAGACGTTTTGAGTGATTGCAGCTTTTATAGTGCTCTCAGCCATTCGCCCGTACGGGCTGCAGGGAATACACCCAACCTGTCGATTTATCGGCCGCGGGGTGAACACCTATACGGAAGCTTCCGTTACAAGGCGCCGACTGAAGGTCTGCTGCAGGTAGGTGGAGCGCATAGCACGGAAGCCGAATGGTCTGATGATTTCGAGATTGCCTGGACCAAGATGGGCAACAAGGGGCCGCTAGTGCTCTTTCTGCATGGCGTTCCGACCAATCGTTCGCAGTGGGAGGAAGTGCAAGGGCAGGTGTCACGTTTCTGTGAGACCATCTCTATCGATATGCTTGGTATGGGCGAGAGCTCCAAGCCGCGCCTTTATGGCCGCAGACAAAATTCTGCTCCCAATGACATGTGGCATTGGATCCACGATACGGATTACATCGAGAAACTGATGCAGCAGGAATACCCCGGCCGCAAATTCATTTTTATTGCCGACGACTGGGGAAGCGGTATCGCTTCGCAATATGCCGCCAAGTATAACGAGCGCTTAAATGCCTTTGTGCAGATGGATCCGATTGCCTTCGATGGTTACCCCGTCAATGAGATACAGGCCATCGGCCGGGCAGCGGAGATACCGAATACGCCGGAAGGCGATGCCCAGTATGCGATGCTGTTTGCGGCCTTCGACCAGACGCTGGTGCAGATTCTGAAGACGATGGTGTACGACCCTTCCAAATACAATCAATACAATCTGCGTTATCTTACCTTTCCCTACGTCGACGTGGACTACGAGCGAAATGGCTGCGGCGACGGTATCACGGGCGTCGCCAAGTCAACAACCATGCGGTTGAAGCTACATAACATGCGTGTGCTGTCGGATCGGGCGGCAACTCTCAGTCCCGCCCTGCTGCTGCCTCATCACCCGCAACGTAATCCAAATGGCGTGCGCTACCAAGACATAACCGTCCCGATGCTGATCATGTGGGGTGAGTACGACAACATGATGCCGGCAGCACAAACGCAACGGTTTGCCAACGTGTTGGGGACAGATGACGTCCAGATCACTTACATTCCAAGGTCAGGGCATTTTCCGGCTACAGATAATCCGGATGGTGTGGCGGATACCATCATTAATTTCATCCGCCGCGTGATGGGGCGTAGTGCGCTTGCCGATATCTATGCCGGTAACCAGGGCATCTGGAAAGGTGATGAACAACAGATGGTGCAAGAGTTGCGAATCCTGCATCGAATTGCGGACTAAACGACGTAAAAAAACTTTCATTTCTGCAATGGCGAAGCGGTGGCTATAATCATTAGGTTGTTAATATTCATTTCTCCCTGACAGAATCTCTTCCATGACGGTTAAGAATAACGGCTCGCACTCACTAACCTGGCTGGAGGATCATGGCGACTATCTGTTTCGCTATGCCTTGCTGAAGGTGAAAGACACTCATCTGGCCGAGGATATGGTTCAGGAAACCCTGCTGGCTGCCATTGCCTCGTGGAGCAGCTTCACCAACCAGTCATCGGTCAGGACTTGGCTCACGGCCATACTCAAATACAAGTTGCTCGATCATTACCGGCGGCAAGGCCGTGAGGTGGCGATTAGCGATCTAGTTGATCAGGATGAAGATGAAAGTCTGGATAATTTTTTTGCGGCTAGTGGTCGTTGGATCGACAGGCCGGATGCTTTTCCCAGCCCGGAATCGGCATTCCAGCGGAAAGAATTCTGGAAAGTCTTTGAAGAATGTCTATCCAGACTGAAGCCGCGGCAGGCTGAGGTGTTTCTCGCCAAAGAGGTTTATGGCATGAGTAATGAGGAGATTTGTAAGGATTTTGCGTTGAGCCCGACCAACACATGGGTGCTGATGCATCGCGCCCGGCTGTCTCTGTGTAAATGTCTGAAAATTCACTGGCCGGATTTGGACGGATTGATTGAGGAAACAGGTACATGTTGAATTGCAAACAAGCAAGTGAATTGGCTTCACAGGCAATGGATGAAAAGCTGCCATTCCGGGAAAGAATGGCGCTTAAATTGCACCTGCTCTTTTGCCGCAGCTGCGCTAATTTTACCCGGCAACTCGCTTTTTTACGTGAGGCCTCATACCGTTTTCGCACTCATCATGATCTCCATCTATCGGATGAAGCAAGGCAGCGAATCGTCAACACCCTGAAGGACAAACAAGATTGCGGCTGACCCCGTTAACTACTTTATCAGTTTTACATCAACCTTCAACAGGAACAGAAAGGAAATCAAAATGTCCGGATACTCCACACTGAGCCTTCCCCAGCAACACGTCGAGAGCGGCTCACCCAAGGTCAAAGAGGTACTGGAAACAGCCCTGAAGCAGACGGGTTTCATCCCCAACATGTACAGCTATATGGCCAACGCCCCGGGGCTGCTGAATACCTATCTCTTCGGCTATAACCAGTTTCGTAATGAAACTGGCTTCAGCCCAATTGAGCAGGAAGTTGTACTCTTGACCATCAGCCGCGAAAATGGCTGCCATTATTGCGTCGCCGCGCATAGCGTGGTTGCTGCTAAATTTTCCAAGGTACCGGAGGAAGTGACCGGCGCCATCCGGAACAGTGCAGCAATTCCCGATGCCAAACTGAATGCGCTGAGCGAATTCACCAAGACTTTGTTGAATACGCGCGGCCACCCGGAAAAAAGCGATCTTGAGACCTTCCTTGCAGCAGGCTATGCAGAACAGAATGTGCTAGATATTCTGCTGGCAATCAGTGTCAAGATCATCAGCAATTATGCCAACCACCTTTTCGATACGCCGCTTGATGACATGTTTAAATCGCGGGAATGGCATACCGGGCAAGTGTTGTAACAGAAAGTGGCGCTGAAGCCGAGACAGGATCATCTCGTCAAGCTGTTTCTCATAGTTCATTGCGCACATGAACCACGTTGAAGATCTTTTAAAGAGTCTCTTTATCATGGCCTCGATGGTGGAAGCGCGCGACCCTTATACGGGAGGCCACCTGTGGCGCGTTTCTCAGTACAGCCGCATCCTGGCCGAAGACGGCGGCCTGCCTGCCAATACCGTTGCCCGTATCGCCTTGGGCGGCTTTCTGCACGATCTCGGCAAGATCAGCGTGCCGGATGCAATATTGAACAAAGCGGATAAACTTACACTCGAGGAATATACGGTGGTCAAGACCCATCCGGAAGTAGGAAGCCGCCTATTGTCTGATCATCCGCTGGCGGATCTCGCCCGTTTCGCTGTGATTCAGCACCACGAAGCACCCGATGGGCTAGGATACCCGGCACGGTCTTATTGGCGAACAGATCAGCCTGGACGGCAGCATCGTCGGCATCTGCGACGCCTTCGACGCAATGACCAGCACACGTCCTTACCGCAGAGCCATGCCCATCGAAAATGCATTAACTATCATTCAGGCCAATCTCGGCAAACAGTTCCATCTGGAATGGGGAGCGCGATTCATCAGACTGGGTGAAGAGGGATATCTCAATCGCATCGCCGGGCATAGTGAACCCGGCATTCCACTGCAGCAGTGCCCGATATGCGGCCCTACCATTGTTATCAGCAAACACCATCAGCATGGCGATCATGTTTATTGCCGTGCCTGCGGCGGTGAAGCGCTGGTCAAAAGAGAGGGATCACACCTGGCAATCGAAACAACGGGAAGGCACGGTACCGCCAGCGATCTCGAGCCGGAGGTCGACAACGATCTGCTCGATCATCTGGCACAGGAAGGCAGCAAACATATTTCCATCAGCGCTACCCGTTCCAAGCCGTTCTGGCACTGGCCATTCTGAGTTTCACCACAACCCCGGCTATCCCTACGATTACGCGAGTCTTCACGCTTTGCGGTGCCAGACTGTATCAGGGCAGGCTGTTTCGTAGCGGTTCTCGAGTGCCGCTACCACCTCCTTAATCTGTTGCTCGACATCGATGGACGTGTGCCCGGTAAGCTCCAGTTTCCGGTCCTCGAAGACATCAACACCGTGGTGCTTGCGTTCCCATTTGGCAATTACTTGGTCACGCTGACGTAACAACGCCTCTACCTGTGGCCGAAACAATACCAGCATGGCAGAAATCCACAGGTTAACCGGCCACGACGGGAATGCATGGTCAATCTTAAAACGATCAAGCATGGCAATCACATCCTCGGCCTTGTACCACGCTTCGGCCGTGACCCATCGATTGGTAGCGAATAACCCAATAGGGAAGCCGTAGGCATCCATTGAAATGCCGATAAGATGGGAGAGCGCATCTTTCCCCACTGGCCAAGGTTCTTCGCCATTGTAGGGGATGGGTAGTGTCGCAACTGGCATCCCCGGCTGACGCAGAAAAGTGTGAAAATGGCCGTTCTCTCCGGCATCGGTGCGGTGCGCATGATAGTAATACTGGCTGTGCGTTTCCCCATCAAACACATCATCCTTCGGGTAGTGTTCGAGTTCGTAAAACATACCCTGCCCCTTCAGCACCTCGCCGACGATATTAAGACCAGCTTTGTGCAACACTCGGTAGCATTCGACAATCTGTGCGCCGGCATCGGCCATGCGTGCGAGCTGCTCGCGGGGCAACGCGGTAAAATCAGCGGATTCCATTCTCTATCTTCAAAAATTGAAAAATGCGATGAAGTACACACACTGGCACCTCATCGCACGAAGCTAACCTGCAAGAGTTTCGCTATTGTTAGTGCCGCTTTGCTGCGCAGGTCCCCCCAGCACTGCAAGGATTCCTGGCAGCACAAGGATTCTTAGCGGCACAGGGGTTATGTGCTCCAGCAACTGGCTTGAACGACTTCTGCAGTTTAGCCGTATAAGCCGTCAACGCAGCAAGTTGCCGTGAATCCCAAGCGAGCGGCGTGGCCTGCATCGGTTTGACCATGCAGAGCTGTACCATTTCCTCCAGCGTAATCGATTTCATACTGGCACTGTCCGCCGCCATTTGAACAAAGTGCGGATAAGGCTTGGCAAAGCTGGGTTGAAGCATGGCAGTGCCATCCTGATGGCATGTTGCACAGGAAAGGCTGCCGCCACTGCTCAGCTTTGGGTCGTTCCACAAGGCCCTGCCTTCATCCTGCAATGCCTGGTGATTTCCCTTATACGGTTTTGTTCCCTTGGGCCGGGTCACCTGCTTAGGATCAATCCGGCCACTGGCAGCGCAGGGATTCATGGCCGCACAAGGATTCCTTGCCCTGCATGGATTTCTGGCGGCGCAGGGACTGCATGGATTACGCTTACCGGCTCGCGGCGCGCAAGGCATGCAAGGCGCCGCAGCCAACGTCATGGGCATGCCAATCACCGCGCCAAACAACCCGGAAACGATTGCCGCTCTTAACGGTTTAATCTGGGTTTTCATGATTTTCCTTTCATTATGAAGAAGTTCTTATGTTGCTGTGCAAGCATTCCTAGTATTTTTTTGCAGCACAGGGATTCTTGGCAGCGCAGGGATTCTTCATGTCATGCTTATGCTGCATTTTCGCCTTCGGTGCGCAGGGGTTGGCATACGCTGGCACACTCAAAGAGAACGCCATCAGGCCAGCCATCAGGGAAGAGGTCAAAAGTTTCTGTTTCGTTTTCATGGCTAATTCTCCTAAGGTTAAGGGGTAAGCAAACAGCCATCAAAGGCCGGATTTGAACCAAGACCCCGGCATGAAATATCCGGATTCTTGAACCTTAGTCGAATGGGACTGGAATTCCTTACAACACTATGAGCTCTGCGCTAAGAGGGGGTAATCGGTAATCACACCATCGATGCCCAATTCCTGACAATTGCGGTGTTCGGCTTGCGTCACCGGGCCATAGACAAAATTGCGAAAACCGTCCGCAGCAGCCTGCTGCAACAAAACCTCGTCCAGGATGTTGTAATCCCAGACGATATGGTCAATCCTGGGATTGCCTTCACAACCGGCCAGCAGGGAAGCGAGAACCTGCGGCCGGTGCGCTACCAGCAAGCCGCAGTCCATTTGGAGTGAGGATGCGCAGACCGCCACTACATCGTGACGGAAAGAAGTGACGAGAATACGATGGCCAACCTGATATTTTTTCAGCACGCGGATCACCAGCGGCAGCGTCTGTGCGGTCTTGATCTCGACATTCCACAGAATACCGGGGTAACACTCCAGCGCTTCGTCCAGAGTCGGCACCTTATGTCCGAGTACCTGTTCGATTTCGTCATGAGTAAGATCGGCTACCGCCTGTCCGGATGCAATCACCCGATTGTGGATCAGCAGCGGCAGACCGTCGCGGCTGATACGCACATCGGTTTCAATTCCGTTCACTCCCAGCGTCACCGCCGCTTCGAAAGCAGCCAGGGTATTTTCGGGGACTGCAGCGTGAAATCCGCGGTGAGCGATTACCAGCATGGTTTATTCCCTCTCAACAATCCGCAGCGCGCGGCGAGCGCGCACGGAAATATTGGCTGTTGTCATAATAGACCTCATTTGCATTGTCCGGCGACCAACCGGGGTAACCCAGCAGCGGCACCGGCGATAAAATGACCGGGGCAGCGGCACCGCCGGACAAAAAATTATCCAACATCGAATCGGCCGCAGCAAGTTGCAGCGCCAGAGGGTGGTAAAAAAAATCCTGTTCCACCGCAAGGATGATGCCTTTTCCGGTCATGCCGGTGTAAGGTTTCAGCGCTTTCTCGTAGAGTCCGTGGCCGAATAGAAAGAATCTCATGTGAGCACACACTGCCTCACGCTGCCGCCAGAACAATTGCTTCCATTCGAAATCTTGCAGCAACTTGCTCAATCCGGCATCGCTGCTCACCACGATCACCCCCGATTCATCCAACAGCGTTGCCGTATCGCGTAGCGGGCCGCGCTGCGCTTTTTCATTGCCGTGTTCCTGCAGCAGCGCCTGATAGTGCAACTGGTTGAGCGCCGCTTTGGCGCGCGGGAAGGTGAGCCATACCAGCGCATTGAACAGATCATGCCAGTTGTGCGCACGGGTCTGCACTTCTCCCGCGAGATAGATGCGCTGTTCATACTGTTGCGCAAATTCACGGGCTGCAACATTCTGCGGGACAAAACGCACCGGTTTGCCGGAGCGGGTGACGGGCGGTGCGATCGCATGATCCCGCAAATGCTCCAGAGCGCCGATATCGGGCCAATGGTGCAGATGCTCAAGACCGTTTCCTGCCGGACGCAGCGGCTCGAACAGTGCAGAGGCTTGCAGAAAATCCGGTGTCCAGCCGGGTGAACTCACTCGACAGATCTCTCTTCAGCAGAGCGCAACTTGGCCGTAAGAAAAATACATACAAGGGTCGAGACAGCGGCAATGATGCCCACCGTGCCAAAACGGGTCAACTCCCCGGCAGCCGATTTGCCCATGATCGACCCCGCCATCAGCGAGGCAAAACCTGCGGCGATCTGCTGCACCGAGGAATTGAAACTCATGAAGCTGCCGCGCAATCGCGGCTCCACGCTGGAAATTATCAGCGCCATCGCCGGTACGAAACGCCCCGAGACAAAAATCATGAACAGCGTGGTAGCGCCGATTGCCAGAATCACCGGCACTTTTGACAAATGCGTGACCAGCAGGATCGGTGCGATGGAGATCACGGCGAGGATGCCGAACACCTTGCGCTTGCCGTGATGGTCAGAATATCTGCCGATCCAGCGTGCGGTAAAGAATGTCGCCAGGCCGCCGAAAAAATAGAGATAAGGCAGATCGGTTTCCGCCAGCCCCACGTTGGCGACCATGTAGAGACTGATGAAAGGAATCACCGAGAAGCCGGCGAACATCAGCATGATAATCAAGGCAAACGCGTTCAAATGATTGCGGTTGAAAAAAATCGTGCGCAACTGCCGCAAAGGGCTGCTTTCGCGCTGATGTTCAAGATGAGCGCGCAATGGCGGCAATGCCCACCAGGCGGCGGCGATTATCAATACGCCCAGTGCAGTCAGAAAAAAGAACGGCGCGCGCCAGTCCGACAAGTTGGCAAGAAACAGGCCGATCGGCAAACCCACCACCGCTGCCAGGGAAAAGGCCGACATCACCGTGCCGGTGGCGGCACCGCGGCGGTATTCGGGAATGATGTCGCCAACGATGGAAAACACCATCGCTCCCATCACCCCGCCGAATGCTCCCGCTACCGCCCGCGCCGCCAGCAGCATCGGATAGTTCGGTGCCAGCGCGCACAACAATGTGGCGATGGCAAAGCCGCCGCACAGCACCATCAGCACCGTCTTGCGGTCAAAACGGTCGATCACGAACGCGGCGAAGAAACCGCACAGCCCCGCGCTGAAAGTATAAATTGACACCAGAAAACCGAATTGCGGCGGGGTGATCTCGAACAAGCGCATGAACTGCGGGCCCAACGGCATCATGATCATGAAATCCATGATATGAATGAAATGCACTCCCACCAGAATCGCCAGAACTGACCATTCGTTCGCAGGCGCCTGATGCGGAATCGCACCGCATTCCATCATTTCGGAACTGTCGCCAGCTTGGAGAATATCTTCGGTATTGGGCACCTGAACACCTTTGTAAATTCAGAACAAGCTGCCTGAATGTGGCTCATCCGCGCTGCATTCGCCGTGGATTATAGAGGCGCCCCCAGGTTCGCGCCAATAAAATCCCCCAGCGCCTTGATCCATGGTTTCCGCATGAAAATGAAGCCGTCATTGTGGCCGCCTTGCAGTTCCAGGAACTGCTTCGGCTGCGGCGCTGCCTGGTATAGCGCCCGGCCCTGCTCGAACGGCACGATCTCATCCTGCGGGCTGTGGGCAACGAACACTGGGCAAGTAACCGAGCGCAGATATTCCAGGGTGTTGTATTCGAAACGGGACAGCAGCCGCACCGGCAGATAGGGATAAATTTTTGCCGCCATGTCGGGCACGGAAGTGAAGGTGGAAGCCAGCACCAGCGCTCCCGGTTTCTCGCGTACCGCCAGCCAGGCCGCCACCGCGCCGCCGAGGGATTCACCGAACAGCACCACGCGGGCAGGCGGAATGCCTTTGGTTACGGTGAGGTAATGCCACGCCGCCTGGGCATCGAGATAAGTGCCGGATTCCGAGGGTGAGCCGCTGCTGCGGCCGTAGCCGCGATAATCGAAAATGAAAGTGTCATAGCCCAGCTCAGCCAGCATGGCCAGATAGTACAGGCGATAGGAAATGTTGCCGGCGTTGCCGTGAAAGAACAGCACCGTGCCCTTGGCCGTAGTAGCAGCAGGAGCCGGCACAAACCAGCCGTGCAGGGTCTCGTTGTCGGTAGTGGTAATTTCCACCGACTCGTAGGCCAGCCCCACCTGCTCGGGGGTGGCGATGTGGTCAAACCCGGTTTCAGGAAAATAGATCAGGCGCGGCTGGGCAAAAAACAGCAGCATTAGCAGCGCAGCGTAGGCGATTGCAGCCATAACGGCTAAGTTGAGCAGCATGCGCATGGGCACGAATTGGTTAATCTCCCGGACTCATGTCTATAATAGCCACTTTCCAGTCAGCAGGAGCGCAAATGAATCTCGATCGAGTAAATTCTGGCCGCGACCTCCCCAACGATTGCAACGTTATCATCGAAATACCGATGAACGCCGATCCCATCAAGTATGAAGTGGACAAGGAAACCGGCGCCATGTTTGTGGATCGTTTCATGTCCACGTCGATGCACTATCCGTGCAACTATGGTTATATTCCGCACACTCTGTCAGACGACGGTGATCCGGTGGATGTGCTGGTGCTGTCGCCGGTGCCGCTGATCTCCGGCGTGGTGGTGCGCTGCCGGCCGCTGGGCATGTTGAAAATGACCGACGAAGCCGGTGAGGATGCCAAGATCCTGGCGGTACCGATCGACAAGCTCTGCAGTCTCTACCGCGGCAAAAAATCGCACAAGGACCTGCCGGAACTGGTGCGCTCGCAAATCGCACATTTCTTTGCCCACTACAAAGACCTGGAAGAAGGCAAGTGGGTCGAGATCGTCGGCTGGGTTGGAGTCAAGGAAGCCAAGGCGGAAATCATGGCCGGGGTCAAACGCTATAACAAGGCCAAGAAGAAACCGATGTTCTAGGGCACTTTGGGTATGGCAACTGCGCAGAGGTGTTTTCCGCTCTGATCGCTTTAAAGCTGAAAGAATTGGCTGATGGAATTTTTTGAGGTGGTGGAAATGATGGTACCAATTAGGTACTGCGGAAGTCGGTTGTATGCACCAGTAGCGGTGTCTACTTAACGTTGGGTATCACAGAGGCAATTCCAATCTCAATGACCGTTCCATTAGAAATTTGGGCAGTCTTAATTGCCGGTAGCTCGTTGGCTATTTCGGCCACGGTCGCGTACTTAACGCTCTTCCGGAAAGGTCACGTAAGAATGACGCAACCCACAACCGTTTATTTTGGGGCAGACGCAGGCAACGCCGATACCAGAAGTTTGGCGCCCAAGGTCTACCTTAGAACTCTGCTTTACAGCACATCAAAGCGCGGTAACGTCCTAAGTAGTTTGCACGTTCGGCTCACGCGTGGAGAGACCACCCAAACGTTCAATGTATGGGTCTATGGTGAAGAAAAACTAAAGAGAGGTAGTGGGTTGTACGTCGGAGAGCAGGGCGTCGTTCTGAACCACCATTTTCTTCCGCCAAGTGATACAGCATTCAAGTTCGTGCCCGGTAAATACAAGGTCGAGATGTTCGCCGCCCGCGTTGATCATCCGCAGCCACAGCTTCTCTGGTCAGAAATCCTTGAACTACCCCAGCTACTAGTTGAACAAATGGATAAAGAGCTTGCGGGCGGAGTGTACTTTGACTGGCAACCAAATTCGCGCAGCTACCATGCGCATATGCGGTAGTGTTATGCCCAACAACGCCTTCCAGCGGACGCGCCAAAAGCGGCGCGCCGCTGAAGGCGAACGTTGGGCATTCAAACAAGAAGGGGGTTAATATGACATTGCGTCGTGGCCTGTGCGCAGTTGTGTTGATGCTTTTTCTCCCATTGGCAGAACTAACCCATGCCCAATCGCGCTGTGGCTGCGATTGGAGGGAGTCGGGATGCCAACGCCGTGATGTCTTGGGTTGCGACACTGGGCGCTCGGAGCCTCGTCAGCGATCCGGAGGAGAGTCCAGTGGATCGAGCTTCGATTTCTTTCGGGATAACCCGATATCCAGATATATACGGGAGGCACCGCAGAGGCGGCACGCCGAGTTTCTGAAGAGAGTCCAAGAGGCGCAGGAAGCGGCCGCTGCGGGAAATCGGGACGCTGCTATCGCTCTTGTCCGCGCCGCGCTGTCGCTCGAGGATGACGAAGAACTACGAAAGTGGCTGGCGCGGGCCGAACAGGAGCAGCGCTTTTGGGCAAAAGTGGGCGCCGTTGATGACGCAATGAACTCAAGGGATGTGGACCGTGCATTGCAACTCGCTCGGGAGGCACTTCAGATCAAGGATGATTCCGGTCTGCGCAAATGGATAGCCGATACTGAGAACCAGAAGCTCATAGACAAGAACTTCGAGCGAATGCGACTTGCACTTGACGCGGGAAACATGAGGCAAGCGGTCGCGTTCGCAGAGAACCTGCTTGGACTTCGCGCGGACACGGAGCTACAGCAATGGGTCGATCGCTACAGAGCACAATTTGCAATGGAGGAAGACCTGGCACTAGCCCGCGCGCAACTATTGGAGCACGAAAGGCGGTTTCCGGCGCCGCCGTCACCATGCCAAAATAATTGTGTGAAACTTGGACTTGTCGTTGGTATCGCCCAGGAATACCAGACATATCACTATGCACCCCTACCCGCGCAGCGAGCGGCGGCGGAGATCGCGTTAAAAGAGCAGCTGGAACGAGCCGGTGTCAGACCCGATTATTTTGTGCGCCTGCGGGACTATGACTATGTCATCGGACTCGCGGTATCAAGCAACAAGCTCGACGACATCGGAATGCGCGGTATGTGGGACAACTTCGCAAGCGGTCGTGCCACGCCCGTTCTGCAAAAGAAATACGATGAACTCAGAGGCAAGATTTTTGGAACGCTGGACTGCTATAGCAATGGCGCAATGATCTGCCTAGCCGCTCTGGCAAATCGTCACGCAACGGCAAAAAACGTCCGTCTGATCGGACCGCAGATTACAGAGCTCGCGATGCTGGAGTGGGACGGGCTTTTGCGGCGGGGTGAAATTGACAGGCTTCAAGTTGTCATCAATCGCGGGGACCCGATTCCTGCCGTATCGACAGCCGCCAATTACCTAGTCCCCGGCCTAAGGACGCACACGTACACTCTGATAGCGGTGAACGCAATATTGGATCAATTCGGGCTTCGCGATGATATTTTGCGAAACGCCCCAAGGGCGGAAGTTATTGTCCTCAATTGCCGATCGGCGGGGTATACGTTCAGTATGTCTTGTCATGCCCTGGAATCGTACGATTTAAGCAACACACAATGACAATTGTCGAGAATTAGCCGGGAGGGCTTGTGAGGAACTATTTCAGCATACACGTAAGATTTCTTTGGATCGTCGCATTCATACTTGCAACCGCAAGCCCGACCTGCTTGGCCGTGGATTATAAAAAGGCTCTTCAGTGGCGCGATGTCTTTCCGGATCTGGAGCGAGCCGCGTTGCTGCAGCCGAAGGATGGAGTCGCGTTGTTGATCAAGCAATTGGCTAACGTTCGCGTCAGCGTGGCAATGCAACTTATGGCGCACTGTAGCAGTAGTACCCCCAGACCAATCTGCGAAGGCGACCTTGGTAATCCGGTACTCGAGAACAGAATTGACGCCGAACTTGACGAAGAATTTAGAGATCGCGTTAGATCATCTGGGTCGGTGACAAGCTTTGACTACGTGTTCCGGACAACGGCGCCGTTTACGGTGATTACCGCCATGCGCTCCAATAGAGGCCCTTACGCGTCCATTTATTTCGAGCTCGTCGAAGCGACCTCTGTTACGCGCCTTTCATTCGAGAGTCTATTCGGGCAACCATCAGAGGAATTGATCGACGCGAATCGAAATTCGGTTCTTGTATACAGAATAAGCGCGAGTGGATTTAGCAGAGTTCTTCAGGTTCGATTGAGAGGGAGTGGGCCACAAGTAGGCCGAGTAATGATGAGCGCAGAGCGAAAATAGGAAAATTCAGATGCGATTGGCCAGTATGTCGGCGAGCGTACGTGTATGGGTGGGGCTAGCGGTCGCTCTTGGGACGGCTTCATGCGTAAGTACGAGCCCCCCGGTAAGTACAAGCCCTCCGGCCGGGTGGGTCCACGTGTACAAGGATCGGTCCGAGTGGGAAGCCGACGTTGCCGAGTGTCAGCGACAGACTTCCAGTATTACGGATACTACGAGCGCTGAGCTGGAGAGGTTGCGTTGTATGGTGGGAAAAGGTTGGCGGGCGGCGCCGTAGAGGGATTTTTTGGCATTTAGCCTCCCTGACGTGCAGGGACTTTGCGGGGAAAAGTCTTGGGGTCAGGCCTTACAATTGACATTTTTGTATTGTAGCCAGATTTAATTAGTTTTTCAACATAGTGATTTTAAATGAGAAAACAGCCCAACCTTTCATTCGAGAGCGACGCCGCAAAAGCGCGGCGCGCCTCAATTTTACGTTAGGAATCACATAGCCATGAGCGGCGCATATCGACTATTGGTGGTTGAATCCTTTGAACTCGGGAGTACTTCTGGACACCGTGACCCGGTGCAAATTCGCCCTGTGGCAGGACAATCTTATCCGCCCACAATGCTGCTTGAGTGCAGTCGCCGTATGGTCAATACTTTGCTCTACCCCGTAGGCACGAAGTTTAAAGCTTGGGTTCAGCCAAAGCAAAAGACCGGTTGCAAGCCACACTTGTACTGTAATCACCGCGACAAAATCGTTGTTGTGTCGGATACAGAGGCAATGAAGCTGATCGCTGAAATGAAGATAGGTGGAGTATCAGGGGCTAAAGGGGCCAGGGTAGAATTAAATGCCTAACGAGTAAGGTTAGATTGTGATCGCGAAGCGAGCCACAATCTGAACCGTTTGTTGTACAAGCCCGGTGAGGCTGCTGTAAATCTGCTTGTTATGGAAATATCTCTCTGATCGGTGCGGCGCCATCGGGTCCTGTTCCG
>JAUSLF010000079.1 GCA_030646695.1 Nitrosomonadaceae bacterium
GCATTACCCATCATTGCGACATCCTCGAAACAGGCAACGATTCTTATCGCTTCAAACAGCGTAAAAATTACTCTCAACAAACCAGAAAAGTGGAAACATTTGGACGCTGACTAGTGGAAAGTTTTCGACGCTGATTGACACGCATATCTTCAAGTTTGCGCGGCGGCACGACTTTACCGGTACTCCATGCCTGATAGCCGCTCTTGGCAACATTGAGCAAATCGCATAGCTTGGTGACTGGATGCTGGTGACGGAGTTGATCAATCATGGCGTATCTCACTTCGACTCCTTCGCGAAGAGCGCCGTCGCTTTTTTTAAGATGTCGCGCTCCATCTTCGCGATTGCCAACTCTCGTTCCAACTCACGAATGCGCTGCTGATCTGCCGTGAGCTTTGATGCACCAAGGCTGGACTTGAGCTTGCCACGCTCTTGCTGATCCATCCAGGTGCGTAATGATTTAGTGGCAACATCTAACTTTCTGCTGGCTTCCGCCAACGTCAGACCTTGCTCTGTGACTAACTTGATTGCTTCACGTTTAAATTCTGCGGTAAAAATACGACGAGGGATACGTTTCATGGATTCTCCTAACAAGTTGATAAAGTAACATCAACTTGCCCGTCCACAAAAGTGGGCCTCGCTCATGCCGCGGCCACGAGTTCTGAGTGGCAGGGCGTAGGTCGAGAATAATTCATGTCGTCATTTCCCTCGGCGTGCGTTGCGACCCGACCCGTCAGTTCCCATGCTAGACGAGTAGCCGTCTAACAAAGAGCTAACCGGCGCAAGCGGCATGATCGAGAAGCCTCCGGGTTGAGCGTAATGTTAGAACTTTTTTGGCTCTGGAACGCCAAGATCACGGCAAATCTTGACAGCCAAGTGGTTGCTGATTTCGTTGTGCCTTGGAACGGCGCTTCGCCTATTTGTGCTTGAGTGGCACCACCAAGAATGACTACCACCCTCGCGCAGTAACACGCAATCATGCGCCATGAGATGTGACAGTAAATCACGCCGTTTCATACGGCTATTGGCAGCTCTTCAAATCTCTTGCCAGCGGCATTAAGTGCATCTGCACGATTTAGCTCAATTGCTTCAATTAAAGTCCCGCGCAGTGACTGTAATAAAATCTCTCGTGAAGATTCCTGACAATTTACGCCAGGCACTTCTTCTATCCAGCCAATCCACCAATTGGCATCTTGCTTAATTACTGCGGTGTAAGTTTGGCTCATGGCTCGTTCTCCTCAGCTCACATCATAGCGAAATAGCATGAAAAATTCTAACTTTGTTATAGGGAGACAGTATTGCGCCCTAACTCCAATAGCTGCTCTCTAACAGGCTGTTGAAATTCGCGTTGCGTAAGTTCACCGTAAAAAGGCGGCCTCTCAAAATGCGCTGCAATCGATTTATTCGGCATCGGGAAGGGTTTGACTACCCCATAAAATACTGCAAATCACCTTCATGAATCAAATTTCAACAGCCTGCTAACTCAGCGTAGCGGATCGCGCTAAGAACAGCTTACTGACTGGATTTCAACAAATATACAGCATTTAACCTTCCTGAGCTGCTTGGCGCGACCCGTGCCGAGGCATAGGCTCTAGGAACGAGAACCAACCAAGATTCAAAAACGCAATGCGTCTACAGGATAAGGTCGCAAGCTGAACACAACTGAGACCTTCAGCGCATGGCTGACAGCAGCCAAGTGGGCCGCTGATCACGGCTAGATATCTTCCTCGTTTTCCAGACAGCGCAAATACCACTCCAGATTGTCAGAAACCTCTTCGAACACTGCCGGGAAATAACTGCTGATATCGGTAAACGAGGCATTGTCTTCAATTGACTCCCCGTGGTAGTTCTGCAAATACTGAAGAATATCCCGCCTGTGGCCTTCCGGCAAACTGCGGAATGGGTCTCTGGTACTGAGGTCGTCTAAGGCAGAAAGATGGATAAAAGCGCGGCTGAACCTATACACCGAAGCTGTCCATGCGTAAAACTGTTCGGAATTCTCCGCCATGCCCTTGCAAGTAATCTCTAGCGGAATCCCGTCACTTGCATCGACCATCCAGGGCTCGCCATTTACCGAGGCTTTGATCAGTTTATGTCTCTCGGAGTGGTCTTCAATGGAAAGCAAGTGGATGGCGCGAATCAACGAATCCAGTTCCTGCTGGAGAATCCAGACCACCTGTTGAAGATCGTGCCTTTGAAAGTGAAGGCGGAGAGGAAAAGCATATTGCGCAGAACGAAACCGCGCATTGCGGCAAAAAATAGCGAGGTTGTACTTGGAACTCGGCAGATCATGAGCCGCACAGTCAGGCCGGGCTTGTCGGCGAGAAATGGTGTCCTTATCCAGGTTATTCATGCGGCCCAACAATGCACGTTCCGCACGCAGAGATCGAAGTTGACGGCGAATAATTGCGTAGTTATCCATATAGCCCCACAGTTATTAATTAACATACGGACAAACATGTCCTTATATTTCCAGTCGGACCGTCACGACCTGGAAAAACACCAAATGAATATCTTGTAACACTTGGTGTGACCCGCGCCGAAACTCAGGCCCGACGAACGCGAACACCCCGGGATTCAAAAGCGCAATGCAGCTACAGGTTGTGAGCAGTACACTTGGAACAGTGACAGGGCGGAAAGAGACCGCAGAGCCAGATTGATAGCCCGCGAAGATCCGGTAGCATAGATGAAGTGATGGCCTGTTATCGGATCTCCCCACCCCGGTTTAAGGCTCACAAACAAACCACTTGAAGAAAAAAACGGTAATCATTAACAGACAATACCGCTGGCTGTTCCCTGATTCGGGCAATCGACGATTTCATATACTTGTCCATCCATGCCTGGAACCTCCTTATTGATTGACGATGGGGGTATGAAACGACATAGTGAGACGCCGGTCTAGCTGTCAAATATTACAGGGCAGACTTCCCAATATTGACTGAAGCCTTGCTGAACAAGGCTTGGCAGGTTTCCGAGAGGGTCGAATTACGGGGGGCGGCGCAGCACGACAAAGTAATTCGAACTCCTCATCCACTATCCTTCATGCGGTATAGTGACTGCCATCTGGAGCTTGGTAGAAATGGGCGTACCTGTAAGGTTCAGCCACAATCAAGCACGCGCGTTACACGAGCCAACTCAACCGTACTGATTTTTTCTGCCCGAGATGGAAAACTCATCCAACAGCCAGCAAACCATGCTGGCTATCGATATCAAGTGCTTCGGGGGGCCGGAAGTGCTGGTGCCTGCTGCATATCCTATTCCCCATCCCGCGAGCGGATGCATTCTGATCAGAGTTGCGGCGGCTGGCGTCAATCGTCCGGATGTTCTGCAACGGCGCGGGCTGTACCCTCCCCCTGCAGGTGCGTCCACGATTCCCGGACTCGAGATTGCCGGGGAAGTCGCCGCGTTGGGCGCTGGAACCACTCGCTTCAACGTCGGCGACAAAGTGTGTGCGCTCGTTGCGGGTGGCGGTTACGCCGAATACTGCAGCGTGCATGAAAGCAATGCATTGCCGGTACCACAAAGTCTCAGCATGGCGGAAGCGGCGGCTCTGCCGGAAACCTTCTTCACGGTTTGGGCCAACCTGTTTCAGCGCGGCCAGCTCAAGGTTGGCGAAATGGTGTTGATTCATGGGGGCTCCTCCGGCATCGGCACGGCTGCCACGCTGCTGTCGAAGGCATTCGGCGCCACGGTACTGGTGACGGTTGGCTCAGAGGAAAAGCGGCAGGCATGCCTGGCGTTGGGCGCGGACCTGGCCATCAATTACCACATGCAGGATTTCGTCGAGGAAGCCAGAAAATTCACCTCTGGCAAGGGGGTAGATATCATTGTTGATATTGTCGCTGGCGACTATGTTGCCAGGAACTACCAGGCCGCCGCGCTGAATGGCCGCATCATTCAGATCGGCGTCCAGAATGGCCCTGCCAAGGAACTGAACCTGATGACCATGCTGACAAAGCGGCTGACGCACACCGGGTCAACGCTGCGCTCCCGCAGTGTTCCGGAGAAAGCACAGATCGCGCAGGAACTGGAGCAGCAAGTCTGGCCATTGTTGCAGCAGGGGAAGTTAAAACCCCTGGTATTCAGGGCCTTCAAGCTGGAGGAAGCGGCCGCAGCCCACCGATTGATGGAGTCCGGCATGCACATCGGGAAAATCGTTTTGACAACCGCTGTCATGGGGACAGATCGGCACTTGTAACGCCTTCTCCTGCAGGCGAGCGCCGCTGGCTACTGAATCACGCGTGGATGGCTGCCTCTCTTCAACGATTGAATGGCCTCTTCCTCATTTTTTACAATAACATTAGCCGGGCAGAAGAAATATCTGGCAAGCGCCCGTTGCGCATAATGCTGCGGGATATCTTCGAGTTCCTCCCATTTCGATGCCCGCACCCGCACCCAGGTCTTGTCGTCACGGCCAATGGCGTAAAGCCTTTTTTCGGTGATGTGAAATTTGAATATCAATATCTGCAATCTCTCACCCTCTCTCGCACCCCCGGTCGCACACCGCATCCCCTCGTAGCTTATGTTCATCGCTCCTGCGGGCGATTCGATTACCAGGGTGTAACGCACTATGCCATCTTCCCCTACCACGATGGAGGGCGCATCGATGTAATGCAGATTTTCACTGGCAGGGCCAGCATCAAACGGCAGCAGATTCTCCGCTTTGGGGTAGGCGGGCAATTGCATCTGCAGTTCGGCCCAGGTTTTGCCGCCATCAAATTCGCTATCGAATCCCTGCGACGCCTTTTGGTGGGCGCACGCTACGAGCAGCAGGAAGTATGGCAACAACAGTATATTTTTCATGATGAAAAGCGACCCGTACCGATGCATAAGCTCTACGAACAAGAACTAACCGAGATTCAAAAGCATGAAGCCTCTACAGAGAAGGTCTCAAACCAGTACATTTTTGCCAGTGGCAAGAACTTTCTATTTTAACTAGAATCGAATCGATGCAGGCGTGAGTAATTTTGTCTGCAGAGGGTGTTCTTTAAACAGTAACGGAGATGTTTTTGAAGGTATTTGCCGACTGGACTGAGAGAAGTGCAACGGTGGCAGATGGTCAGCAAGTCGGTCACATTCTTGAATATCTCGATCTTTAAAGGAGGTAATCATGGAATTGATGATTCTCGTAGCAGGTATAGTTGGCGTCGCTATTTGGTTTTTTTCATCAAAGGGTGGACGATCACAATGAAACTGATCCTGAAACCTTGGGGAGGGGTGCTGGCAAGGAGGGTCTTCTGACCTCTGTAAGTCATACATAGTCAGGACCAATGACTCGATTAGCCGATGCTCTTGCGACTGGTGTGCCAGTCCGGCGCATCGGCTTCTTTTCGGGGCAAGCATCTACGAGCTTAATACTGATCTCCCAACAAGTGACAAAAAAACCGGCTGGGGCAGTTATGCTACCCCAGCCAGTTAATAAGAATAAGTGCTGCCCACAGATAAAACTTGCGCCCCTCCCCTGTTGTATTTAACCAAAGTTTCCCGTATCGATCCAGGATTGCTTGAGCAGCGCCCACCAATCGTCGGCTAAATGATTCGTCACGTAAGCATAGGGTAGCCAGCCGTAACCAGCTGCGCCCCAGCCTGTTCCCCACGAGTTCCTGATCAGCAAAGTACCGGTGGTTTCGGCGGCGCCCGGGGGGTTGTTCCTGATTTTCAGGCCGTCATCGAAACCAACCGCAGCAACAGCATGCCCGCCGACGATCTTTTTGCCTGCAAGCTGGGGTAATCCGGCAGCCATCTCATGCTTGGGATCTGGGTCGCGTCCGACATGATCGTATCTCCCTCTGATTGGCATTGGTGGATTAGTCAGACCAAGTCAGTTACCAGTAATGCTAAATTGGTCCAGGAGCTTCTCTCGATCTGAACCCCGTGGTAAAGCGGGCCGCGATTTTTCATAGGTGACAGCGCCGTGAAAGGCAAAAGCAAAGACAAAGCAGAATCATGGGTTTCCCTGTCCGGGAGGTCGGCGAGAAGCAGAACTTTATGGAAGGGTTAAACTGAGGTAAATTAGAAATGCCAGCGATAGTCGATAAAGAAGAATGAATCCCTTACTGACTGCAATAAAAAACCAGATAACCAGACTCGGTTCGACACTCCTGTTCGGCGGTGTTTTCCTGACTACCTGGGTCTTCAGAAAAATCACCCGCCGACAAGCCGGAATCAGCTTTAATGCAGCGCTGATACTATTGCTTGTCGCTATCCTGCTAGTGCCATTTGCAATGAATTATACCGCTCACCTGCTGGCGGGAAATTGACCAGGCGCCAGGCTAGGCCTGCACTGCCAGCAGTCCATGAAAATCACAGTGGTCGCCATGGGGATAATGCAGGTGCCCGTCAACCAGGTAATCCACATGGTCGCCATGCGGAACCTGCTGATGCCCGCAAACGGGCCCGTGGACATGGCTTCGATCATGCCCGGCACAGGCGTGACCAGGGGCGCATTGGACTGGATTCGCGGCATTGACCTCCAGCACATGCTCATCAATATGCCCGCCGTGGATGTGGTGCAAGTGGCCATCGTGTAGATAATCTGTATGGCCACCGTGGCTTATGGCCAGATGGCCGCAGCCCGGACCATGCTGGTGGTCGTGATTGTGATGCTCCTTGCAGGTATTCATGCATATCCTCCTGTAATGGTAAACACAACAGTTAGTCTATAGAAACGTGCGTCCGCATAAATCCGGATGCACCTATCCCGCTCTCATGGCCCGATTTGTCCGGTTTAACAAAAACAACTCAAGGCTGCGACGAGTTACAGGCGGGACCGACACGCTTGCCTTTGTAAGCGGTGGTCATGTTCATCGTTTCGCCATTGGACGTGCTGGAGATGCGCATCGTGCCATGGTAGCTGTCCTGGTTGCCAGTGACCTCACCGGTGCCGTTCATCACACTGCCGTTGCTGGTGCAGAGCACCTTCCATGAGGTCTTGCTGCCCGACTTTTTGACATTAGTCATCTTGCACTCCTTGTCTTGCATCGGCGGGACATTCTCACTACCCTTGGCAACACAGACCCTGGAGGTGGTCGCAGGCATGGCAAAGGGCATGCCGGGCATCTCCATCTTGCTGGATACTTCCCACCATTCGCCCGGCGCGCAGTATGCGGCGGCGGAAAATGCACCCCCGAACAGGGCGAGACCGGTTATCAGCAGTTTTTTCATGTCAGTCCCCTTCATTTTAAGTTGCGGCAAAGAATCAGTGGCAGCCACCCTTGCCCACTTTAGCCAATATATCAGTTTTCCCATTAGCGTTATGTAGTACGGTGCATGATTGAGCCGGCTCTCAAGGTTGTCGAGCTGTCCGGACATCAACTGATCAAGCGAGCCCAGGCAGGCGGGTTGGAACAACTAAAGTTGAGGTGTATCATGCGCGGTGTGCGTGATCTTTTTAACCAATAATACTGGAGGCGTTGTGAGAATATCTTACTTGGCGGTGGTTGCTTCGATTGGCTTCGCATTGCTGAATCCGTTACCTGTGGCCGCCAATCCTGCTGGCGCAGCAAAAAGCGCAGCGAGCAGCGAAGGCCGGGTGCTTGCCACACTGGACGCGCCGGGCTACACCTACATGGAACTGGAAAACAGTGGCAAGCGTTTCTGGATTGCCGCCCCCACAACCAGGGTAAAGGTGGGCGACCGGGTCAATTATGTGCAGAGCATGGTCATGAGCAACTTTGCCAGCAAAACCTTAAATCGCACCTTCGATCGGATAATCTTTGTAACTTCGGCAACAGTAAAAAAATAACTTTAAGCTTATCCCTAGAATAAATAAATGTCCGGCTGATTTGCAAGAAGATTAATTCTTTCTCGCCGTCCGTGTTCGGGTGGCTCCAGTTACCTTTTCCGGATTTGTTTCAAGTTCCGATTGCTCCGGTTCGACGAATCCGACGAATAGCTTGCTTTTGAGTTTCTTCATTTCGTCGCGATATTCCGTTGCTTTTTCGAATTCCAGGTTTTTGGCCGCATCCAGCATTTGTTTTTCCAGCCGCCTGATTTCCTTCGCCAGTTGCACTTCACTCATGGAATCGTAACGGGCCTGCTCTTGCGCGGCCTTGAGATGCTGCTGCGCGGTTTCGATATTGTAAACACCGTCGATCAGATCCTTGATGCGCTTGTGCACACTGCGCGGCGTAATGCCGTTTTCCAGATTAAACAGAATCTGTTTGTTGCGCCGGCGATCGGTTTCGCCGATGGCGCGGCGCATCGAATCGGTGATTCTGTCGGCGTAAAGGATGGCGGTGCCGTTGATATGGCGCGCCGCGCGCCCCATAGTCTGGATCAGCGAGCGTTCTGAACGCAGAAAGCCTTCCTTGTCGGCATCCAGTATCGCCACCAGCGACACTTCGGGAATATCCAGGCCTTCCCGCAGCAGGTTGATTCCCACCAGCACGTCAAATTTTCCAAGCCGCAGATCACGGATGATTTCCACCCGCTCTACCGTGTCGATGTCGGAATGGAGGTAGCGCACCTTGATGCCGTGATCGGAAAAATAATCGGTCAGATCTTCGGCCATGCGCTTGGTCAGCGTCGTCACCAGAACCCGCTCGCTTTTGGCGGTACGCAAACTGACTTCCGACATGAGGTCGTCAACCTGGGTGGCGGCGGGACGCACCTCGATGGGCGGGTCCACCAGACCGGTGGGGCGCACCACCTGCTCCACCACCTGGCCGGCATGAACGCGCTCATATTCCGCTGGGGTGGCAGAAACGAATACGGTTTGCGGCATCATTTTCTCGAATTCGTCGAACCGCAACGGGCGGTTGTCCAGCGCCGACGGCATGCGAAAACCGTAGTCCACCAGATTTTCCTTGCGCGACCGGTCGCCTTTATACATCCCGCCAATTTGCGGGATGGTGACGTGACTTTCGTCTATCACCATCAATGAGTTGGGCGGCAGATAATCAATCAGCGTGGGTGGCGGCTCCCCTGGATTTCTGCCTGACAGGTGCCGCGAATAGTTCTCGATGCCTTTGCAGAATCCCAACTCGTTAAGCATCTCCAGGTCAAAACGGGTGCGCTGTTCGATGCGCTGCACTTCCACCAGCTTGTGGTGCTGGTGGAAAAATTCGATGCGTTCGCGCAGCTCCGTCTTGATGGTCTCGATTGCCCGCAACGTCGTGCTTCTAGGTGTGACATAGTGGCTCGATGGATAGACCGTGTACCGCGACAGTTTTTGCAGGATGCGTCCAGTGAGCGGATCGAACAACGCCAGGCTTTCCACCTCGTCGTCGAACAGCGATACCCGTAGCGCGGTTTCCGAGCTTTCTGCAGGGAAAATATCCAGTACGTCGCCGCGCACGCGGAAAGTTCCGCGATTGAATTCGATCTCGTTACGCTCATACTGCATTTCGGTCAGCCGCTTGATGGCATCCCGCTGAGCGATTTTTTCGTGCTCGCGCAAATGCAGAATCATGCCGTGATAATCGACCGGGTCACCGATACCGTAGATGCACGACACGGTGGCAACGATGATGGTGTCAGCGCGTTCGAGTAATGATTTGGTTGCGGACAGGCGCATCTGCTCGATGTGCGCATTGATGCTGGAATCCTTCTCGATGAACAGGTCACGCGAAGGAACGTAGGCTTCCGGTTGATAATAGTCGTAATAGGAAACAAAATACTCGATCGCGTTTTCCGGAAAGAATTCGCGCATTTCGGCGTAGAGTTGTGCTGCCAGTGTCTTGTTCGGTGCGATGATGAGTGCCGGACGGCCCAACCGCGCAATCACGTTGGCCATGGTGAAGGTCTTGCCGGAGCCGGTCACACCCAGCAGCGTCTGGAATGCGAGACCGTCCGCTATCCCTTCCATCAATTTGGCGATAGCTTCGGGCTGATCGCCGGCAGGTTCAAACGGCTGGTGCAACTTGTAGGGACTATTGGGGAAGGTAACGATCACAGGTATAATTCCAGCGCCAGATTCATATCCGGGCCAATTTTATCATGCGGGTGCCGCCCGCATCAGCGTAAGGACATTATCGTGGAACTCTCGCAGCGCGTTCAGGCCATCAAGCCCTCCCCTACTCTCGCCGTCACTGCCCGCGCTGCCAGACTCAGGGCCGAAGGCAAAGACATCATCGGGCTGGGTGCCGGCGAACCGGATTTCGATACACCGCAACATATCAAGGATGCAGCCATTGCTGCCATCAACCGCGGTTTTACCAAATATACCCCGGTGGGCGGCACCCCCAGTCTGAAGAATGCCATCATCGCCAAGTTCAAGCGTGAGAATGGTTTTGACTATACCGCCAAACAAATCCTGGTGTCATGCGGCGGCAAACAGAGCTTTTTCAATCTGACGCTGGCGGTCATCAATCCCGGCGATGAGGTCATCATTCCCGCGCCCTATTGGGTCTCCTACCCCGACATCGTTCTGATTGCCGAAGGCAAGCCGGTAATTATCGCAGCAGGCATTGAACAGGGTTTCAAGATTACTGCGGCGCAACTGGAAAAAGCCATCACACCGAACAGCAGGATGTTTGTCATTAACAGTCCCAGCAACCCTTCCGGTGCGGTCTATACCCTGGACGAACTCAAAGCCATCGGCGAGGTGTTGCGCAAGCATCCGCAAATATTGATCGCTACCGATGATATGTATGAGCACATTTTGCTGTCTGACGATAAATTCGTAAATATCCTCAATGCCTGTCCTGATCTGTATCCGCGCACCATGGTGCTCAACGGCGTCTCCAAGGCTTACGCCATGACCGGCTGGCGCATCGGTTATTGCGGAGGACCGGAAGCGATCATCACCGCCATGGAAAACATCCAGTCGCAGAGTACCTCCAACCCCACTTCCATCTCGCAGGTGGCTGCAGAAACAGCACTCACCGGCGATCAGGCGTGCATAGTGCCGATGGTGACCGCATTCAAGGAGCGCAACCACTATGTCACCGACAAGCTCAACGCCATGCCTGGCGTTAGATGTTTATCGTCGGGCGGCGCGTTCTACGCTTTTGCCGACACCCGCCAGGCGATTAGTAATCTGCATGCTAAAGGAATACTAAAAAATGGCAGCGATATCGCCTTCAGCGAGTACCTGCTGGAACAAGGCGGGGTGGCAGTGGTACCGGGATCGGCATTCGGCAGCGAAGGCTATATCCGTCTTTCCTTCGCTACTTCGATGAGCAATCTGGAAAATGCGCTCGAGCGCATCGGCAAAGCACTGGCCTGAAGGGCCAAGGTAACAATCAAATCACATACCGAATAGCCTGTCGATTGCGGGGTTTTCTGGCGGATTCGATTGACCAGCGTGGCCCCAGCCATTAGTATATGCACCTCTTCAATTCCCCGATAGCTCAGCTGGTAGAGCGACGGACTGTTAATCCGCAGGTCCCAGGTTCGAGCCCTGGTCGGGGAGCCAGACAAATAAAGGGTTAGCGAGAATTGCCAATCCTTTTATCTTTCTGAACGTGACTAAAACGTGACAACAAAATCACGTCCCCGCTTGTACTACTCCTACCTGCCTCAATCCTAGATGCGGCAAACGCTAGATTCTCAGTAGCAAACTTGGCATAACGATCCACCATACTGCGTGACTTCCAGCCTCCCAAGTCTGTCAAACAGCGTGCAAAACTTTCCAGATTAGGGGTGGAAACAGCGTCCAATAGTTTCCACCCCAGTATGTAATCATCCGGCGTTTTAGCCGGGGGTATCTGGAGTGTTTTACATGGACATTATTTACGAAATTCGCAGG
>JAUSLF010000080.1 GCA_030646695.1 Nitrosomonadaceae bacterium
CCTGCGAATTTCGTAAATAATGTCCATGTAAAACACTCCAGATACCCCCGGCTAAAACGCCGGATGATTACATACTGGGGTGGAAACTATTGGACGCTGTTTCCACCCCTAATCTGGAAAGTTTTGCACGCTGTTTGACAAACAATCGTCTTTGCGAGGTAGAAACGCAGCGCAAGCTTTTCGCGGCTGCCGTTTTCGCACCAACGTTCGCCACCGCCATATTCCCGAAGCTCAATGAACTCAAGAAACGTACAGAGTTCAGAGAAACTGATTGTGGATAGGTCAAGATCATTGCCTGTCGAACCAACGCACTCCTTCGCGTAGCTTTCAACGCGCGAATAGATGCCTGGGCACTCAATTGAAAACTTCTTCATAGCTCGGGCAAGTAGCTCTTCGGTCAGCGGTATGCCCGCTGCGGCGGAAAAGCCCGCACCGAGAATGAACACGCGATTCTGCTTCACGTATTGCTCAAAATGATCGCGACCTGGCTCGCTCATGCAATATGCCTAACAGTTATTCATATGACAGATTCGTCCGGACATGTTTTGATAATACGGACACAAAAACACTCCTTTAACCTGTTGATGAAACGCAGGTTATCCAATTTACTAATAACATACAAGGCTAATCATACGGGCAGTATCCAACCACTCAACTCAGGTATCATATGAATTTTAACCAAAAGGAGTGAGCATCATGGGGTACGCAGCCCCCAGCAACATCCCGTTCTCCCCGCCAACAGCAAACCACCGCTGGCCGGTTCTGGCACGGAACTGCCTGTCGCCATGTGTCTCTTCCTGGTACAGCTGGGACTTTCAGCGCATAAGTTGCTTGGCGCGACCCGCGCCGTGGAAATAGGGGACGCAACTTCACAAGTCAAGACGGTACGGGCGAGCCGATGCATGCAAAGAATCTAGCATGACAAAGGGCTGCGTCCCCTTTTTCAAGAAATTCCAGCTGGACTCCGCTCAATCTTCCTGAATCACGAGCAGCATCTGCCCGGCGGACACATGCTCACTTTCCTTACAAAATAGCTGCCGCACCGTGCCGTTGACCGGCGCATCCACCGCAATTTCCATTTTCATCGATTCAACTATCAGCAGCGGACTTTCCGCCGTGACGTGCTGCCCTTGCCTGACCAGCAGCTTCCACACTGTGCCAGTCACGTGCGCGCTGATGGCGCATGCCCCTTCCGGCAAGTCCAGCTCACTCTGCGCATCCGCCTCGCCGAGCGTGGCTTCGCTTACGTATTCTGCTTGGCCATTGTCCTTCCAGCGTTCGCGCTCGGCTTCAAACCCGGCCTGCTGCCTGACTTTGAAAGCGCTGATTGCCGCCGTATTCTGTTGCAGAAAGGTGTTGTACTGTTTCAAACTGAAAGTGGTTTCTTCCACGCGCAGCTTAAAGCGCCCGGTGATGAAATCCTTACGCAGTTGAAGCAGTTCACTTTCACTCACCGGATAAAAGCGGATCTGGTCGAAAAAGCGCAGTAGCCAAGGCTTGCCATGCTTGAAATCTTCAGTCTGGTGATAACGGTTCCACATCTGCACAGTGCGCCCGACGAACTGGTAACCGCCGGGGCCTTCCATGCCGTACACGCACAGGTAGGCCCCACCTATACCCACGGCGTTCTCCGGCGTCCAGGTACGCGCCGGATTATATTTGGTGGTGACCAGACGATGGCGTGGATCCAGCGGGGCCGCCACCGGCGCGCCCAGATACACATCGCCCAGCCCCAGCACCAGATAACTCGCCTCAAACAGAATGCGCTGCACCGCTTCGATGCTGTCCAGTCCGTTGATGCGGCGGATAAATTCGATATTGCTCGGGCACCATGGCGCATCGTTGCGCACCGACTGCATGTATTTCTTGATCGCCAATCGCGTCGCCGCATCGTCCCACGATAACGGCAGATGCACGATGCGCGTCGGCACTTCCATATCTTCGATGGCGGGCAATTCCTTTTCCGCAGCTACAAGAAAATCCAGCAGCCTGCCGCGTGCGAGTACGCGCGAATCGAAATGGATTTGCAATGAACGGATGCCCGGCGTCAGATCCACGACCCCCTTCAGGCGGCCCGCATCGACAGCTCGCTGCACCCATTCCATCAGCGCGTGTACACGAAAACGCAGATTGAGGTCGAGCACTGGCGGACCATACTCGACCAGCATATTTTTGTCGCCGGACTGGCGATACGCCACCTGCACCTGCCGGGAGCTTGCCGGAATGCAATGCAGGATGGGGCTGCCTATCGTGCCTGCCTTGGGTAGCGCCGGAATGGTTTTCGGCAGCCGAAGACGCCGGATGGTTGTATCCTGCAATTGCTCCAGCGCCAGCGCCTGTTCCGCTGTCATCGGACAAAAGCGCACACTGTCACCCGGTTTGAGCTGCCCCGCCTTCCATAATTCGGCAGCAACGATGGTTACCAGGCAGACGAAACCGCCCAGACTGGGGCCGTCCGGCCCCAGTATCACCGGCATGTCACCGGTGAAATCCACCGCGCCTATGGCGTACGCGTTGTCGTGGATGTTGGATGGATGCAGCCCCGCCTCGCCGCCATCGCTACGCGCCCATTCCGGTTTTGGACCGAGCAGACGCACGCCGGTGCGACTGGAATTGTGGTGCACTTTCCAGCTGGTCGCAAAAAAATCCCGGATATCCGCTTCGGTGAAAAAATCCGGCGCCCCGTGCGGGCCGTACAGTACGCCGATTTCCCAGCTATCGGTGTAGTGCGGGATCAGTTCCTGCGGCAGGGTGCGGCGGGTGTGGCTATGCACCGCCATGATGTGCAGCACGTCGCCGCTACGCAAGGCGCGCCCGGCATGTCCGCCGAACTGACCGAGCGTGAAGGTGGCTTTGCTGCCAAGATAAGCGGGTAGCTGAAAGCCGCCCTGCACCGCCAGATAGGCGCGGCAGCCATGGCCCCCGATTTGCCCGAACTGTAGCAATGCACCCGCCTTGACTGCATGCGATTGCCATTGCATCAATGGCTCGCCATCCAGGCGCACCTCGATGGGCGCACCGGTCACGGCAATTATGCTGTCGCAGTCGAAGCGTAGGGTCGGGCCGATAAAAGTGATCTCGAGTCCGGCCTGGTCTTGCGCGTTGTTAACCAGACGATTGGCCAGACGGAACGCCAGACCGTCCATCGGCCCGGACGGCGGCACACCGATATGCCAATAACCCAGCCGCCCTGGATAATCCTGCAGCGTGGTCTGCACACCGGGGTCGAGTACCTCAATGATATGCGCAAGGTAATGAAAGCCGTTCAGAAAACCCGTGGTGTGCTGGCCGCTACGGAACAGCGTGCTGTGCAGAATTTGCTTGAGATAATCCAGGTTGGTTTCGATGCCGTGCAGCGCGGTCGCGTCGAGTGCAGCCAGCAGTTTGACAATGGCCTGTTCACGCTCTGCCGCATGCGCGATGATCTTGGCCAGCAGCGGATCATAGAATGAAGATACCTCGATGCCGCGCTCCACCCAGGTTTCGACGCGTGCCGCAGATGGAAATTCCGCAGCAGTGAGCACCCCACAGGAAGGCTGAAAATCCCTGGCTGGATTCTCAGCGTACACGCGCACCTGGATGGAAACGCCATGTGGCGTAACATCGAATGAATCCAGCGGCGGCAGATCTCCGGCCGCCTGCCGTACCATCCATTCCACCAGATCAATGCCAGTTACTTCTTCGGTCACGCCGTGTTCGACCTGCAGGCGCGTGTTCACTTCGAGGAAATAGAATTCGCCACTGGATGCATCGAAAATGTATTCCACCGTGCCAGCCGACTGGTAATTGACCGCCTGGCCCAGGCGCACAGCGGTATCCAGCAAAGCCTGGCGTAAACGCGGGGTAAGATTGGGCGCAGGTGTTTCTTCTATCACCTTCTGGTTGCGCCGCTGTACCGAGCAGTCGCGCTCGCCCAGCGCAATCACCCCGCCCTTGCCGTCGCCGAAAATCTGCACCTCGATGTGGCGGGCATTCTCGACATATCTTTCCAGAAATAGACCGGCATTCTGGAAATTGTTCTGCGCCAAATATTTTACTGATTCATAGGCAACGGTTAGTTCATCCTTGTTCCAGCACAAACGCATGCCGATACCGCCGCCGCCAGCAGTGCTTTTCAGCATGAGTGGATAACCGATCTGTGCTGCTTCGCGTAGCGCCTGATCCACGTCATCCAGTAGACCGGTTCCCGGCAACAGCGGCACCTGATTTTGCAAGGCCAATGCGCGCGCCGTATGCTTCAGGCCAAAGGCACGCATCTGCTGCGGACTGGGGCCGATGAAGCAAATGCCCTGGTTGGCGCATTGCTCGGCAAAATCCGCTTTCTCGCTGAGGAAACCATAACCAGGATGAATGGCTTGTGCACAGGTTTGCCTTGCGACTTGCAGAATCTTGTCGGCACGCAGATAACTTTCCGCCACGGCTCCACTACCGATGCAATACGCTTCGTCGGCTTCTACCACGTGCCGCGACAATGCATCGGTATCGGTATAAATCGCCACGCTTTTCACGCCGATACGACGCAGGGTACGGATGATGCGGCAGGCGATGGCGCCGCGATTGGCAATCAGTATTTTCTCAAACATGCTCCGTTCCTTTTCCTTTTTCTGCTGACAAGACGAGGACGGACGTGATCACGCGCCAGCCGGATTCCACACCAGCAAGCGAATCGGCGTGGGGTTGTAGGCATTGCATGGGTTGTTCAGTTGCGGGCAGTTCGAGATCAGCACTACCACATCCATCTCGGCCCGCATTTCGACATACTTGCCCGCTGCGGACACACCATCCATAAATTCCAGCCCCCCGTCTTCCGTCACCGGGACGTTCATGAAGAAATTGATGTTGCTGGGTAGATCACGCTTGTTCATCCCGAGTTGTTCGCACACCGGTTCATGCGCCAGTGCGTGCAGAAAATTATCGCGGCAACTGTGCATTGGATATTTTTCCAGCGCATAACGCACGCTGTTGCTCTCCGCTGCGCAGGCACCACCCAGCGTGTCATGCCGCCCACAGGTGTCCGCGACAATGGTGAGCATGACATTGCCGAAATTGGAATAGAGCTTGCTGCCGCTGGTCAGATACAGCCTATTCTGACGGCGAATCGTGTCGCTTGCACTGTAGCGTTCCAGCGCATGGGCAGCGTTGAAGAACAGCGTATCTACTGCCTGATTGCCTTCCAGATCGACGATGCGGAACACCTGTCTCTTCTTCACCAGCTTGACCCACGGCTCACCCGCTGCACAGAGCTCATCCACCACGGCAAGACCCGGGTCAAGCCTGCTTGCGACGAGGTTATGCGCACTCATGCCACACCTCCACGACAAGCATACAAACGCTGGGTGTTTTGCAGCCCGCGCATGTTCTCGGCGATACGCGCGCATTCCGCCGCTGCCTCGTGTGGCGTGGCAAACGCCGTCAGGCTGACTGCTCCTGGCCGATAAGTTTCTGCCGGATCGAGCGGATGCGGGGCAGTGGATAACACCATCAATGTATCCATCTCAAAACTCAGATCGACATGATCACCCGCTTTGCTATTGCCGGTATGAAATTCCAGTTCGCCGGATGACCTGGCGGTGACCTTGCTGAAAAAATTGATGTTGGACACCACATCACGCCTACCCAGCCCCCATTTACCCAACTCGATCAACATGCCGTCCAGCCCGCTGCGATACATTTGATTGCGCTGCTCCTGGAACCGTGCGATACCGTATTTCTGCCGTATCAGCCAGGCATCGCTCAAACCGCATACGGTGTCGTGCCAGCCTGTGGTATCTGCGGTAATACAACAGAAAATGCGCCCCATATCGGAATAACAGGCATGCCCCCTCGTTAGCCGGAAGGTGTGCTGCGACTTCAGCGTGTCCGCCACGTTGTAACGCTCCAGCTTCTCTTCCTGATTGAAGAACAGCACTGCGGCATTGGCTCCGCCTTCCACGTCCACCAAACGCAGAGTTGTGCCGCGACGCACAATACCGGACCAGTGGCAGCCTCCCGGGATGTGTTCTTCCCATACAAATGTGTTTTGCTGATCCATGTTTTTCTCCTCGTCAAAATAAGGGCACCTCTAAAAATCCAGATTTCGTCACAATACTTCGTTACTCACAAAAAATGTTTCCTTACATATCAATCATATGCCGCGTCTACATTTTTTGTTCTCGCCTCGTCTTGTTTAGAACTTTGAATTTTTAGAGGCGCCCATAATTCTTTTAATTCCGGCAGAATTTGTTGATCAGAACATACAGCGTGGTTACCCCTAAAATGCTGCTCAATACTAGAGGTACCGCCCAGAGCTGCCACCAGGGCGCATTGGGTGAAACAGCGTAGGCACGCGGCCAAGCGATGTTGACGAATTCAAACACTGACCAGAGAAAGGCCAGCACATTGATCACCAACCCCCAGACACCCAGCCTCAACTCACCCAGTGCCGGGTTCCAACGGCCCGTGAGGCGGGTATATAACCCCACCCCGGTGGTTATGGAGAACATGGCGTACAACCCGCCTGTGCCAAAGGCAATCACCGTGGCAACTGCCCCATCATTCAGCCCGAACAACAGCCCGAGTCCCGCCAGCAGCACGGTGCAAATAACCGCATTGCACGGAATTTTAGCAGCCGTCACCCGGCTTAGCGCAACAGGCATGTTGCCCTCGCGCGCCATTGAGTAAACGATGCGTGAAACGTATTTGACTACTGACGCCCCGCAAGCAAGAAAAGCAATCATGACGATCGCCAGAAAGGGTTTCTCAAACCAGGCGCCGATGCTGCTGGCAATCAGAGGGGAGATCGGATCGGACGTGGCGCTGGCGTTCACTAGAGTGTCATGGTCGAAGGTTAGCGTCAGTGCGGCAGAGTTGAACAGCACCACTGTCCCCACGGTACCCAGCGAAAAGAAGATCGCGCGCGGCACCATGCGCCGGGGTTGACAGGTTTCTTCGGCAGTGGTGGAGCAGGCATCAAAACCGATGAAGGCCCAGCCCGCAATGGCGAGTGCTGCCAGAAAAGCGGCGGTCTCGCTGGGCGCTGTCCCCGTGCCCAGGTGCTGGAACAATTCGGAAAGTGAATGCTGCCGGAAGAAAAAAAACAGCAGTAGCGCCACGCCGAATGATCCAATCACCTCGGCGTAGACGCCCAATGTAATGACCAGCTTGAAGACATTGACGTGAACCAGGTTAAGCAACGTACATAGCAGCAGGAACACCGCACCCCATAACACCATCATGCCGCCTCCCCCGCCCGTCGAACCGAAGAAAGTGGCAAGCCAGATGCCCCCGGTGTAAGCGGTGGTGGTCAGCATGGCAATGGTGGAGCTGACATAAATGACTCCGGCATACTGCCCGGCGGTGGTTCCTCCGAGCTGCCGTGCCCACTTGTAAGCTCCGCCCGCGATCGGAAATTGCGACGACAGCTCAGCGTAGACGGTCGCCACCAGCAGTTGCATCACCAGGCAGACGGTCAGCGCAGCAAACCAGCCGCCCCCCGTCACCACCGTCTGCACGCCAACGATAGCGTAGAGCCCCACCACCGGCGAAACAACGGCAAAGCCAAGAGTAAAGCTATTCCAGACACTCAGGCTACGGTCGAGTTTATCGCCAGCAGTTGTGGCAGCGACAGGGGAAGAAGAGTCCTGACTTTGTTTGATTGACATGACGTTCCGTTCTCGCCTGGCAGCAAGTCAGCCTGATCCAGTACAAGAAAGAAATACGGAGTGGAAGTGCATAACGAGCTCCTTTGTTCAGCGGGTTAAATTCCGAGAAGGCAATGTATCACCTGTACATTATCTCCCGGGCTTTTATCCCTCCGTGGAGCCTCGTCATGACGAGACCGGAAACTCTCGGACCAGACACTCCCAGTTAAGGCAGCCGGAACCCTAGTTTCCCTGTTGCAGCAGTTGTATCACCTTGGCAAAACCACCCAACCGCCCAGCCAAGATCACGGAAATTGTACACACCCCATCCAAAAAAACAATATCAGGTTACGTTCCTCCAACAAACAGACCCAACAACATACTGTTTGCAAGGAATTCTTCTCACTTGGAGGCAGCGTAGATACCGGGGTGTGACAAATTGTCCTGCGACAATTTGTCACATTCCCAAGATAGTTTCCCATCCTTACAATTCAACCCACATGGTTAGATCTGCCCGCGCTTCAACCCTTATTTTGGCTATCCCGGTTATCCATTTTGCTGACGAGGACACTATGGGCCTTACGGATGGTAGTTTGTGGACTTCAATTTCCGACAGACACTTAACCCCTCCAATTCCATGATGACACCTTAATTGGTGCTGCTGGCACAGACGGACTCTCTGGAGGGTCAGGGGCTGATGCATTCAAAGTTACAAAACTGCAAAGATCAGAAATATGCGCTACTTTAAAACAGAGGAAACTCAATTCATGGGTTTCCTGCAATAAACGTGCATCGGCGTTTCCGGTGAATTGTGACGTAACATTTTTTCATGTATAGGAGAAACATCATGTCTCGCAAAAAATCTATCATTTCTCTCGCCGTTGGTTCCGCCTTTGCCGCCACCCTCAGTGCCGCACCCATCGCCTTTGCGGCCGACAACCCCTTCGCCATTCAGTCCCTGGACAAGGGCTACATGGTGGCCGATGCCCATGGGTATGGTGAGAAGAAAGCCGGTGAAGGTAAATGCGGCGGAATGAAAGCTGGTGAGGGTAAATGTGGTGCAAAAGCCAGTGAAGGCATGTGTGGCGTAACCATGGCGGATATTGATAAGGATGGCAAGGTCAGCAAGGAAGAATGGACCAAGCATCACGACGCTATGTTTGAGCATATGGATGCCAACAAGGACGGCCTCATTGACAAGGCTGAAATGGGAAAAGGCAGAATAGCCAAGAAGAAAACCGAAAAGAGCAAATGAGATAGACTCAGCTACAGTCTGGATCAGTGATCATAACTCGGCAAACGCATCAGCCCGTGTTGCGGGTTGATGCGCCGCGAGATCACCGTGGTATCCTGTTGTGCCCCCTATCGCCCTGCCATCAATAAGTAGCAACGCCTTGGCTTTGAAGCTGCAAGGTTAAGCCATTTCACTGGCATTTTGCGTTGTAGCCGCGCCGCCACGTTGCGCGTGCCTGCAAGTATCTCAAATCCCTGTTCGCAGTATTCGTTCAGACGCTCGTCGCGAAACTTATCACTAAAACTCTCGATGCAACATTCTGTATCGGCTTCTCCGGTTCGATCAGAATGTGTCCAATACCCCCCAAAAGTCCAGCGGTAAAATTCCGGCCCATCGCCGGTTTGTATCGCCCGGCGATAACCCAAAAGAGATTTTGTCCTGCGACAATTTGCCACATTCCGTCGAATAGCTGTTCTCTCTACAATTAACGGCTGTTGTGGAAATATACCTCTCCTGACCAGATTGAAAAAATCAACATACAGACTGTCTGTCGCAGCCGCTGCGATCGGATTGGCAATGGCTGTCGCCTCATGCCAACCATTGCAACAACCTGCTGCCAAAATGCAGATCATTATGAATCCTGCTGCCACCGGTGCGCATCTTCCTCGTCTTGCATCACTGCCCAGTGGCGGGATATTGATGAGCTGGGTGGAGCCGCTGGCCAGAGGGCATACCCTCAAATTTAGCGTGTTTCACGGTGGCCGCTGGGTGCGCCAGGGCGAAGTAGCCCGCAGTTCTGACTGGTTCATCAACTGGAGCGATTTTCCTTCCGTGGTGGCGATTGATAAATCGTTCTGGGTGGCGCACTGGCTGGTCAAGCAAACTGGCGGACGTACCTACGATTATGATATTGCAATGTCCATTTCCACCAATGCCGGCGCGAGCTGGAGCACCCCCAAACTGCCACATCGGGAGCGATCTGCAGGCGAGCATGGTTTTGCCGCAATATTTCCGATTGATGGTGATGCGGGCATTATCTGGCTGGAGGGGGGCGATCATCTTGAGCAAATGGATCACAGCGCGCATCCCGCAGAATCGGGTAATTTCTCCTTGCGCTACCGGCGCATTCACCGCGATGGCGGTATCGATGCCGAGCAGGTGCTTGATGACAATACCTGCACCTGCTGCTGGCCGACTGTTGCCGTAACCTCGGCCGGTCCGGTAGCGGCTTGGCGCAGCCGTACCAGCGGCGAAATTCGCGACCATCGGGTAGCGCGTATGCGCGATGGCAAATGGTCTACGCCCGTGCCGCTGGGCGCAGAAGGCTGGGAAATTGCCGGATGTCCGGTCAATGGGCCCATGCTAGCCGCATGCGGGATGCAAGTTGTAGCGGCCTGGTTTACTGCACAGGACAACCGTCCGCGTGTGCGCGCCGCATTCTCCATCGATGGCGGGCAGAGTTTTGGCCAACCGGTTGAAGTGGATGAGGCAGGGCCATCCGGGCGTGTTGGCGTCGTCTGGAGCGATGACTGCACGGCCATCATTTCCTGGATCACCGCACCGGATGCGGTTACAAAAAAATCCAGCCTGGCGTTGCGCAAACTATTTGTTGACGGCACCACCGGTCCGGTGCAGCGAATGGTGGAAATCAGCAGCGGACGAGATGCCGGCGTGCCGCAACTGATCGCGGACGGGTCGGGACTGATCCTGGCCTGGACAGGTGCAGCACCCGACCACGGTATTCATACAGCATTTGTACCGCTGGACGCCCTGAGGAACGACTGAACATTGCGCCAGAATGGATTCCCACATCCGCATCCCAGCCTCATCATCCGATAGGAGCACATTCATGCGTGAAGAATTAAACCATCGTCCTGAAGGGACTCCTACCTTCGACAACCATGCTGATCGGCCAAGGTGCGACAAATTGCCGCGCGGCAATTTGCCACATTCCCATAATGGTTTTTCGTCCTTACAATTCAATCCACGTGGTTAATTCTGACAACAATCGTCAAAGGAGAAATCATGTTTACCAAACTTAACGAGAGTGGGTTATTCAAGTCGCTGTCGGCAGCATTCCGTTCCAACCGCAAAGAAATTGCAAAGAAAGCGGCCGCAGCAAACCGGCCGGAAACAAGGAAAACTGAGGAACCAATGAGTGGCGATAAAGCAGTCTGTTCGCTTTCATTTTCCACCAGATACCAGATATATCAGAGCATGAAGCAAAAAAATTCCATCAACCTAACTTTGACAAGGAGAAATGAGCAGCTGGCAGCCGATTTACCTGCTCACATAAACGCCCATGAAAATCCCAAAAAGAATTGAAGCACTGATTGAAGAAGGTCTCGTCGATACCGTCGTCTGCCAACTCATGAGCGGCAAAGAAGCCATGGTCTACGTGGTGCGCTGCGGGGTAAATCTCCGCTGCGCAAAGGTTTACAAAGAAACCACTCAGCGCAGCTTTCACCAGAGCGTTGATTACACCGAAGGACGCAGAATTAAAAATAGCCGTCGCGCCCGCGCCATGGAGAAGGGCAGCCGTTATGGGTGCAAAACGCAGGAAGATGCGTGGCAAAGCGCGGAAGTGGATGCCCTGTACCGTCTTGCTGGCGCCGGTGTGCGGGTGCCGCAGCCATATAACTTCTTTGAGGGTGTACTGCTGATGGAGTTAATAACTGACAGCAATGGCGATGTCGCCCCGAAGCTACACGATCTGGTACTAACAGCGGAACAGGCACGCGAGTATCACCGCAGTCTGATTCGGCAGGTGGTGCAGATGCTCTGCGCCGGGATCATTCACGGCGATTTGTCGCAATATAACGTGCTCGTTGGCAATGAAGGGCTGGTCATCATCGACTTGCCCCAGGCCGTTGACGCTGCAGGCAACAACAACGCCCGCAGCATGCTCAAGCGGGATGTCGACAACCTGACCGCCTATTTCAGCCGTTTTGCTCCCGAACTCCGGCATACCGACTATGGTTCGGAGATATGGTCGCTCTACCAGAGCGGCAGGCTATACTCGGAAATCGAACTGAGCGGACGCTTTGAACACAACGAGAAACCGGCTGATGTGGGCAGTGTCATGCGAGCAGTGCATATCGTGCTCAAGCGAGAAGCGGCATGGCAATGGCACAGACAGCAAATGAGAGGATAAGGCTCCTTGTATGATCGGAATTGTTCGGATTTTAGTTGAAGGTGCAAGTAAGATCATTGGTTCACTGGGGAAGCCGTGCGCTCCTGAAGACAGACTGACCGTCTGAGCTTGTGCGTAGATTGGCTCCCCGCCCTATTCGCCGATACCGCGGAGTATCCCAGGTTTCGAGCCTGTATTCGCAAGGATGGTAGGCGCTTATGCAGGGTCGGGGAACCGGTGATCATTGTATCTCAACCTCATTCCAGGATTCATCATGACAACTAAAACGATCGTACCCACAGGAATCCCCACACCAGTCTTCGCGGGCATTGATGTGGGTGCCGCAGAGCTGGTGGTGGTGATCCGCAAAAACGGCATCCCCATGAAGGCACAGAAGTTTGCCAATACCCCGGCGGATCGGCTGCGCCTGGTCAAGCGGCTGTCCAAGTTCCCGGGCGTGACCGTGTGTCTGGAGGCCACCGGGGTGTATCACCTTGATTTAGCGCTGGCACTGGCGGATGCCGGGGTGCGGCTGATAGTGCTCAATCCCAAGGCTGCGCATAACTTCGCCAAAGTGCTGCTGCGCAACAGCAAGACCGATGCGGTAGACGCCGACACGCTGGCGCAGTACGCCGAGCGCATGCCTTACCAGCCTTGGACGCGGCCCG
>JAUSLF010000030.1 GCA_030646695.1 Nitrosomonadaceae bacterium
CGGTACGTTGCAGGCGGGGGGCACGATCACGTCGCTGGGCACGCGGACGGTGACCTTGACCAGCACGGGGCTCATCGACACCAACGGCAACAGCGTCAGCATCGCTGGAGTGATGAGCGGGGCGGGCGGGCTGACCAAGAACGGGTCAGGCACGCTAACGCTGAGCAATGCGGCCAACACCTTTAGCGGGGCGGTGACGCTTAATGCGGGGACCACCAGTGTGGCGGTCCTGGCTAATTCAGGGACGAATAGTTCGCTGGGCACGGGCGCCGGGACACCGGGCATCACGCTAGGCAGCGCAACGGCAGCGACATTGTTGTACACCGGTAACACCACCACCAGCAACCGGGCGCTCATGCTTGGCGGGGCAGGCGGCGGGACGCTGCAGATGACGGCGGCGGCACAGACACTGACGCTCTCTGGCACGGTAACCGCGACCGCAGGAACGCTGACGCTTGACACGGGCACGAGCAATGCAATTCTCACCAATACCTCGAACAACTTTAGCACCGTTCAGATTACGAGCGGGGGCGCGATCTCGCTGGTCGATTCTAACGCCATGACGCTGGGATCATCGAGCCTGGGTACGCTCACGGCGCGCACGCTCACGGGTAATCTCACGCTGAGCGGCAATATCACTGCTAGCGGCAGCGGTGACGCGATTGTGCTGGCTGCTGGCGGCAACTTCAATAATGCAAGTGGCTTTACGCTGACACCGGGCACGGGCCGCTGGCTGGTCTATTCGACTGACCCAACCGCTGCTGGCGCAGATCGGGGTGGACTCGTCTATGACTTCAAGCAATACAATCTCGCGTACCCTGGAGCACCAACCCCGCTAACCGGCGACGGCTTCATCTATAGCGTCGCGCCAGTCATCACGCCCAGCCTGATTGGGACGGTCAGCAAGACCCACGATGGCACCACTGCTGTAACAAATCTCACGTCTGCCAATTTCACAACCTCGGGGATCATCGATGCCGATACTGTTACGTTTACCTTTCCGGCAACCGGTACCTATAACAACGCAAACGTTGGCGTAGGTAAACTCGTCACTGCGGATGCCATCTCGATCATCGGCGCCACCAACGGTGCCGCCACTGTCTTCGGTTACCAGCTTGCAGGTACCCTCGCGAGCGGAAATATTGGGACGATCACAACTGAGTCAACCACGGTGACCAGCGAGCCGGGTGTGGTAGCGGCTGTTACCACGGTTGCGACACAAGTGGTTCTTCGCGACCCCGCTCTGGTTGCTGCCCCAGACTTGATCACTGTTTCGCTTGCCCTCAATACGTTGCTGCCCCCCGTGAGCGTGTTACCAAACCTGGATTCTCCGGATGTGGTGATCTCGCCGTGGCTGAGTGTTGCCAGTTGCGGGATCAGTTTACCCTTCACGACCGGGGCTGGGAGTTGTGGGCCCTGATAGCACAGACGGATTTATGAAATCTCCACGCTACCAAATTCCAAAACTACTCAATCAGCTTATTCCCCCAGATAGGCATGCCGCACCTTCTGGTTACTCAGTAACGCTCTCGCTTCATCGTGTAAGGTGATCAGGCCGCTTTCCAGCACATAGCCGCGATGGCTGGTTTCCAGCGCGAGCTTGGCGTTCTGTTCTACCAGCAGGATGGTGACGCCTTCTGCCGCGATGGCGCGGATAGTTTCAAAAATCTTCTGTACCATCAGCGGCGCCAGCCCCATGCTGGGTTCGTCCAGCAGCAACAGTCGTGGGCGCGACATCAGTGCACGGCCGATGGCGAGCATCTGCTGTTCGCCGCCCGACAGCGTTCCGGCCGCTTGATGGTTGCGTTCCTGCAGGCGCGGGAAGCGCGCATAAACCCGCTGTAGATCCGCTTTAATTCCCTTTGCATCGTCGCGGCAATAAGCGCCCATGTGCAGGTTTTCTTCCACCGTCAGCCGTCCGAAAATTCCACGCCCTTCCGGCACCAGCACCAGTCCTTTTCTGACCAGTTGATGCGTAGGCTGGCGGGTGATGGAATGCCCCTGATAATGAACCGTACCACCCGCTGGCCGTTCCAGTCCGGCCAGCGCGCGCAGCGTGGTGGATTTTCCCGCGCCATTGGCACCGATCAGCGCCACCAGTTCACCTGCGCGGATTTCCAGGTCGATACCCTTGACCGCATTGATGCCGCCGTAGGAAACCTTCAGGCCGCGCACTTCCAGCAAATTCATGCCATGGCTCCGCCCAGATAGGCTTCGATTACTGCGGGATTGCGCTGTACTTCGGCGGGAATGCCTTCCGCAATTTTCTTGCCATAATCCAGCACTGCCACCCGATCGCACAACCCCATCACCAGCTTCACGTCATGCTCGATCAGCAGGATCGTCACGCCGTCGCGGCGGATGTTTTCAAGCAACTCTCTCAGTGCGGCAGTTTCGGTTGCATTCATGCCGGCGGCGGGTTCGTCCAGTGCCAGCAGCTTTGGTTCGGTGGCAAGCGCGCGCGCAATTTCCAGGCGGCGCTGATCGCCGTACGACAGATTTTTCGCCAGCATCTGTGCGTGATGGCTGATACCGGTGTAGTCGAGCAGTTCTTTTGCGCGCTGCCTGATGGCGTTTTCTTCGGCACGGGTTTTCTGGTCGCGCAGGATCGCGCCGAACACGCCGGCATGGGTGCGCACATTCCTTCCCACCATCACGTTCTCCAGCGCGGTCATGTTGGCAAACAGGCGGATGTTCTGGAAAGTACGGGCTATGCCGGCTTGCGCCACCTCGTGGGGTTTCTTGCCGGCGAGGCTGATACCGCCAAACGAAATCATGCCGCTGTCAGCGCGATAGAGACCGGTGAGCAGATTGAACAGCGTGGTTTTGCCGGCGCCGTTGGGGCCGATCAAACCATAGATTTCGTTGCGGCGGATGGTGAGGGACACGCCCGTCAGCGCCGCCAGTCCGCCGAAATGCTTGCTGATGCCGGTAGCCTGCAACAGCAGGTCGGCTTCAGTGGGCAGTGGCATGATTAATCATGGCTGGCAAACTCTCGCCGCCGTACCGGCGAAGGCCATAGCCCTGCCGGGCGCAGCAGCATTATCAGCACCATCGCCAAACCGAGCAGCAGCAGGCGCAAATCGGATGGATCCACAATCACGCGCCCGAACAGCGCTTCCTCCAGCGGCCCGATATAGCGCAGCGCTTCCGGCAGTATCGACAGCAGCACCGCGCCGAGTATCACGCCGGGAATGTGGCCCATGCCGCCCAGCACCACCATGCACAGAATCATGATCGATTCCGTCAGGTGGAAACTTTCCGGACTGACGAACCCTTGGAAACCCGCGAACAGGCCGCCGGAAACGCCGCCGAAGCTTGCGCCCATGGCGAATGCCAGCAGCTTGACGTTGCGGGTGTTGATGCCCATCGCCTGCGCCGCCACTTCATCTTCCCGTACCGCCACCCAGGCGCGGCCGATGCGCGAATTTTCCAGGCGGATGGAAATGAAAATGATCAGCAGCGCCAATGCCAGAAACAGATAATAGTAGTTGTGCACCGAAGAGAAGGTAATGCCCAGGAACTGGTGAGTGCGGCTGAGAGAGAACTCGCCCAGCATGATCGGATCGATCATGTTCACCCCTTGCGGGCCATTGGTGATATTGACCGGCGCATTCAGATTGTTGAGAAAAATACGGATGATTTCGCCGAAGCCCAGCGTCACGATGGCGAGGTAATCGCCGCGCAACCGCAGTGTCGGCGCGCCCAGCAACACCCCGAACATGCAGGCGACCAATGCGCCCAGCGGCAGCAGCGTCCAGAATGGCAGATGCAGACCGAAATGCGGCGAGGCCAGCAAGGCATACAGATAAGCGCCGACGGCGAAAAACGCGACATAGCCCAGATCCAGCAGGCCGGCAAAGCCCACCACGATATTGAGTCCCAGCGCCAGCATGATGTAGAGCAGGGTGTGATCGAGTATCCGCACCCAGGAGCGGCCCAGCGCCGCATCGGTGACAAAAGGCAGCAGCACCAGCGCGGCGCCGATCAGCGCAAATCCCAGCCATATGGCATACGGCTCGCGTTTGAATTTGCGCCAGTAGGTCAGTAATTCATTCATGGCTACGCCCGCTCAGCCGTGCGCTCGCCGAGCAGCCCGGAGGGACGGAACACCAGCACCAGGATCAGTACGAAAAATGCGAATACATCCTGATAATGGCTGCCGAGCACACCGCCGGTAAGCGGCCCGATGTAACCCGCGCCCAGACTTTCGATCACCCCCAGCAGCAATCCTCCCAGCATGGCGCCGCCGAGATTGCCGATACCGCCGAGAACTGCGGCGGAGAAGGCTTTCAGTCCCAGCAGAAAGCCCATGTAATAATGCGCCAGGCCGTAGTAAGCGCCAACCATCAGGCCTGCCACTGCGGCCAGTGCCGAGCCGATGATGAAGGTAGCGGAAATAACCGTGTTGACGTTGACCCCCATCAGCCCCGCAACTTCCGGATTCTGCGCGGTAGCGCGCATGGCGCGGCCCAGCCGGGTTCTTTTCACCAGAAAAATCAATCCCACCATGATTGCCGTCGCCAGCAGGAAAATGAAAATCTGCAAGAGGGTAATGCTTGCGCCGGCAATGACATAAGCATCGTTCGGCAGCAGCGGCGGGAAAGCAATGTATTGCCGCCCCCAGACAATCATGGCGAGATTCTGCAGCACAATTGATACACCAATCGCGGTAATCAGTGGTGCCAGACGCGGGGCATGGCGCAGCGGACGATAGGCAACGCGCTCGATGCCGTAGCCCAGCAGCATACAGGCGGGAATGGCGATCAGCAGGCCCATCAGTACGATAACCGGCCCCGGCAGGGCGGTGCCGGTCAAGGCGTGAATCGCCGCCAGCGCCACCATCGCGCCGATCATCACGACTTCACCATGAGCGAAATTGATCAGCCCGAGGATGCCGTAGACCATGGTGTAGCCGAGCGCAACCAGTGCATAGATGCTGCCCAGTACCAGGCCGTTTATGATCTGCTGAAGGAAAATATCCACGGGTGGGGGTCAGCCAGAAGAAGGCCGGATTGAACCGTGGTTAACGCGAATGTTCATGGATTGCAGGGGTGAGGTAGGTTCTGCTCGCACCAACCGGGTGTCATGTTGGAAGGGCTTTATCCGCGATCATCCGCGACCGGCATGGCAGCAGCAGTGGACGCGGGTTCGGCCGGTGCACTGGACAGCGTTTCCGCCACCTCCCATTTGCCGTTTCTCACCCGGTAGAATGTAACTGCGCCCGCTTTCAAGTCGCCTTTTTCATCGAACACGATTCTGGCGGTGACGCCGTTATAATCCGTCTTTGCCAGTTCCGGTAGATATTTCTCCGGTTTCACCGAATCGGCACGTTTCATTGCTTCGATCATGATATTGACCGCATCGTAGCAGAACGGCGCGTAGAGTTGAATTTCTCTATTGTACTTGGCTCTGTATTTATCGCGAAAGGCGATACCGCTGGGCATCTTTTCGAGCGGAACGCCGGGCAGCGAACCATAAGCGCCTTCCGCCGCATCTCCCGCCAGTTTGATGAACTCCGGAGTATAGACGCCGTCGCCACCGAGAAACTGGGCGGTGATGCCGAGCGATCTGACCTGCCGCATCAGCGGACCGCCCTGCGGGTCCATCCCGCCGAAGAACAGCACATCGGGTTGCTTGCCTTTGATCGCGGTCAGAATGGCGCGAAAATCAGTCGATTTGTCGGTGGTGAATTCGCGCGCCACGATGATCCCGCCGTTAGCCTTGACCGATTTTTCGAATTCGTCGGCAAGCCCCTGGCCATAAGCGGTGCGGTCATCGATGATGGCGATTCTTTTTGCGGCCAGATGTCTGGTGACGAACTGGCCCAGCAGTCTGCCTTGCTGGACATCATTGGCCATGGTACGGAACGCTGACTTGAAACCTTGCTGGGTATACTTGGGATTGGTTGCGGAAGGTGAAATCTGCGGGATGCCTGCGTCATGATAAACCCGGGACGCCGGGATGGTGGTGCCGGAATTGAGGTGGCCGATCATGCCGTTTATTTCCGCATCCGCCAGCTTATGCGCGACGATGGTACCGTTTTTGGGATCGGCCTGATCGTCCTCGCTCAGAAGCTGGAATCGGACCTTCTGTCCGCCGATGACGATGCCCGCTGCATTTGCTTCCTCGATTGCCAGCCTGACCCCATTCTCATTGTCCTTGCCGATATGCGCCTGGGTGCCGGTAAGCGGTGCGGCATGGCCGATTTTTACCAGCAGTTCATCCACCTTGGGCAGGGGCAATGTTTCCTTGCAGCCGGAAAGAATGAGAATGGCAGCCGCAAGGCCAAAACTGAATCGTCCGGAAAATCTCATGAAATCCTCTTGTCTGAATCGCGGATTCCTGCGGGGATCGGGCTGCAGCGGTAGATGTGTTCGACAACGATGCCGGATAAAGACCGACGCAAAGGATTATCCGCAGCCTCTGCGATAATGTCAATTTTACGCTGCCGTTTTTTGTGTATAGAATACGCCGTCATGTGGGGACGTAGCTCAGTTGGGAGAGCGTCGCGTTCGCAATGCGAAGGTCGAGGGTTCGATCCCCTTCGTCTCCACCACTAACCAATCCACAGCAGTTCGAAAAATTCACACGCTCGGGAAAGATTGAAGCCGGACAAAATGAGCTGTTGGCTGTGTCGCATGTTATTGAGCTTTACATAATTGAAGACAACATTTGTAACGAGTGCACCAGTAGACGAAATCCATCAATTCGTCATTCCCTGTCACCCTCGCGAAGGCGGGGGGCAAGCGTGGCGTAAAGCAAGAAAAGGAATTGCTTTTGCATGTACTGGGGGTGGGTTGGGGCGGGAAATTTTGGGGAGTGTGGGAAGTTTGATAGAATGCACCCCGGCCAAGCTCCGCGCTTGTTGACAATATGGGATATTTTGTGGAGGTATGGCGAACACACAGCAATCGTATGGCAAGCAACAGCGGGGCTTTCAAGGCAATGTGTTGTCCTCGTCTCCCAAGTTGCCTCAGAACATTCCGGTTCATTCCGGGTCGTTAGCTCAGCTGGTAGAGCAGCGGACTCTTAATCCGTAGGTCGTCGGTTCGAATCCGACACGGCCCACCAATAAAACAAGGAGCTAGCGTAGATGCTGGCCCCTTCTTTTTTCCTGATGTGCCGAAATTGTGCTCTCAAGGACATTCGACACCAACTCGGAATGCTGCATGAGTTGCGGTTTCGACAGGTGAGCATAGCGCCTCACCATCTCTTCCGATTCCCATCCACCGAGTTCCTGCAACACATTCATGGGCGGCCTTGTTGCGCTAACCAACTTACCCAGATGCGGCGCAGATCGTGCCGTCACTGGTCTATGCGGTCCAGTTACGAGTGCAATGCGCGGAGCGCTGCTTCTGGTTCTTTCTCGACGATGGTCAGCAGGGCAGCAGCGGGCCCAGTGGGTTGGCGACGATGTTGCTCCCAGTTTCTGAGTGTTGCCACTTTTACTCCAATCAGTTGGGCAAATTCGCTTTGGCTCAATCCAATCTTGGCACGCACGGACTTTGCATCGGGTGAGCTGATCTTCGTTATTTTTCCGGGCGCAAGCTCACCGCGTCGAATTGCTATAGCTTCTTTCAAGCCTTGCTTGAGAGATTCAAAAAGTGTTTTATCCATTGTCTATAACTCCTTTACGAGGCTGCGTAAAATTGCGGTTTCCTTGTCTGTCAGATTGTCTTTGACGCTCTTGGGATACGCCACCAGCATGAGAATCTGGTTGTCTTCGGTGAGCCAGTAATAAATCACCCGTATACCGCCGCTCTTGCCCGTCCCGGCTCGTTTCCAGCGCAATTTGCGGATGCCACCACCATTCTTGATGAGATCGCCAGTATCCGGACGATTAGACAACTCTGTTTGCAGCTTTGAGTATTCGTCATCGGCCAGCAGTTCTACAATCAAACGGGTGAATGTCGGGGTCTCAATGAAAATCATATTTCGACTATACGCCGCTGGCGTACTATGTCAAGTGTCACAAATGCTGCGTACTTGTGAAGGCGTAGACACAGACTGGCGATACCAGGCTGTGTGTATTAGAGATAGACTTGCTGATGAGTAGCGCTTATTTAACGGCTATGCGGCAGCTTCCCTGAGAACTTCAGGTCTGCGTTCGGCGATGGCAATAAGAGTCTTGGCTGCGCCGCTAGGCTGGCGCCGACCTTGTTCCCACTCCTGTAGTGTCCGCACCGATACACCGAGCAGCTTGGCAAACTCGGTTTGCGACAGGCCGGATTTTTTCCGTGCGGATATGACAGGTGACATGACAACACGGCCTTTTCCGGCAACCATCTGGCGCACAGACTCCAGCAACTCAGCGCCGAGGTCGCGTTGTGCGTCACGTTTTCTCAGTTCTTTTTCGGTCATGGGCATGTTATCTTCTCCTTAATCGTTTTCAATATATGTGCAGGAATATTTTCGTGTTCGTTTTTTGCATAAATCAGCAATAGCCAAACTGTTTTATCTTCAAGCATGTTGTAATAGATCACACGCACACCCCCGCTTTTACCGATTCCTTTGCGTGACCAGCGTACTTTGCGACAACCGCCAGAGCAGCGCACAACATCGCCGACGTTATGGTGTTCTGCAATCCAGACAGAAAATGCTTCACGTTCATCTTCCGTCCAATAGTCACTGACATAGCGGCTGAATATTTCAGATTCTGCAACAGTGAGCATAGACATATCATACGGCATTGCCGTACCATGTCAAGTTGAGTGGTAGAGATATCTTGGGGGTGGCCACTTGTTCAGGCAGCCAGTTTTTTCAGCGGCAATATACATCTAGCCGAATAGCCGTTCCAGCAGCACATCACGCTCGACACCTTGGGCTGCCGCCACATCGCCGAGAATGGCTGAAAGCGTGCCTATCCGCAGAGGATCATGCAGTGGAACAGTGATATGGTGCTGATGTGGAACATCGCAAGTCAGACGGACATGGCTGCCTGACCAGTTCGGCGCCGGTCAGGTCACGCGGTAATCTTATGCCGCCAGCACTTCTTCCTGCACGATATGCAAGCGAATAACCTTGGGTCGATCACCCTCGTCAAAATGGCACTGCACCGCGTCCTGTACCATCTGGCGCAACTCCGGCAAGGTGTCTGCTTCCGTGAAAATGGAATCACCTAATGCGCGCGCGGTGTACCCACCTTCGGGAGCTTGCTCCACGAGAAATAGAATTTCACTCATATTGCCTCCATATTTAACCCACTAACCGTTGCAATGATACGCCTGCGGGAACGTGAACATCGCCAACCGTTACAGCGGAGTAGGCAAAATCGCACGTCAGTTTATCGGTATGTTGACGCCTATTGAAAATCACCTGGCCTGACAACGCTACCCGTTCAGGCAGCCAGTCTTTCCATCGGCTTGATATTCGGGCTTGGCTGTTGCTCAGCTTGCCACAAGTCCCACTGTGTTTGCATTTCAAGCCAAACATCGGGGGAGGTACCAAGCCATGCCGAAAGACGCAAAGCCATCCCCGCCGTTACGCCGGCTTTGCCATTCAGTACCTTGGAAAGCGTAATACGGGAAACCTGCAATTCCTTTGCCGCCCTCGTGACCGTCATTCCATCCGGCAGCCATTCCCGCAATACTTCGCCAGGATGTGCTGGGTTGTGCATTCTGCTCATGTTCAATTTCTCTATCGGTGTACTGACAATTTTAAACCCGCAGCACTGATCACCGCCAGCAGGGTCTTTATTGTCGGATTGCCTTTCTTAGATAATACCCGGTAAAGACTTTCTCTCGGGATTCCAGCACGTTCAGCCACGGCAGTCATACCTTGCGCTTCTGCAATATGGCGCAGCGCTGCCAGCAGGGCTTCACGGCCTCCGGGTTGGTTGGCTTCATCAAGTGCGACGGAAAGATATTCATCGGCAAAGGCCGGATCTTTGTGCAGCAGTTCCACTACTGCATCATCATGGGGGCGGGATGCTTTGTTCATGTCTTGTTTCCTCTGTTCTGGCGTAATACACGCGATAGCCCGGCCCGTAGTTAATGCGCAACTCCCCCACACCCTCGGTAATCGGCTTGCAGTCTCCAGATTTTCCAGCCACTCCTTGAAAGGGTCATGCTTACCATTTGTCAGGTAATCGGAAACTTTAAACATAGTGTAAAGTGTGAATTATACGTTACATTTAGACAAATTCAAGTGGTCATCGCTTGATGTCAGGGAAACTGTGCGCAATTTTTGCCGTATGTGACAGCAACCGGCAATGCACCCGCATTCGCGGGTGCATATGGGTGGGCATGATGCCCGTGAACAGATCGTGTTTAAGCAGACATCTTATGTGCTAGCGGTATAAACTGGCGATGTGGTTGCGTAGGTTTATTTTTGGAAGACGGGAGGTAACGAGAATGAACGAACGGATTATGATTGATCCGGCAATTTGTCATGGCAAGCCTTGTATTCGTGGGTTGCGCTATCCGGTAGAAAATGTCCTGGAGTGGTTGGCTAGCGGCATGAGCACTGAGGAGATTCTGGCTGATTATGCGGATTTGGAGCGTGAAGATATTCTTGCGGCACTATCTTATGCCGCGCGCCTGACGCACGTTAAACGGCTGGAGCATTTGGCCGCATGAAGTTTCTGGTTGATGCGCAGCTGCCACGGCATTTTATCGGCTGGTTGGCTGAGGCAGGGCATGATGCGCTGCATACGCTGGATTTGCCGCTGGGCAACCGCACACCAGATAGCGAGGTCATCGCATATGCCGCGCGCGAGGGACGTGTTGTGGTGAGCAAGGATGACGATTTTATACAATCTTTCTTGCTTACCGGCGAGCCGCAGCTGTTGCTGATTTCCACCGGAAACATCGCCAATACAGAGTTGGAGAAGTTGTTGCGCACCAATTTGCCCGGAATTGAGGCGGCTTTTGCCGCACATCGCTTTGTTGAGATTACCCGCGATGCACTGGTGATACATGAATGATTTTACCGTATGGCGATAACTACATGAGTAACGATCCGGCGCAGATATGATACAAACGTTCGCAACTTTTTGTGGTTATAGCTAGATGTTCCCAGTAGCCGGGTTGATACCGGCGCACTTGAGGAAATAATCGGTAATTCTTTGCATGGGGATACGTAAGCGCTCCACATCGCCGATGATATAACCTGCGGTGACATCATTCGTCATCTTGTGATTTGCCAAGCGTTTGACGGCATAAGCCGAGATATCCAAACTTTCAGCAACCGTGATGTGCTTGTAGCTCCTTTTTTGCAGGCTGTAACCAGTTTGTAACCGTGTTTACTCAATGCCAAGCCATCACACCAAAGAAAAACCCACCTCGAGGGTGGGTATCAGAAATGAAAACCCCCGCACATGGCGGGTACTATCCGTTTTAACAGAACTTATCCGCTGTTTCTCAGTCCGGCGGCGACACCGTTGATGCTGAGATGAATTGCGCGCTGCACCATTTCGCCGGTATCGCCGGCGCGATAGCGGCGCAGCAGTTCCACTTGCAGATGGTTGAGCGGATCAATGTAGGGAATGCGGTTACGGATACTGCGCGCAAGGGTGGGGTTGTCCTGCAGCAGTTCGGTGTGGCCCGTCACAGCAAACAGCCATTTTATGCTGCGTTCCCATTCCGCCTCAATGCGGGCGAAGATTTCCTCGCGCAGCTTCACGTCCGTCACCAGTTCGGCGTAGCGGGAGGCGATGCCCATGTCGGTTTTTGACAGCACCATATCCATATTGGACAGCAGCGTTTGCATGAACGGCCAGATGCGGTGCATCTCCTGCAACTGTTTCAGCCCTTGTTCGCCCTCGCGCTGGACGAACGCCTCCACCGCCGAGCCGAAGCCGTACCAGCCGGGAATCATGGCGCGGCTAACACTCCAACTGAATACCCACGGGATTGCGCGCAGGTCTTCGATCAGGTCGGATCGTTTGCGTGACGGCGGGCGGCTGCCGATATGCAGCCCGGCGATTTCTCTGATCGGGGTGGATTCCTGAAAGTAGCGTTCAAAACCGGGAGTCTCGTAGACCAGACTGCGGTAAGCGGCGAGCGCATCGCCTGCCAGCACTTCCATGACCTGATAGTAACCGGCGGCGCGTTCGCCCAAGATATCGTGGCTCAACAAGGTGGCTTCGACAGTGGCGGCTACCAGTGTTTCGAGATTGCGCCGGCCAATTTCAGGATCGGAGTATTTGCTGCCGATGACTTCGCCTTGCTCGGTAATGCGTATCTGTCCGTTGACGCTGCCCGGTGGCTGCGCCAGTATCGCCTGATAGCTCGGCCCGCCGCCGCGTCCGACCGTACCGCCGCGCCCGTGAAACAGGCGCAATTCGATCTTGTGCTTGGCGAATACTTTGGTCAGCTCGGTTTCGGCTTTGTACAGTTCCCAGTTGGCGGCGAGGAAACCGCCGTCCTTGTTGCTGTCGGAATAACCCAGCATTACTTCCTGCACGTCGCCACGCGAGTCCAGCAGTTTACGGTAGTAAGGCAGTGAGAACAGTTCGTCCATGATGGCGCCGCAGCCACGCAGGTCGGTGATGGTCTCGAACAACGGGATGATATTGAGATGTAAACGGGGTGTTTCTCCGGGTTGCAGCAGTCCGACTTCCTTCAACAGCAGCGCGACTTCCAGCACATCGGAGACCCCATCGGTTTTGGAGATGATGTAATTGGGCAGCGCAGCGCGGCCGAAACGCCGGTGTATCTCTGCTGCCGTTTGCAGGATGCGCAGTTCGCTCTGGGTGACATCAGAATAATCCAGATAGGGTGAGAGCAATGGGCGCGGGCTGCTGATTTCGGTCAGCAGGCAGCGTGTGCGTTGCGCCTCGGTCAGTGCCGAATAATCCTGGCATTGCGCGCCGTGCTCGAATAATTCCGCCACCACGTGCTCATGTACGTTGCTGTGCTGGCGCATGTCCAGCGGCGCCAGATGGAAACCGAATACTTCCGCTGCGCGCTGCAAATGGCGCAACGCTCCGCGTGCCAGCAATTCTGATTTGTGCTGCTTGAGCGAGCGAATCACAATGTCCAGATCATGCACAAACTCCGTGCTGTCTGCGTAAGGCTCAACCGGCGCGACCGGACGCCGTTGTGTGATGGTATGACCAAGTCGTTGGCCGGTAGCGGCAAGGCGCGCATAAACACCGATCAAGGCACGCCGGTAAGGTTCGTCAGCGCGGCTTTCGGCGTGGTCGGGTGAGGCTTCGGCCAGCTGCGTCAGTTCGTCGCTCACCTCCACCAGGCGGTCGGTCAGGCTCAGTCTGCGGCCAATCAGGTGCACTTCGCCCATGTAGAAATCCAGCGCCAGTGCCGATTGACGCTCGGCCGCATGCTGCATCACCTCATCGGTGACGAAGGGATTGCCATCGCGGTCGCTACCTATCCAGCTACCGATCCGCAGAAACGGTGGAATACGCGGGGCATTTTTACCCAGGCGGGATTCGAGCAAGTCCTCGATTTCCGCATAGAGACGCGGTACTTCAGTGAGAAAGGTGTAGCGGTAATAAGCCAGGCCATTTTTGATTTCATCATGTACCGACAGGCGTGCCGAGCGCAGCATGCGGGTTTTCCACAAAATTTGAATGGCACGGCGCAGCCCCTCCTCATTATCGTGCAACTCATCGGGCGTGAGCTGCATGCGGTCGCGTGCATTCATCAGGTGCGCGATGGTCAACTGCCAATCGAGGATGCTTCTGCGCTGCACTTCGGTGGGATGGGCGGTCAATACCGGTGACACTACCGCCTTGGCGAAAAACCTGGCCAAGGCGGCCCCGTCTGCTCCGCTGGACAGGACCCGGTCCAGCGCCAGCGCCACGCTGCCAGCCTGGGGTGGCGATCCGGCGCAGAGATGAGCGCGGCGGCGGCGGTTGTGGTGAATATCTTCGGCAATGTTGGAAAGTTGCGAGAAATAACTGAAGGCGCGCACCACTGCGACAGTAGCCTTGTTGCTCAGTTGGTTGAGTATCGTATCCAGTTCTTGCCGCGCCTTGGGATCCTGCTCGCGGCGAAAGCGAATTGCGGTCTGGCGAATGTTTTCGACCAGAGCGAAAGTGGACTCGCCTTCCTGTTCGCGCAAGGTATCGCCCAACATGCGTCCCAGCAGGCGGATGTCCTCACGCAGCGGCGAATCCTTGGCATCGATGTGATTTTTGTCGGAACTGTTGTTCCCAGGGGTAAGGGAACTCATCGTGCCATTTTCCGCGTGGTACGGAGAGAGACGGATCCCCGCTGCGCTTCGAGCCAGGCCGGCGCCGACCGTGCTAAAATAAGCGGCAAGCGCGAATCGCGTAATTTTCTCATTGTGATATAAATGCCCAATTCATCCATGCCCACAAAAATCGTTATTGCTACACGGGAAAGCGCCTTGGCCTTGTGGCAGGCAAATTTCATCCGGCAGTGGTTGACGGAATTATACCCGCAAACCGAAATCAGCATACTCGGCATGACGACGCGCGGTGACCAGATACTCGACACCTCGCTCTCCAAAATCGGTGGCAAGGGATTGTTCATCAAGGAGTTGGAGCAGGCGCTGGAAGAGGGTCGCGCAGATATCGCGGTGCATTCGATGAAGGACGTGCCGATGCATATGCCGCCTGGATTTGCGCTGGCCGCCATCGGCGAACGTGAAGACCCGCGTGATGCTTTTGTTTCCAATCGCTATGCCAGTCTCGACGCGCTCCCCGCCGGCAGCGTGGTGGGTACTTCCAGCCTGCGGCGCGAAAGCCAGTTGCGCGCGCGCTTTCCGCATTTGCAAGTGCAGCCGCTGCGCGGCAACGTGCAGACTCGGCTGCGCAAATTGGATGAAGATCAATATGCGGCAATCATACTGGCGGCGGCGGGGTTGAAGCGGCTGGGACTGGCCGGGCGCATCGCCGCACTGCTGAGTGCCGAGTTGAGCCTGCCGGCAGTGGGGCAGGGAGCGCTTGGAATCGAATGCCGTGCCGACCGGCCCGATCTGATAAAACTCATGCAACCGCTGCATCACCTGGAAACTGCCCAGTGCGTGGAGGCCGAACGCGCCATGAGCCGTGCGTTGGGCGGCAGTTGTCAGGTGCCTTTGGGCGGTTTTGCGGAAATTGCCGACGGTGTGCTGCGGTTGCGCGGGTTTGTCGCCAGCCCTGATGGAACGCGTATGATCAGCGCTGAATTGAGCGGCAAGCCGGAATCGGGCGGGATCATGGGTGCACAATTGGCACTGGATTTGAAGGCGCAGGGTGCGGAAGAAATTCTGGCAGCATTGGAATCAAGCACGACTGAAGCCGTGAGTTATCCGTGACTAAACCGCTGACCGGGATCACTATCCTGGTCACACGGCCAGCGCATCAGGCGGACAATCTTGCCACCGCGATTCGTGCAGCAGGTGGTAACCCGGTGTTGTTTCCGGTACTGGAAATCCGCGAGGTAAAGGATTCACGCCCGTTGCTCGACTTGATCGCACGTCTGGATGAGTTCGATCTGGCGATTTTCATCAGCCCCAATGCGGTCAACAAGGCGATGAATCTGATACTCACACAACGGGCGTTGCCAGCGGGGCTGAGAATTGCTGTCGTCGGCCAGGGCAGCGCCAGGGAGTTGAAACAGTTTGGTGTCAGCGAAGTGATTGCGCCCACCACACGATTTGATAGCGAAGCACTACTCGAGATGGCGGAATTACAGCAGATTCAGGGCAAACGTGTTGTGATCTTTCGCGGCGATGGTGGCCGCGAGTTGCTGGGAGATACGCTGGTGAAGCGCGGCGCTACAGTCAAATATGCGGAATGTTACAGCCGTGTCAGGCCCGACACTGATATCGCACCGCTGCTGCAAGCCTGGGCAAGTAACGCGCTACATGCCATTGTCGTGACCAGCAGCGAAGGGCTGCGTAATTTGTTTGACATGGTTGGCGATGCCGGCCAATCCTGGCTCAGAAAAACCCCGTTATTCGTGTCGCATGAGCGCATCGCGCAGATGGCGAAAAAATTCGGATGTGCTGAGGTGATTTCCACTGCTGCTGGCGATGAAGGTTTGCTGCAGGGTTTATCAGATTATTTCAACCCAGGAGCGGGAACCAGGATTTGTTCTCCACAGAAGCCATGAACGCAGAAACTCAATCCGGCGTTACCGACAAACCACAAGACCCGCGCAGCCGCGTCAATCCGCTGATGGTGTTTGTCATGGTCGTTATCGTTGCCATGGTGGTGGCGTGGCAGTGGTATGACACCCGCAACCAGATCACAGGCTTGCAGCAGGAATTGGCGAAGCGCCTGGCTGAGGCGGGCGCTTCCGGCAAGGAATCACGCAATCTTGCGGCAGAAGCGCGCGAGGCGGGCCGCCAGGCAGAAACCAAGCTCAGTCTGCTCGAAGCTAAACTGGCTGAATCACAGAGTCAGCAAGTGGCGCTGGAAGCGCTCTACCAGGAGGTGGCACGCAATCGTGATGAAGTGACGCTGGAGGAAGTGGAGCAGTTGCTGCTCATTGCCAGTCAGCAATTGCAACTGGCGGGTAATGTGAAAGCTGCGTTGATTGCGATGCAGGAAGCCGATGCCCGTTTGCAACGTATCGATCGCCCGCAGTTGTCGCCACTGCGCAAAGTCATGTTGAAGGATATAGATATGCTGAAAGCTGCGCGCTATGTCGATACGGTGGGAATCAGCCTGCGCCTTGACAATCTTGCTGCTGCAGTAGAAACGCTGCCGCTGGCGATGGAGATCCGTCCGCCGCAAACTCGCTCTGCTCCGGGGCCGATACCGGCAGAGGAAAACGTCTGGCTCAAGTTTGCGCACGAGATCTGGGGGGATATGAAGCAACTGGTGCGCATCCAGAATATGAACAAGCCGGACTTGCCGCTGTTAGCGCCGTCACAGACGTACTTTCTGCGCGAGAATCTCAAGCTGCGGCTTCTGTCGGCGCGACATGCCTTGCTGGTGCGCGATGCGGCCAGCTTTAAGGCGGATGTCAAAGCCTGCCTGGACTGGATCAACCGTTATTACGACAGCAAATCGAAGCCCGCCGTCAACATGCTGGAGGCATTACGCCAATTGCATGACAGCGAGATTGGCATAGAACTGCCTGACATCTCGGCCAGCCTTGACGCGGTGCGCAATTACCGTCTGGCGCGTGAGCGGGGAAGCAGATGAAACTGGTGTTCTGGCTGCTGGCGTTGTGCATCGCGGCAGTGGCGGTGGCGCTCGCAGCTACATATAACAGCGGCTATGTGTTGTTGGTAGTGCAGCCTTATCGCATCGAACTGTCACTCAATCTGCTGCTGGCAATCCTGTTGGCGGTATTCCTGGTTGGTTATTTTGTGGTGCGGTTGATCGGCATCACCCTGCGGTTGCCGACGGAGATACGCGAATCGCGCCTGCACCGCCGCCGTGAGAAAGCGCGCGCAGCGATGCTGGATGGGCTCAAGGCATTCTTTGAAGGGCGTTACGCCAAAGCCGAAAAATCTGCGGTTGCGGCACTGGAACTGAAAGAATCTCCTGCGATTAGTGCGATCAATGCAATTATCGCGGCGCGTTCCGCGCACGAACTGAGGGAATATTCCCGGCGCGATGAGTTTATTGCCGCGGCGGAGAATGATGCACCGCAAGAGATCGCATTACGGCTCGTCACTCAAGCCGAGCTGTTGCTGGATGAACGCCGCCCCAAAGAAGCGCTGCAAGTTTTGCAGAGCTTGCGTTCCGGAGGAGTGCGCCAGCACACTGCGGCGCTGCGGCTGGAATTGAAAGCCCAGCAGCAGTTGAAAAATTGGGATGCAGTGCTGGATCTGGTTGGTCAACTGGAACAACGCAACGCTTTCGACAGGACTCTGGCCGAGCAATTACGGCGCAATGCCCATCTGGAAAATCTAAAAAGCAAAGCAATAAACCCGCAGTTGTTAAAGAACTACTGGCAGGCTATCCCTGCGGCAGAGAGAAAGGACAGCAGACTGGCCGCCGCCGCCGCCCATGCGCACATGGCGCTGGGCGAGTGCGTGACTGCTCACCAGATCATCGAACAAAGTCTGGACCAGCAATGGGATCCGGAACTTATCGGTCTTTATGCGGAATGCCTGGGGGAAGATGCGATCAGGCAGATCAAGCGCGCCGAAGCGTGGCTCGAGTCCCACGCCAACGATGCCGGTTTGCTGCTTGCTCTCGGCAAACTTTGCTTCCATTGCGAGTTGTGGGGAAAAGCGCAAAACTATCTGGAAGCGAGCCTGTCGCTGGAGCCTGATCACCCGGCCCACATCATACTGGCACGGTTAAACGAGAGAATTGGCAAGCCTGAACTGGCAAAAGAGCATTACAACAAAGGGCAGGAACTGGTATTGAAGCACCTGGAAGTGTCCAGGGTGGGGACGCAGGTTAAAGTTTAGGTTTGCTCGACGAAACAGTAAACATGTCGGAGAAAAATTCATCTTCCGGCAGGTTGCGTAATTGGGTGAAATCCTTGTGGGCCGCCGCCACCATTACCGGCGTACCGCAGGCATATACCTGATATCCGGCGAGACTGTCGAAATCCTGCAGTACCGCCTGGTGCACCAGGCCTTTTCGACCGCGCCAGTTATCTGCCGGCAGCGCTTCCGACAGCACCGGGATGAAAGTGAAATTGTCGTGCGCCTGTTGCCAGCTTCCCGCCAGTTCCGCCAGATAGAGACCGGCTTTGGTGCGGGCGCCCCAATAGAGCACCATTTGCCGCTCGCTGCCGCGCATATTATCGCTGTGGAAGATATACTCGAGCATGCTTTTAACCGGTGCGAAGCCGGTGCCACCGGCGACAAATATGATCGGTTTGTCCGAATCCTCGTGCAGGAAGAAGGTGCCAAGCGGTCCTTCAAAGCGCAGAATTTCCTTCTCCTTCATGGATGTGAACACGCGCTCAGAAAAGGTGCCGCCGGAATAGTTACGCACGTGCAGTTGCAGCAATTCATCGTCATGCGGCGCATTGGCTAGTGAGAAACTGCGGCGTTTGCCGTCTTTCATCAGAATGTCGATATACTGCCCGGCGAGAAACTGCAGCCGTTCGTTGGTCGGAAGTTTCAGGGAAATAATCATCACGTCAGGTGCGGCCCGTTCCAGCCGGTGTACGCGGCACGGCAGGGTTCTGACGGCAATATCCTTGATCGCACCGATTTCGCGGGATTCGATCACCAGTTCCGACAACGGCAAGGCGCAGCAGAACAAAGCCATGCCTGCCTGCTTTTCCGCATCAGTCAGTGTATCTGCGTTATGCCTGCCGAAATCAACCGTTCCCTGTATGATTTTGCCTTTGCAGCTGCCGCAAGCGCCGTTGCGGCAGCCGTAGGGCAGCGGAAAGCCTTGGTGCAGTGCGGCTTGCAGCACGGTTTCACCGGGTTCTGCAGTGAAAACGTGGCCGCTGGGCTGGATGGTGATTCGATACGACATTGGCTTATAAACGCTGCAACAAAAATAACTGGCGGTCAATAAAATAGATTGGGATGAAACGAACACTTTTAATCATTGGTTGCGGCGACATCGCCTTGCGTACAGCGCCGCTGCTACAGGCCCACTACCGGCTGCTGGGGCTGTGCCGCAGAGCGGAAAACTGCCGTCAACTACGTTCGCACGGGATTACTCCAGTGTCCGGAGATCTCGACAATTCCAGGAGTCTCGCCAAGCTCGCGGGCATGGCTCACGCAGTGTTGCATCTGGCGCCACCACCGGATCATGGCAGGCGCGATACGCGCACAGCCAATCTTCTGGCGGCACTGACAAAGCGCTCAAAAACAATAGAGCGAATGTTACCACAACAGCTAGTCTACATCAGTACCAGCGGGGTATACGGCGATTGCGGTGGCGCATTGATAGATGAAACTCATCCGCTCAACCCGCAAACCGAGCGGGCCATGCGCCGGGCCGACGCCGAGAGGCAGGTACGAGAGTGGGGGCAGCGCAATCGGGTGAACGTTTCGATCCTGCGCGTGCCAGGAATCTATGCCGCCGATCGCCTGCCGCTGGCCCGTTTACGGGAAGGCGTGCCGGCGCTGCTGCCGGAAGAGGATAGCTACACCAACCACGTTCATGCCGATGATCTTGCCGGGAGCGTTTTTGCCGCATTGCGCCACGCAAAGCCGGGGAGGATTTACCACGTCTGTGACGATTCACATCTGAAAATGGGCGAGTATTTTGATCTGGTGGCGGACCGGTTTGGTCTGCCGCACCCGCCGCGCATCACCCGCGCCGAGGTCAATGGGCGCATATCGCCGGGCATGCTGTCGTTCATGCGAGAATCGCGGCGTCTGACGAACGCGCGCATGAAGCATGAGTTGCATGTAAATCTGCGCTACCCGACTGTAGCCGTGGGCATTGCTGCGAGCGCAGCAATCAGCCCGGAAAGCAGGTAAAATCCTGCCTGCCGGTTTAACTGGTACCAACTGCCCGATAGTCAGTCCGATGGAACCCATACTCGTCATTACCAATTTTCCCGATAGGGCGAGCGCTTTGGCGCTTGCGCAAAAACTGGTTGATGAACGGCTGGCTGCATGCGTTAACGTACTGGCTGACTGCACTTCTGTCTATCGCTGGCAAGAAAAAATCGAGAATGCCAGCGAGGTGCCGGTATTAATCAAGACTCTGGCGCAGCATTATCCTCGAGTGGAGCAGGCGGTGAAGGCGATGCACCCTTACGAACTCCCGGAAATTATTGCTGTCCCAATAAGCAACGGCTTACCCGCTTATATGCAATGGATGGCTGGTGAAATGCTGGCACTTCCGGATAAAACATGAACAGAATCGCATTACCTATGCGCCTGCCCCGCTACTTATTATTGCTGCTTTGTGTCGTCAGCATCAATGCTTTCGCCGAAGAGAAGAAATCTTTCAATCTGCTGTCCGGATTGCAGCAACTCGGTGCAAACCTTGGTCAGAACGAAGAAGAACTGTTGCCGCCGGACCAGGCTTTCAAACTTACGGTCAGGGTACGTGACGCGAATACGCTGATAGCGGATTTTGCGCCGGCAAAAAATTATTACCTTTATCGCGACAAAATAGCATTCAAGCCACAAGACAGCGAGACATTTATTGAAAGAATCTCGCTGCCCCAAGGGGAGATGAAAAGTGATCTGACCTTCGGTCAAGTTGAGGTTTTTCACAAACCGTTCCAAGCGATAATTTCCCTGAAGCGCGTGGCGTCGGCAACGAACCAGTTGACTCTTGCCGCCACCTATCAAGGCTGCAACGAACCGATAGGTGTTTGTTACGCTCCCATCAGCAAGGTAATCGAACTGACGCTGCCGGCTGCGCGCGCCGTGGTCGGGGCAGTAGCCGAGGCGGTCAGCAATGATGCGACTGCTGCCAGGCCAGACGCTACTGCGGAACTGTTCCAGTCCCCAGCCAGATCTCCCGGGATTGAGACAGAATCGAACAGAATCGACCAGATGTTCGAAAGCGGTAGTTTCTGGCTGATTCTGACCGGTTTTTTTGGCATCGGTCTGCTGCTTTCATTTACGCCCTGCGTGTTTCCGATGTTTCCTATCCTGTCAGGGATCATTGCGAACAGAGGGCAGCATATCACCAAGACTCACGGTTTTATTTTAGCGCTGGCCTATGTCATGGGGATGGCGCTCACTTACGCCGCTGCCGGCGTGGCAGCTGGGCTTTCCGGCGCAATGCTGTCTGCAACCCTGCAAAACGCCTGGGTGCTGGGAACATTCGCGCTGGTATTCATCGTGCTGGCTTTTTCCATGTTTGGTTTTTATGAACTGCAATTGCCGGGTTTTCTCCAGAGCAAGCTCTCCGAAGAGGCGGGGCATCTGAAGGGTGGACATTTAACCAGTGTATTCGGTATGGGCGCACTGTCCGCACTGATAGTCGGGCCTTGTGTCGCAGCACCGCTGGCCGGGGCATTACTGTACATCAGCCAGACACGGGATGTGGTGCTGGGCGGTTCGGCGCTGTTTGTCATGGCCCTGGGCATGGGTGTGCCACTGCTGCTGTTGGGTGCATCCGCCGGAGCACTGCTGCCCAAAGCAGGTCCCTGGATGGAATCAGTCAAGCGCTTTTTTGGCGTGCTGCTGCTGGGGGTGGCGATCTGGCTGATATCGCCGGTGATTCCGGCAGTGGTGCATATGCTGCTGTGGGCGGTGCTGCTGATCGTCTCCGCCATATATCTGCACGCCGTTGACCCATTGCCGCCAGCGGCTTCCGGTTTGCGCAAATTCCTGAAAGGACTGGGCCTGATCGCACTATTAACCGGCGTGGCCATGCTGATAGGGGTTCTGTCGGGCGGGCGTGACATTCTGCAGCCTCTCTCAAAATTAAATATCTCCAGCGCCGGTGCGGTAGAGGCAGGCAAAGTGAATACCAGTGAGGCGCGGCATTTACCATTCCAGCGGGTAAAATCGATAGCCGAACTTGACCAGCACATCCTGCAGTCGCGGGACAAATACGTGATGGTGGACTTTTATGCCGACTGGTGTATTTCGTGCAAGGAAATGGAGCGCTTCACGTTTACCGACGCCAGGGTACAGTCGCGGCTGAAAGACGTAGTATTGCTGCAGGTAGATGTCACCGCCGGCACGCCCGATGATATGGCGCTGCTCAAACGCTTCAAACTGTTTGGTCCGCCTGGCATCCTGTTCATTGATCAGCAAGGGCGTGAAATTCCAGGTGTCAGACTGATTGGTTATCAGAACGCAGAAAGTTTTCTCGCAGTACTCAATGCGCTACTGGTCTGAATGACGAAATTAAAGCAGATGCTATTGTATGCGGGTATCGCGGCATTTGCCGTGACTGCCGGTTTCCTGCTACGGGGTCAGATGATAGGCAGCAATTCTCAGCCTGCGGCTGCGGCAGGCAGCGCGAATAAAGGAGCGGAAACGATACTCGCCGCTAGCCTGCCTGACCTGCAAGGCACGAGTCAGGCTATTTCACAGTGGCGTGGCAAAGTTCTGGTGGTTAATTTCTGGGCGACCTGGTGCGAACCATGCCGCAAGGAAATCCCAGAATTCATTGAGCTTCAGGAGCAATTCCGCGATCAGGGATTACTTTTTATCGGCATCGCCGTGGATCAACGGGAAAAGGCAGCGGCTTTCAGTAAAGACATCGGCATCAATTACCCGGTGCTGACAGGGGGCATGGAAGCCATGGCGCTAGCCGAAGCAGCAGGAAACAAGCAGGGAGCGCTGCCTTTTACCGTCGTTATCGACCGTAGTGGAAAAATCACCGGCACCCATCTGGGTCTCCTCAGTCGCAGCAAGCTGGAGGCGATGTTCAAACCCCTGCTGTAGGTAGGGGTCAACCCAGTTCAACACATCACGGCGCTGCAGGGTTATCCGGATTCGTGACCATATCGGATCAGACAATCAGGATATTCAGCGGGCTTTGTGACCGCGAGCTTTTGTAAGACTCCACGAGAACTCGCGGGTGCCGTCGGATATGAGTGCCACTGAAAGCGCGCCCTTGGTAAGTGGTTGCACGGTCACATCGATGTTGTATTCTCTCGTGATCAGAGGCGATCCGGCAGGTATCGGGGTGAGAAGAATGGTGACTTGCGTGACGGTGTAATCACTGTTGCCGTTGTAGATACTGCCGCTGAAAATGCCGTAGCCAAAGCCACCGTCGGTGTCGAGTTTGCCGAGTGCTTCGGCTGTCAGATTTTCGTCTTCTGGTACTTTCCCCGGGAGTTTTTCGCGGCAGGAACTTACGGCTTCGCGGGCAGCCAGGTCGCCGACTGCCTTGTTGGTAGCCGCCAGCACGCATTGGTCATAATTGACCGGATCAGGCTGGCTGGCGATAGACAGGGCCGGTGAGATCAAGAGCGCCACAGCGGACAGAATCAGGGGCACCAAGGTTGCTTTGTGTTCCGTTCCCATTTTTTTAGAAATTGAGAAATAAATTAACCGATAGAATATGATCCATCAGATTAGGGCCGCGCTTGTTAAGATAATGGTTCATATAACCGATCTCAGTTCTGGCGTTTTTATTAATGGTATAAGCCACTCCTGCAAACGCTCTATTGTTATCGAAACCAGTTCGAGGTCCCCAGCTGGCTTCGTTCATGCTGACAAAAAACTCATCTTGTAGCACCAAGCCAAAACCTGGTGCCTGAGGCAGCGGCATCAATATTCTAACTAGTTGCCGATAACGATAAGCAGTATCGTCACTCTGCCAGGGCGAAAAACGCTGTTCCATACGGCTACGAGCGGTGAGTGTGCCGAACGAGAATCTATCAGCCCACAATGCTTGCTGCCAGATTCGTTGTTCGTCGAACGGTGTATTGGTAAACGGTTGTGCGGTGGGGGCCCAGGCATAACCCAGCCAGACACTGGTGGTTCTATGAACTTGATAGCCGATACCGGGACGTATCAAGGCCTGAGAAAATTGCGATGTGTTCTCACCAAAACGTCCCTGTCCTTCCATCCACCATCTGAATTTCTCCAGTTTTGGATTTTTGAAACCTAGAGATTCAAACTTGCCGGTAGCCGTAACATTGCCCCAAGTTTGGAAGTCTTGTATATCATTATCTTGATGAGCAGCTATGGGGCCCGAGAGCATCAGACCAGACGCTGCCAATAGCGCGAGAATTTTTTGTTTATTTAGCACTTAACTCCCCTTTACTAGGTGTGTAATTAGGTTCTTGAAATTAAATTACAGAAATCTCAACTATTCCTCGCGTGCGATCCCTTGGCTCTACAGGATGAAGAGCCGGCGCGGCTAGACAACAGGTGCAAGTACAATTATTCCAGTTACAGTGATTACTGGTTGCTGATCTTCGGGCCGCTATAGGCAGCCAATCCCGACTAAAAAAGTGGAGTATTGCGCCACGGTGGGCAAACTAACATGGCGTAAGTGAAAAAAGTGTCATACAGAAGTGAAGTGTTTGTGAAGTATGGGTGCTGCCGGGAAGATTCCTTAAGTACTTTTCCCCCATGAATCACGCAATGTTACCGCACGGTTGAACACGGGCTTGCCCGGTTTTGTCTCCACGCGGTCAGCGATAAAGTAACCATGGCGCTCAAACTGGAACAGTTCTTCCGGTTGGACCTCGCTGAGTACAGATTCCAGGTAGGCGGAGATGATTTCCTTCGAGTGTGGATTGAGGAATGCCCTATAGTCCTTGCCGCCCGCATCAGGATGGGGATCGGAGAATAGTCGGTCGAACAGCCGCACTTCGGCTGGGTGCGCATGGCTGGCCGAAAGCCAATGGATGTTGCCCTTGACCTTGCGTGTTTCCGCGCCTGCTGTACCGCTCTTGGTGTCAGGGTCATAGGTGCAATGAATTTCCTCAATTTCACCGCTGGCGCCCTTCACCACATTGACGCACTTCACGATGTAGGCATAACGCAAACGCACTTCTGCGCCGGGTGAAAGACGGAAGTAGCCTTTGGCAGGTATTTCCATGAAGTCGTCGTGTTCGATGTAGATGATTCTTGACAGGGGTACGGCACGCTTTCCCCATTCAGGTTTTTGCGGATGGTTGGGGGCGAGGCATTCCTCCTCGCTGTCTTTCGGGTAATTGTCGATGATGAGTTTCAGCGGCTTCAACACGGCGATGCGGCGCGGCGCGCGTTCGTTCAAATCCTGGCGCAAGCAATCTTCCAGCACGCTCATGTCTATCCATGAATCGGCTTTGCTGACACCGATGCGCTCGGCGAACAGGCGGATGGATTCGGGCGTATAACCACGACGGCGTACCCCCACCAAGGTATTCATGCGCGGATCATCCCAGCCCTCCACGAAACCGCCCGCCACCAGTTCCATCAACTTGCGTTTGCTCGTCACGGTGTAGGTGAGATTCAACCGGGCAAATTCGATTTGCTGTGGATGGCAGGGAACCACATCTTGCAGTTGATCCAGCACCCAATCGTAGAGCGGGCGGTGATCCTCAAATTCCAGCGTGCAAATAGAGTGGGTAATGTTCTCCAGCGCATCGGAAATGCAGTGGGTGTAATCGTACATCGGGTAGATGCACCACTTGTCGCCGGTGCGGTGATGATGAGCGCGGCGGATGCGGTAAATGACCGGGTCGCGCAAGTTGATATTGGGAGAGGACATGTCGATTTTGGCGCGCAGCACGTGGGCGCCATCGGCGAACTCTCCTGCTTTCATGCGGCGAAACAGGTCGAGGTTTTCCGCGATGCTGCGCTCACGGTACGGACTGTTCTCGCCGGCCTCGGTCAGGGTGCCGCGCAGCGCGCGGATCTCCTCGGCAGTGAGGCTGTCCACATAGGCTTGACCCCGGTTGATAAGGTGTTCGGCGAATTCATACAGTTTGTCGAAATAGTCGGAAGCGTAATGAAGGTTCCGTCCCCAGTCGAAGCCGAGCCATTTGACCGACTCGAGTATCGCATCGACGTATTCCTGTTCTTCTTTCTCCGGGTTGGTGTCGTCAAAGCGCAGATGGCAGACGCCGCCGTAATCACGAGCAAGACCGAAATTGAGGCAGATGCTCTTGGCATGGCCGATGTGCAGGTAGCCGTTTGGCTCAGGTGGAAACCGGGTTTCCACGCGCCCGCCCCACTTGCCGATGCGATTATCCTCGTCGATGATGTTGCGGATGAAATTGGCAGCAGGCGCAATCGGGGCGATGGGTTGGGTGATTACAGGTGTGTCTTTCAAGTTGGTTTCTCGTGAGGTAATTCGCCATGCATGGCGCAGCACATTATATAATGACCAGCCATTCAGATTCAGTGCGAATAAGAGTCTATATTGGAACAGTTGCACCCGTGATTCCAACACTTGCCGATAATTTGCCATGAAGCCCCTCACTTTCTCCGTTCTGCGTCTGTTGGACGATGGCGAATTCCATTCCGGTGTAGCTATCGCCCGAAATCTTGGCGTGTCGCGCGCCAGCGTGTCCCTCGCGTTGCGAGGCCTGGATGAAGTGGGGTTGGTGGTGCATAAGGTTCATGGCCGTGGCTACCGGCTGCCCGACCCGATGCAATGGCTGGAACGGGAGGTAATCCTGCAACACCTCGACATGGAAGCGAAAACGTTTCGTCTCGAAATCCTGGACACTGCCGAATCAACCAACAGTTTGTTGTTGCAACAGGCCGCAATGGAAATGAGTTCTTCTGGTAGCGGCGGTGTGCGTGTTGTGGCGACAGAACTGCAAACTGGCGGACGCGGGCGGCGCGGGCGGGAATGGCATTCCGGTCTGGGCGACGGTCTTACATTTTCTCTGCTGTGGCGTTTCCAGCAGGGCGCCAATCTCTTGTCGGGCTTGAGCCTGGCGGTGGGGGTAGCTATCGCACGTGTACTGCAATCCTCCGGGATCAGAGGTGCAGTGCTTAAATGGCCTAACGACGTGCTGTTTCACTACCGTAAACTGGCGGGTATCCTGATCGAGTTGCAGGGAGATATGCTGGGCTCCACTGTTGCTGTGATCGGTATTGGTATGAATTTGAGACTGTCGGACGGTATGAAGGCTCGCATAGACCAAGGCGCGACAGACCTGTTTTCCATCACTGGCGAAATGCCTGACCGTAACAAGTTGCTGGCTGCGCTGCTGGTCGAATTGGTGACGGTGCTGAGAGAGTTTGAGCGTCAAGGTTTTGCACCTTTCAGGGAGGAATGGGTACATTGTCACGGGTTCGAGAATAAATGCGTTACCTTGCACCTGCCCGATGGCTCAAGTCAAGAAGGTGTAGTGCATGGCGTGGGGGAGGACGGTTCATTGCTATTGCACACTCCAGCGGGCAATCGTGGCTACAGCAGCGGCGAAATCACCCTGCGCAAGGTGGCATGATATGACCTATTTATTGGCGGTTGACTCCGGCAATACCCGCATCAAGTGGGGATTGCATGATGGGCACGGCTGGTTGCAGCAGGGGGCAGTGGCGCAAAGCGAAAGCATGCTGCTGCAGCGGGAATGGCAAGATCTGCCAGAACCAGCGCGTATCATGGTTTCCAACGTGGCTGGTGAGCAAACGAAGATGGAACTGTCGGGGCTGTTTTCTCGTTGGGAAGCCGAGCCACAATGGGCAGTTGCTAGCGCATATCAATGCGGAGTACGCAACTACTATGCGGATCCGCTGCAGCTCGGCAGCGATCGCTGGGCAGCGCTGGTTGCGGCATGGAGATCGCAACGGCAGGGTTGCCTGGTAGTGAATGCCGGTACCGCCATGACAGTGGATGCTCTTTCCGACACGGGCGAATTTCTTGGCGGTATCATCGTCCCCGGTCTTGAATTAATGCAGAAAGCATTGACGGCAAACACTGCATCGTTGAAACTTGGAGAAGGAGAATTTCGTGATTATCCGGACAGCACCGCCGATGCCAGCTACAGTGGCGGGGTGCAGGCGCTGGCCGGCGCAGTGGAGCGCATGATTATGCTGCTCACCGCCACCCTGGGTCACGTACCCGACTGCATCGTTAGCGGCGGTACGGCGCCGCTGTTGCTGGCGCGGCTTAATATCCCCGCCAGGATGGCAGATAATCTGGTGCTGGATGGTTTGGTGGCCATTGCCGAAGAAACTACAGGGACGACGCTGTAAGTCCAGATTGGCAAATAGCCGCCGCGCAGCCAACAATTAATTTTCCAGTTTCACCACGTCTGATCCGGAAATTCATGTCTCTTTTTCAGCACGCAACCTTTTACACCACCGTCAATCACCTGCGGGATTTGCCGCTGTCCGGCGGAGTGGAAATCGCTTTTGCTGGACGTTCTAACGCAGGCAAGTCTAGTGTTATCAACACCTTGGCCAATCGCGGCCGTCTCGCCTTCGTCAGCAAAACACCGGGGCGTACTCAGCATATCAACTTTTTTCAACTGGGAAATGATCGTTTTCTGGTTGATCTTCCTGGCTACGGCTATGCCAAGGTACCGCTGGAAATCCGCCAGCACTGGGAACACCTGCTCAGCACCTATCTGCAAACCAGGGAGTCGCTTCACGGCATGGTGCTTATCATGGACGTGCGTCATCCTTTAACCCCGCTTGACCGGCGGATGCTGGACTGGTTTGCGCCAACCGGGAAAGCGGTGCATGTGATACTTACCAAGGCGGACAAACTTACCCGGCAGCAGGCCAGAAAGACTCTTAAGGAGGTGCAGGTTTTTTTGCAGGAAAGCTATCCACAATGCAGCACGCAACTCTTTTCCAGTCTGGCCAAAGAAGGCGTCGAAGAGGCTACTACCGTGCTTGGAAGCTGGCTTGAATTGGACGCAGCTTTGACTCGGGAATCAAAGCCGACGGCTAAGCCTGAAATAAAAAACCCCCGGTTAAAGGGGAATAAAACCGGGGGCAAACTGCCTTAACAAGCATTAAGGCCCCGCTCAGGGAGGGGAAGCGGGAGACAGTCAAACATCGTCTGTCAATAAGACGGAAGAGTCATGGAACAAGTTCCCGGAATTTCAATTTTTTGTTAAATTTGTTTTTTTATCCCTTATCATGGGCAGATGATGTCAATTTTTAGTCAGTTTCCACAGAAAAGGATGCGGCGTTTACGTCGCGATGAATTTTCCCGCCGCCTGGTGCGAGAAAACCATTTGCATGCGGACGATCTGATTTACCCGGTATTCGTGCTGGATGGAAAAAAACGCGAGGAAAAAGTTGCCTCAATGCCGGGAGTGGTGCGGCAAAGCGTTGATATTCTAATGTACCAGGCGGAAAAATGCCTGCAGCTTGGCATCCCGGCACTGGCGCTTTTCCCGGTGATCGAGCCCGGCCTGAAAAGCCTCACTGCCTCTGAAGCCGTCAATCCCAAGGGGCTCGTCCCGCAGGCAGTAGGCAAGCTGAAGAAACGCTTTCCTGAGCTCGGCATCATCACCGATATCGCCCTCGATCCCTACACCAGCCACGGCCAGGACGGGTTGATTGATGCCAGTGGTTACGTGATGAACGATGAGACCGTGGCGGTGCTGGCACAACAGGCGTTGGTACACGCTGAAGCCGGCGCTGACGTGGTGGCGCCGTCTGACATGATGGATGGGCGTATCGCCGCAGTACGGGCGGCGCTTGACAGCAAGAAGTACATCCACACCCGCATCCTTGCCTATTCAGCGAAATACGCTTCCGGTTTCTACGGCCCGTTTCGCGATGCGGTAGGTTCTGCTGCCAACTTGGGGGTGGGGAATAAATACACGTACCAGATGGATCCGGCCAATTCAGACGAAGCATTGTGGGAAGTGGGGCTGGATTTGGCGGAAGGTGCTGACATGGTGATGATAAAGCCCGGCATGCCTTATCTCGACATAGTGCGCCGGGTAAAGAGCGAGTTCGGCGCACCCACGTTTGTCTACCAGGTCAGCGGTGAATACGCCATGCTCAAGGCTGCCGCCCAAAATGGCTGGCTCGACGAGAAGGCCTGCGTGCTTGAATCGTTGCTGGCTTTCAAACGCGCCGGGGCAGATGGCATTCTGACTTATTATGCACTGGAGGCGGCGGGCTGGCTAAGGAACCGCTGAACAAGTCCCACGCAGGCGCGACAACCTGTTTGCTGCTACAACAACCGATCCGGCACATCGCTTGACGGTTTGGCGACGTCATCATCATCGCGGCCGGCTTCCGGCGGCAACTGCTCTTGCAGAAAATACTCTGTCATTGCACCATGCGCTTCTCTCAGTCCAGTTGCCGGATTGATTCTGGTCATCGTAATGCCTCGGGGGGGTGTATAGATGGCCATAGGGACATTCTGCAATACCTTATTCATATAACCCATCCATATGGGCAGGGCAGCCCGACCTCCGGTTTCGTTATCACCCAATGATCTGGGATTGTCGAAACCGATCCAGGCCACTGCGACCAGATTGGCCTGGTAACCACAAAACCAGGCATCGATATGATCATTGGTGGTGCCGGTTTTTCCAGCCAGATCAGTACGGCTGAGCTGCTTTGCTCTGGTCGCAGTGCCTCGCTCCACCACATCTTGCATCATGTTGGTCATAAGAAAAGCATTGCGCGGGTCTATGACCTGCGTGGCGTTTTTTGTCACTCGCGCTGGTTGCGCCTGTTCCAGCACATTGCCCTTTTCATCCTCGATACGCTCGATGAAATAGGGTGCGATGCGGAAACCACCATTGGCGAACGTTGTGTAACCCACCGCCATCTGCATCGGCGTCACGGACCCCGCACCTAATGCCATGGTCATGTAAGGCGGGTGCATGCTGGGGTCAAAACCAAAGCGGGAGATGTAATCCTGGGCATACTGGACACCAATGGCCTGGAGAATACGAATCGACACCATATTCTTGGATTTGGCAAGCGCTTCGCGCATGCGTAATGGCCCCTCGTACTTGCCATCGAAATTCCTTGGTTCCCACAGTTTGCTGCCCGTTTCGGCAGCGCTAAAGGAAAGCGGCGCATCGTTAATGACAGTTGCCGGGGTAAAGCCCTTTTCCAGTGCGGCTGAATAAATGAAGGGTTTCAGGCTGGAGCCCGGTTGGCGCCAAGCCTGTGTGACGTGGTTGAACTGATTGCGGTTGAAGTCAAATCCGCCCACCAGCGCGCGAATCGCCCCATCTTGCGGATCGATAGAAACCAGCGAAGCTTCAACCTGGGGAAGTTGCACAATTTGCCATACCCCTTTTTCATTCTTCTGCACCCGGATCAGCGCCCCGGGACGGATACGCTGTTGACCGGGGGCTACCGTGTCGGCGAGGAATTTATGTGCGGATTTGAGGCCATCGCCGGTGATCTCGATGCTCTCCCCCCCTCTGCGGTAAGCATGCACGGATTTGGAGTTGGCAGTCAGTACCACGGCAGCATAAATGTCATCACTGTCGATCATATCCTGCACCACATTTTCCAGCGCCTCTTCCTGATTCGCACCGTTTTTCGGCAAGTTAACAACCGCTTCCGGGCCGCGATAGCCGCGACGCCGGTCATAATCCATTACACCCTGGCGCAGAGACTGGTAAGCCGCTTGCTGATCCAGTTGCCGCACAGTCGTATAGACTTTGAAACCTCTGGTGTAGGTTTCTTCCTGATAGCGATCATAGACCGCCTGGCGCACCATTTCGGCTACATATTCAGCCCGTATTGAAAATTCCTGTGACTTGCGCTTGATCCGCAGTGGCTGTTCCCCGGTCTCCTTGAATTCCTGAGTGGGAATATGACCGAGTTCATGCATGCGCCGCAGCACGTAGAGCTGCCGCGTTTTGGCGCGCTTGGGATTGACTATCGGGTTGTAGTGCGAAGGCGCTTTGGGCAGGCCCGCCAGCATGGCAGCTTCAGCCAGGTTGATATCAGCCAGGGTTTTGCCGAAGTAGACCTGTGCTGCGGAAGCGAAACCATAGGCACGCTGACCGAGATAAATCTGGTTGATGTAGAGCTCGAGGATTTCATCCTTGCTCAAGCTGTGTTCAATCTTGAATGCAAGCAGAGCTTCGCTGAATTTTCGTGTCAGGGTTTTTTCCTTGGTCAGGAAAAAATTCCGCGCTACCTGCATGGTGATAGTGCTGGCGCCCTGACGGACGCCACCGGAGGTGAAATTGGAATAAGCTGCGCGCAGCACACCCGCGTAATCCACCCCGCCATGCTGGTAAAAGCGATCATCTTCTGCTGCCAGAATCGCCTGTTTGAGTCGTTCCGGCACTTCACTGACTTTCACCACGGCGCGGCGCTCCTCACCAAACTCCCCCATCAGCACGCCTTCGGAACTGTAAACCCGCAGGGGAATTTTCGGACGGTAATCTGTCAGCGCTTCAAGCGACGGTAGCGTGGGGAGGGTAACCAGTACCGCGAATCCGGCCAGCAGGGCGCCGAGCAGGCTCAGCCCTAACAAAGCGACGATTGGGTAAAGCCACCAGCGTGCTAGCATGAAAAATAAGCTTTGAAGTGGAGGGTTAAAATAAACATCTTTGAATTATAAGGGGTATATACCCCGTTTTTCCGCAAATGGTTTGTTCTCAAAAAAAGCCACAATAAACGTATGCCATTATAGTGGGTGCGTTGGTAAAATGCTTTATATGCACTATAGTTGCTAAGGGAACTTAATATATTTTATACGCATTGCTTCTAACTAACTAATGTTAAATGGAAAGCTCGATATAAATTTCGCCTCTTTTCAGATGGGATCAACATCGCTGATAGGTGTGGATATCGGTTCGTCTTCGGTGAAGATGGTTGAGCTTTCCGTGGCCAGAAAGAACAGCAACGCTTATCGGGTCGAACGTTACGTGATCGAACCCTTGCCCAGGGATGCTATGCTGGATGGCAATATTGTCAGCCTGGAAGCGGTAAGTGAAAGCCTGCGGCGCGGCTGGAAGCGCATGGAGACACGGCTTAAGACGGTCGCCTTGGCGTTGCCGGCAGCAGCAGTGACTACCAAGAAAATCATCGTTCCGGCAGGGCAGCGGGAAGACGATCTGCTTTTCCAGGTCGAGACCGAGGCCAGCCAGTATATTCCCTTCGCGCTGGATGAGGTAAACCTCGATTTTCAGGTAGTGGGGCCAGCACCCGGCAATCCGGAAGAAGTGGAAGTACTGATTGCTGCCTCGCGTAAGGAGAAAGTGGAGGACCGGGTAGCTGTGGCGCTGACTGCCGGTTTGAAGGCTGTGGTCATGGACGTTGAGCCGTATGCCGCGCAGGCTGCTTTCGAGTTGATTGAGGATCGGCTTCCGGGCGGCGGAAAAGATCAGATTATTGCGCTTGTCGATATCGGTGCCACGGGCATAAACATCAATGTGCTGTGCAACAAACAGTCGGTTTATATGCCCAACCAACCCCAACCGTTTGGCGGCGACCATCTCACCCGGGAGATTCAAAGCTATTTCAATCTTTTGCCGGGAGAAGCGGAAGCTGCCAAGCGCAGCGGCGAACTCACTGATAATTATAAGACCGACGTGTTACAGCCATTCCGCGAAGCCCTGGTGCTGGAAGTGGCTCGTGCCCTGCAATTTTTCTTCACCTCGACCCAGTTCACCGCTGTCAATTATATTTTCCTGGCGGGTGGATGCGCCGTTATCCCGGAGTTGGACGAGGCTGTTGCAGCCCGTACCCAAGTCGACACCCTGGTCGCCAATCCTTTCATCGGCATGGAACTATCCAACCGGGTTGCGCCGAAACAACTGAGTATCGATGCTCCCTCGCTTTTGGTCGCCTGTGGTCTGGCTTTACGAAGTTTTGATCGATCATGATCCGCATCAACCTGCTCCCTCACCGCGAACTCGAGCGCAAGGCGAGACAGCAGCAAATTGCCGTGCTGGCCGGGGTGACATTCATACTGGGGCTCATAATCGTCGGTGTGATCCACGTTGCGATCATCGAACAGATCGAGTACCAGAATGGGCGCAACAATTATATGAAAGACCAGATTATTATTCTTGACAAGCAACTTGAAGAGATCAATAAAAGCAAGGTGCTAATCCATGCGCTGCTGGCACGCGAGAAAGTGATCGAGACTTTGCAGGACGACCGGGTTGAAGTGGTGCATTTGCTGGATCAGTTGGTGCGACTGCTCCCCGACGGGGTTTATCTCAGAAGCATCAAGCAAACCAACCATGATATTAACCTGACAGGGTATGCCCAGTCCAGTTCGCGGGTGTCGGTTCTGATGCGCAATCTGGAATCGTCGCCCTGGCTGGAATCGCCGTCATTGATCGAAATCAAGGCAGCCACGGTGAATAACGCCCGCCTCAACGAGTTCAACCTTGATGTAAAGTTTACCCACTCGTCTGAAAACACCGATGGCAAGATTCCATCTGCGGATTTGGCAAAACCTGTAGAAAAGCCAAGAAATTAAATCGACATGAGCCTGTTCGAAGAAATAAGGCTACTCAATCCCCGGAGCCCGGAGAGCTGGCCTGCAAGCATAAAAGCCGGCGCCCTCGCCACGTTGCTGGTGGCGATCATTGCTGTCGGTGTTATTCTGGATTGGCATGAGCAATGGGAAATTCTGGATCGGGCCAAGACAGAAGAAACGGAACTGAAAGAAGCCTATCTGGCAAAGAGAAGGAATGCGGCCAATCTGGATATCTTACGGCAGCAATTACAGGACATCGAACAGTCTCTCGGTACCGTGTTAAAACAACTGCCGAGCAAGTCCGAAATGGATGCACTATTGATAGACGTCAATCAGGCAGGGCTGGGGCGTGGCTTACAGTTTGAGTTGTTCAGGCCGGCGACCAGCGAGACTATTACAGAGTTCTACGCCGAACTGCCTATCACCATTCGTGTCACCGGCAGCTACCACGACATCGGGGCCTTTGCCAGCGACATCACGCAGTTACCGCGTATCGTAACGCTGAATAATATAAATATTGCTCCCAATACTAAAGGAGATTTGGTACTGGATGCCACGGTTAAAACATTTCGCCACCTCGACGAGGAAGAGGCAAAGCAGAAAAAGGCTGCCGCACTGGCGATCGAGGGTAAAAAATGATGAAGCGGTCTCATCTGCTGCCGCTGCTGATTTCATTAGCGCTATCTGCTTGTGGTGAGAGTACCTATAGCGACCTGGATCAATTCATCAGAGATTCCGACAAAGATCTGCATGGCAAGGTGGTTCCGCCACCCGTGATCAAGATCTATGAGCACTATCCCTATGACGCATTCGACATTCCCGACCCATTCAAGCCGCGCAAGAGCGAGTCGATGAAAAGTGGAGGCGGTGGGCTCCAGCCAGATCTGAAGCGACGCAAGGAGCTTCTGGAAGGCTTCCCGCTGGAGAGCCTGAAAATGGTTGGCTCGCTGCAACAAAATAAGGCGATCTACGCACTGATCAAGACACCGGACAATACCCTCCACCGGGTCAGAGTAGGCGGCTATCTGGGTCAGGATTTCGGGTTGATAACCGCAATCTCGGAATCCGAGGTTAGGCTTAAAGAAATCGTGCAAGATAATACCGGTGACTGGGCAGAACGTGTCAGCACCCTAATGCTGGAAGATCAGGAGCGAAGTCAATGAACACATCGACTGTTATGAATCGTTATGTGTGGCTGGGATGCACTTTGTTATTGGCCATACTCCTCCCGCCCGCAATCGCGGCTGACACGGAACCGGTTGCTGCCGCGCAATATAATATTGAAGACATCAGCGTTTCCGCTGCTCAAGGTAATCTGACGGTGGTCAAAGTGACAATGAATCAGCCTTTGACTGCCCCTCCCGTCGGCATTTCCCTGAGCAACTCAGACTCGGCACGGATTTATTTCGATTTTCTCAACACGTCCAATGCACTGGGTAAGAATATCCTGAGAATTGACGAAGGGGGAGTGCGCAGCCTTAATATTGTGCAGGTTGGAGGCCGTACCCGTCTGGTGGTGAATCTGTCTCGATCCATGAATTATGTTGCTGCAATCGAGGATAAAGTCGTTTTGATCACCTTGCGGGGCATGATCGCTGATCCCACGGCGACCGGTTCGACGACACATTTTGCTGAAGTTAAATCCGATAGGTCACAGCTCCTCAGTTTACGGGATGTGGAGTTTCGCCGCGGTGCCGACGGTGAAGGGTTGGTACAGGTGGACTTGTCGAATGCCGGTATCGGAATTGATGTGCGCCAGCAGGGAAAAAATATCATTGTTGAATTTATCCAGGCATCCTTGCCGCGTAATCTGGAGCGGCGGCTGGATGTAGTGGATTTCGCTACGCCGGTACAAACCATTGAAACCCTCACGCATGGGGAAAATGTGCGCATGGTGATCGAATCCAAGGGGCTATGGGAACACTCGGCTTATCAGACGGACGCCAAATTTATTCTGAAAGTGAAGCCGGTGGCAGAGGATCTCGACAGACTCGCGAATGGGAAATCCGGCCGCGGAGGTTTCAAGGGCGACAAGCTGTCGCTCAATTTCCAGAACGTGGATGTGCGCGCAGTGCTGCAGGTGATCGCCGATTTTACCGGACTCAATATCATCACCAGCGACACAGTCACCGGCAATCTTACGCTGCGTTTGAAAGATGTCCCGTGGGATCAGGCATTGGATATCATGCTTCAGGCCAAAGGATTGGGCCAGCGCCAAGTTGGTAATGTCATTTTGATTGCACCACGCGATGAAATTGCCACCAAGGAGAAGCTTGATTTGGAGTCCCGGCAGCAGATTTCCGATCTGGAGCCGATCTACACCGAGAGTTTCCAGATGAGTTATCAGAAAGCCGACGTAATCAGAACCATGTTGGCTGATCCGGTGCAGAAGATGTTGTCCAAGCGTGGTAGCGTAGCAATGGATGCCCGCACCAACACTTTGTTTGTGAGAGATACGCCCACGCAACTGGAAGAGTTGCGCAAACTACTCGTAAAAATCGATATACCCGTGCGGCAGGTGATGATCGAAGCGCGTATCGTGGAGGCGGTTGATACATTCAGCCGCAATCTTGGTGCCCGTTTCGGTGTTCAGAATGCTACCCAGATCGGCAATCGCAACCTCGGAATTTCTGGCACTCAGGCGGGTTCCAGCGACTTGGCCGCTGGCGGCTCCTCGAGCGGCTCGACTCTGTTTAATAACGTCAACATGCCTGCGCTCGGTGCTGCAGGTGCCGCCGCCGCATTGGGCGGGCCGTTTACACTGGGCCTCAGTCTGATCAAGATCAATAATGGCACCCTGGTCAACCTGGAGCTGTCCGCACTGGAAACTGATGGCAGAGGCAAGGTCATTGCCAGCCCGCGGATAGTGACTGCTGACCAGGTTGAGGCCACCATTGAACAGGGTTCGCGCATCCCTTTCCAGCAGGCAACCAGCAGTGGTGCCACCAGCGTTGTTTTCAGGGATGCAACGTTACGCCTCAAGGTCACACCACAGATCACACCTGATAACAATGTCATCATGAACTTGAACGTCAATCAGGACAGCATCGGAACGATTACAGCCACTGGTGTGCCGACCATCAATACCAAGCAAATCACCACGCAGGTACTGGTGGAGAATGGCGGGACGGTAGTCATTGGCGGTATTTTCTCCCGGGACGAAAATACTTTGACCAACAGGGTGCCGCTGCTGGGGGATATTCCGTTGCTTGGAAACGTGTTCAGGAATAACGCAAGAAGGGACAATAAAACAGAACTACTGATTTTTGTTACCCCGCGCATATTGAAAGATAGTCTCAATATGCGCTGACCACGGAGAATTTCCCCCAGCATCGGCAAAACCCGTTATGGCTTTTTTGTGTTACGCGAATGCGGGCATTTCCGCTACAATTGCCCGAATGAATTCAGCTAAAGCGACAACGGTGCCAGACCATATTGCGGCAGAAGCGGGCGGCAATATTTTTCTGGTGGGCATGATGGGCGCGGGGAAAACCACCATCGGCAAGTCTTTAGCCAGCCATCTGGATAAAACTTTTTTTGATTCGGATCGTGAAATTCAGAAACGTACCGGAGTCGGCATACCGGTAATTTTTGAAATTGAAGGAGAGGCCGGTTTTCGCAAGCGCGAGACGGAAATGCTGCGGGAACTGGTGAAATTAAAGAATATTGTGCTGGCCACAGGGGGTGGCGCAATACTGAGTACGGAAAATCGCGAGCTGTTAAGGCGTAATGGTACCGTAGTCTATCTGCGAGCCACAGTGGATGATCTGTGGCGGCGTACCCGGCACGACAGGAGCCGGCCACTGCTTCAGACCCCGAATCCCCATGCCAAGCTGGCTGAGCTCTATGCACAGCGTGACCCACTTTACTGCGAAATAGCGCATATCGTTGTTGAGAGCGGAACACAGAGTACTCGCCAACTGACTCAATCACTCGCACAACAGCTAACGGGTGCTGATTTGAACATAGATGGAGCTTATTCAGAGGTTCCTTGATTCACCTGGCAGCCTTGCTGTAACACTGCGGAATCCATACGAATATCATGCAAACCATCACGGTAGAGCTTGCCTCTACAGCAACCAAGCGTAGCTACCCGATACTTATCGGTGTCGGCATATTGGATCAGCCCAGACTTATTCTGCCCTACCTGCCGCAGAAGCGGGTTGCCATCGTCACCAACACCACGGTAGCGCCGCTTTACCTGGAACGGTTGCGTACGGGATTGGAAAGTCATGGGGTAGCGGCTGTCTCCATCGTCCTTCCCGACGGCGAGAAGCACAAAAACTGGCAAACATTGAATCTTATTTTTGACGCTCTGCTATCAAGTCGCTGTGAACGCAACACTGCGGTCATCGCGCTGGGTGGCGGAGTTATCGGCGATCTGGCCGGGTTCGCTGCCGCAACTTATCTGCGCGGAGTGCCGTTTATTCAGGTTCCAACCACGCTGCTGGCGCAAGTGGATTCTTCGGTAGGCGGCAAGACTGGCATTAATCACCCACTCGGCAAGAACATGATCGGTGCTTTTTATCAGCCACGCGTGGTGCTGGCGGACAGCGCAACACTTGATACCTTACCCGAGAGGGAATTACGTGCCGGCATTGCGGAGATCATCAAGTATGGATTGATCCGGGATCCCGCTTTTTTCGAGTGGCTGGAACAGAATATGACCAAGCTTCTGGTGCGCGATCCAGATGTGCTGAACGAAGCAATTCGGCGAAGCTGCACGAACAAGGCCGAAGTTGTCGCGGCTGACGAACGCGAAAGTGGTGTAAGGGCGCTGCTTAATCTTGGCCATACCTTTGCCCACGCCATCGAAAACGGCATGGGCTACGGCGTGTGGCTGCACGGCGAAGCAGTGGCGGCAGGCACGCTGCTGGCTGCGGAATTGTCACAGCGCATGCACATGATTAGCGCAGCCGAAGTCGGGCGCATCCGCAAAATTTACTTGCAGGCCGGACTTCCTGTCGTCGCTCCCAATCTTGGTCAGGAAAAATACCTGCATCTGATGGGGCTGGACAAAAAAGTCGAAAGTGGAAAAATGCGTTTCGTTCTCCTCAAACGCATTGGTGAGGCTGTGATCCATGCCGAGGTACCTGCGGCTGCACTAACTGGCACTCTGGTGGAATGCATTGTTAATGCATGAGTTCGCGCCTTATGCAGTATCGTCGGCAAATTCACGTGGCCGTCGTGTCCAGGAGGAATCCCCTTCCGGGCGCAGTGAATTCCAGCGCGACCGTGATCGCATCATCCATTCCACCGCATTCCGCCGGCTTGAATACAAGACCCAGGTTTTCGTCAATCATGAAGGAGACCTGTTTCGTACCCGTCTGACCCACAGCCTGGAAGTGGCGCAAATTGGCCGCTCCGTCGCGCGCAATCTGCATCTTAACGAAGACCTGGTTGAAGCCATTGCCTTGGCGCATGACCTGGGGCATACGCCATTCGGTCACGCCGGGCAGGATGCGCTGAATGACTGCATGAAAAATCACGGCGGTTTTGAACACAATCTGCAGTCCCTGCGCGTGGTCGATGTGCTGGAAGAGCGTTACGGCGCGTTTGACGGTCTGAATCTGTGCTTCGAAACCCGTGAAGGCATACTTAAACATTGTGCGAAGAAGAACGCCAGAAAACTCGGGGACGTGGGCGAGCGCTTCCTCGCCAATCAAAGGCCGTCACTGGAAGCGCAGCTCGCCAACTTGGCTGATGAAATTGCTTACAACAATCACGATGTGGACGACGGTCTGCGCTCCGGCCTCATCGCTCGGGAGCAACTGGAGCAAGTCGGCCTATTTTCACGGCATCTGGTGATGGTGAGAAAACTCTATCCTGAAATCTCGGGACGGCGTTTGATTCATGAAACCGTGCGGCGCATGATCAACACCCTGGTGGCGGATTTAATCAGACAAAGTGCGGCCAGTATCGCTGCTGCCCGGTTGGAAGGCCTGCCTGCAGTGCGAATAGCCCCGCTGCTGATCGGCTTCAGTGAGAAAATCAGGCTGGAACAGCAGGAATTGAAAAAATTCCTGCGCGATCATCTTTACCGGCACTATCAGGTAGCGCGCATGAGCAGCAAAGCGCGGCATACCATCGAAATGCTGTTCAATGCATTTAGCTCGGATACCCGTTTGCTTCCTCCAGAGCACCAGATCAAGTACCAGCAGGATGGGCATCAGGCGATCGCCGACTACATCGCTGGCATGACCGACCGTTACGCAATCCGGGAATACCGGCGGCTGTTCGCCATCGAGGAAGGCTGATTAAAAGATGGCTTGGCTATTATATCCAGATCGGCCGCTACGGCACTGCTTCTGGACGACGCGCACTGTGTACGCAGCAGTCAATCGCTGGTAGTATCGGATTGGATTTCAATTATTAGACAGGCTTGCGAATGACAAAACTGAAAAACGATACGCTGATACGGGCGCTGCTGCGGCAACCCACTGAATACACTCCGGTATGGGTGATGCGTCAGGCTGGGCGCTATCTCGCCGAATATAACCAGACCCGTGCCCGTGCCGGTGATTTTCTTTCGCTGTGCAAGAATCCCGATTTCGCCACTGAAGTCACCATGCAGCCGCTGGCGCGATTTCCACTGGATGCGGCGATACTATTTTCCGACATCCTCACCATTCCAGATGCGATGGGGCTGGGACTTTATTTCGCCGAGGGCGAGGGTCCCAAGTTCGAGCGGCCCTTGCGTGAGGAGTGGGAAATCCGTGCGCTGACAGTGCCTGATCCTGCTGTGCATTTACGTTATGTGATGGATGCGGTGACACAAATTCGCAAAACACTGGATAACCAGGTTCCGCTGATCGGTTTTTCCGGCAGTCCGTTTACGCTTGCCTGCTATATGGTGGAAGGCTGCGGTGGTACTGATTTCCGGCAAATTAAAACCATGCTTTACCAGCGGCCCGATCTGTTGCACCACATTCTCAACATCAATGCCCAGGCAGTCATTGCTTATCTCAATGCGCAGATCGAATCCGGTGCGCAGGCAGTGATGATTTTTGATACCTGGGGCGGAGCGTTATCGCATAACGCCTATCAGGAATTTTCCTTGCGCTACATGAGCCAGATTCTGGCCGGAATAACGCGTGAGTATGGCGGCGCACGTATTCCTGCCGTTGTTTTCACCAAGGGCGGCGGACTATGGCTGGAAAGCATTGCCAACAGCGGGTGTGATGCGGTGGGACTCGACTGGACCGTGGATATCGCTGAAGCGCGTCGGCGCATCGGCGACAAGGTTGCGCTGCAAGGCAATCTCGATCCGGCAGTATTGTTCGCTGCACCGGAAGTTATCACCGCCGAGACGGAAAAAATTCTTGCCGGCTATGGCAACGGCAGTGGCCATGTGTTCAATCTGGGCCACGGCATTTCCCAGTTCACGCCGCCGGAGAGTGCCTTGACACTGGTGGAAGCGGTTCATGCCCTCAGCCGCAAATATCACCAGTGACCAGTTTGATGGGGTACTTCTAACAATCCGGATTTCAGCGCCGCACTTCTTTGTAATGTTTCAGCAGGACACCCATCCGTGCATATACTCATAATCGAAGATGATCCGGCAATCGCTACCAATCTCTACGATTTTCTGGAAGCCCGCGGGCACAGTGTCGATGCGGCCGCTGACGGCATCACCGGACTGCATCTCGCGATTACGCAGCACTTTGACGGTATTCTGCTTGATCTTGGTTTACCGGGTATGGACGGCATCACATTGTGCCGCAAGCTGCGGCAGGAAGCGCATCTCGACACGCCAGTGCTGATGCTGACTGCGCGCGACACGCTGGAGGACAAGCTGAAAGGTTTCGAACATGGGGCCGATGACTATCTGGTCAAGCCGTTTGCATTGAGAGAAGTCGAAGCGCGTCTGGTGGCAATGCACAAACGCCATAGTGGCAAGGTCACCAGTCGCACATTAGAGACCGGCGACCTGTCATTCGACCCCAAAACGATGTCGATCAATTTTGCTGGTTCAGGGGTCAAATTGCCGCCGAAATGCATCCGCCTGCTTGCACTCATGATGGGCGAGCCCGGCCGCGTATTCAGCCGTAAAGAGCTCGAGTCGGGAGTCTGGGGGGCTGCGCAGGAAACCAGCGACACCCTGCGCAGCCATATGCACGAACTGCGCCGTGCACTGATCCGGGCTGGGAGCTACGATCCGATCGAGACTGTCCACGGCCTCGGTTATCGCCTGATTACTCGTGCTCGAGCTTAAGCGCGGCCTGCGCCTGCGTATTGCGCTGGCGTTCGCAGTATTCTGCATATTTGTCGTCGGCACCCTGGGCATCAGTCTTTATGTCGCTTCCGGCGATATCGAAGAAGCGCATATCGAGCAGGTCATTGAAATGGAGATGGACCATCTCATTGAGCGCTATCGTCAGCAGCCTGATTTTATTCCACAAGCCGGTTCCAACCTCGAAGGTTACATCGTGCGTGACCGTGCCGAGGAGTTGCGGCTGCCGGCTTATCTGCAGGGTCTCAACCAAAGACGTCACATGGTGTTTCGCGGTCCCCAGGAAGTCCGGGTCGCAGTACGGCACATCGATGGGGTCAAGTTTCTTGTTGCGTATGAAATCGGGCTGCATGAGCAGCGCAAACAGGAGTTCGGGCTGCTGATCGGGCTGTCGCTGATCTCGCTGGTCGGCGTCTCGCTGGTGGTGGGATACCTGCTCGCCGGATTCCTCGTCAGAGAAGTCGCCGACCTTGCCGAGAAGGTAAGGCATCTTGCACCCGGCAACGTGCAGGACGTAACGCTGACACAGCCAGGGATGGATGAAGAAGTGGCGCAGCTTGCTCGCGCACTGGATGATTACCAGAACCGCATTAAACGCATGCTGCAGCGCGAGCAGGAATTCACCGCCAACGTAAGCCATGAACTGCGCACCCCGATCACCACGATCCTGACGAGTTGCGAGCTGCTGGCGACCGAGCCGAACTTGTCCGGAAAGGTGCGCACCCGCATCGGCATGGTCGAGTCGGCAGCGGCCCGCATGGGCGAACAATTGCAGGCTTTACTGTTTCTTGCCCGCGAACAGGCGCTGGGAATCACGGAACCGGTCGCAATCGCGGAATGCGTGTACGATGCGGCGGCGCCGCTGCGCCCGGAAATCGCGCGCAAACACCTCGGCTTCGAGGTGGAAGTAGAGCCGGAAGCCGTCCTCACGCTCAACCGGCAGGCGCTGCACACTGCCTTGGTGAACCTGCTGCGCAATGCCGTGCAATATACCGCGCATGGTTCTGTGCGGGTGAAATTCAGCGGGCGCCACCTCACGATCTCCGATTCGGGCATCGGCATCGAGCCCTCCTACCTGCCTTTCCTGTTCGAACGCTTCTTCCGTGGATCGACACAAGGCGAAGGCCTGGGGATCGGGCTGGCCATCGTCAAGCGCATCTGCGATCACTACGGCTGGCGCATCGAGGTCGATAGCACGCCCGGGCATGGCGCGACTTTTCATATTACCTTTCCCTGACCTCCATACTTGCAGCCCTCACAAATTAATCACATCTAAAAGATGTTTTCTTCACATTTGCTGTGTTAATTTCCCGTAGCCAGAAATAATTCCAATAATTATCACCGGGAGATAACTATTCATGACTTCGCATAACACAGATAAGCCATCCTCGCCAGCGCACGGCCACGAACCCAGCGACACGACCGGGCCAGTCACCATCCCAGGATCAGCGGCATTTCAGGCCAAGTACTTCGTCCGCGACCTCCAGGCTGGAGTGATAACCGGGGCAATGGCGATTCCCCTGACAGTCGGCATCGCCATGATGTCGGATTACCCCATCAAGGTGGGGTTGGCGACGGTCGTTTTTGCCAGCTTTATCGGCTGGATCAATGCCTGGATCAAGCCGGGCAACTATATCGGCAGCCCGGGAATCGCGGCGGGTCTGGCGCCGGTGCTGGCAATGGGTGTTGCCGCCTTTGGCATAGAAAATATGGCATTTGTTATTTTCCTGGTTTCTTTCATGCAGGCCATCATCTGGAAATTCGACTGGCAGCGGTATATTTTAATTGCCGTACCGGGTTATCTGGTCGAGGGGCTGCTGGCGGGGGTGGGCTTGAAGATCGCCCTGAAGTTCATGGAGATGACTTATGAGCTGCCGGCTGACCAGGTATCCGCCGAGTCGTTCTGGAACGGGGCACGCATCCAGATGTGCCTGATATCGCTGGTTGGTTTGTCCATGTTTGTGTATCTGTTTTCCAAATTCAAAGACACTCAACCCGCCATGCCCTATTTCGCACTGCTCATAGGAGGTGCAATAGTGGCCCAGTTCGTGCCGGTGCCGATGCTGCATGTGGAAGACGTAGAACTCAAGCTCGCCTTGCCGATACCGCATTTTGACAGCGCGCTGACCTGGGTGTACGTGATACTTTTTGCAGCGATGCTGGCGGTGATCGACGTGATTGAACAAGTGATGAGCAACGCCGCGATCGAGAAAATCGACCCGCTGAAACGCAAATGCAACAGCAATAACAGCCTGTTCGCGATCTGGATCTCCAACATGGGTTCAAGTTTCTTCGGCGGCATGACCAATCTGGACGGTCTGGCAAAGAGCACCACCAACAAGCTGGCTGGGGCTTATACCAAGTTTTCTGTGCTGATCATCGGTACTGTGGTGGGTTTCTTTTTGATCTACTCGCAATATCTGGAATACCTGCCGAAGTTTGCGCTGGGGGCGATCATGATATTCACGGGCTGGAAAATGATTCTGGGACTGGTGCATATTTCCCATCATGGTCCCTATCCCCTGATGCTCGCGACCTTGTGCGGTGGATTAGTCTATAAGGTCGGGATTTTCGAGGGCTTATTGATTGCCATGGCCGTGCACGGCATCGTCCACTATATGGTTTATTACAACGCCGATAAAATACCGAGCAAGGCCATTATCAAAAAGTACTTTGATGGTCTCAAGGGCGGTGATGTGAGTTGACCGTACTGACCCGCGCATGGTTCATAAAGCCGTGGCAGCCTGAGGGCGGGAGTCGAAACTGCCGCCCTTCAATAAATCACACGTATAACAAGGAGTATCCGCATGTACAACAAGATCATGGTAGCGATCGACGATAGTGAAATGTCCCAGAGCGCGTTGCAGGAAGCCTTGCATATCGCCGGCACATATGGCGCCAAACTATGTATTATCCATGCTGTCAGCAATCCGGACGATGCCAGCAGGCTGGCCGGCGCCAGCCTGCTGGAGAAGGCCAGATTCACTGCCGGCAATGCACTCGACGTAGAAACCCGCCTGCTGGAAGCCGACGGCGAACTTGGCGCGAACGGTGTAGCTGAGGCCATCGCCACTGCTGCTGACGAGTGGGAGGCTAAACTGCTGGTGGTCGGGTCAAAAGGCCGCCGCGGTTTGGAGCGCTTGGTCCTCGGTTCGGTGGCCGAGCAACTGGTAAGCAAGGTAGCAGCTTCCGTTCTGCTGGTGCGTCTGCACTGATAGATTCAATTTGGGCGTAGACGCAGGGAGTGGAACATGAAAACCAGTTTTCATGTTCCACTATCCATTACTAAATAACGCTATAACTAACTGGCAGTTTGCAGTTCAGTGAATATTTCCCGCTTAATCCTAAATTTAACGGTGCTTGCATCTTATGTATTGACGGCATATTCATACCTATGCTGTTTTTGGCGGCATTACTTACGCCCATTGCATTGCTTACTTTTTACTATTTTCAGCAGTGTGTCTTGTTCAACATCTTCACTTGTAAATTTGCGACGCTATGCACGTTTGCTACGACAGACGGCATAGCCAGCACCAAACGCCGGTGGTTACGCGCGATCCATGAAAGATCACAGCGCGCCGGACTTGCCTGAAAATGGGGGGAAACGCCCTCCATTGAATTGTGAAGTGAGAATGGGGTAGCGGCATCATGCACCGCTGAACCAGCCCAGAATTGAATGTGGGTAACGCCAATCGGCAAAATATCCGAGCGATTCCGGATAACGATGCAGCAGATTTATAGAAGCGTTCTTTATAAGGTGCCCCTTAATGAAAGCACAAAACTCTTCTTTCGATGAACACGAAGTACTTCATGAGTTGAAGCACTTTCTACCTGCTCAGGCGCCACTGAAAGACTTTGTTCACCACAACACGTTACATGCATTTCAAGATCTAAAATTCTATGCTGGCGCTCGCCATGCAAAAAAAATATTTGGTTATTTTGTCAGTCTGCAACTGGATGAATATCGAGCACTTTGTAAATCCGGACGTATTCGCAAGGATGTTCTTGAAAGAATTGTTTCTGAAAAAAAAGGGCTCGAACATGTTGATGGCTGGATGGAAAATATACTCAGCAAGAAATATGACACTTCGATTCCGCCAAGAATAGGTTCACTAAGATCAAACTGGGAAAAGCAATACCACATAGATCTGGATCTGATAGTCCATCCATTTCTTTTCAGGATACTCTGCAGTTATCTTGACCAGGGAATTTCGGTTTGGAGTTTCCCTGTCGGGCATAAAGGTTTTCTGTCTTCCCTGAAGGAAATAGAGAAAGACAATTACACGAGCTTCTTTAAAACCGAGAGGGCCAAAAAGCTCCTTCTAAAGAGCAAATGCAGGATTGAGCAACTGCTGAAAATTCTTGTTGGCGACGAATCGCTCTACCAACAATATTTATATGATCAGCAATTTTCTCATCAGGGTTGGTCAGGCATGGTGTCCACCATTGAGGATCAGCCGCAAACCCTGTTAAACCAGAAAGAAATATCCCTTCACGATTTGGTTTGTTTTGAACTCTTGCTGGAGATTGATGCACTTGACTCACAATTTGGGGAAGACTGGCTACCCATTGGCAGCAATTTAAAAAACAGGCCCATAGAACTTTTTGGTGAGGTCCCCGAAACAGAACTGGATGAAGTGCTGTCAATTTTGCATGATGCTTTCGAATGGTCTTATTACGATCAGGTGCTGGCCGCTATTCAATTGCAAAAGCAGGAAAAGCCAGCGGCAGCACCTGGCAAGAGTTTTCAAGGAATATTCTGTATCGACGACAGGGAATGTTCCTTTCGCCGCTACCTTGAGAAAGTTGACCCAAAATGTGAAACCTTCTCTATGCCTGGATTCTTTGGGGTTGAGTTCTTTTTTCAACCTGAGCATGGAAAGTTCTACACAAAACTTTGCCCTGTGCCAATTACGCCAAGATATCTAATCAAGGAGACAGACACCAAGCACAAGCTGCAGCCAGAACCGCTCTTCTCCAAATTATCACATTCTCTTTTCCAAGGCTGGCTGATTACTCAAACGCTTGGATTCTTGTCGGCTTTGCAGCTAGTGCTGAATATTTTCAGACCCGCCATGATGCCTGTCATGGCCTCGTCGTCTGCCCATATGGATAAAGCTTCGCACCTTACCATCGAAAACAAAAATCCAGACCATAAGGAAAACGATTTACAGATTGGCTTTACTGTTGAAGAGATGGCCCAAAGAGTGGAAGGAACCTTGAACAGCATCGGGCTGGTAAAGGATTTTGCATCAATCGTATATGTTGTCGGGCATGGCGCGAGCAGCGTCAACAATCCTCATTATTCCGCTTATGATTGTGGAGCTTGTGCCGGCAGGCCGGGTTCGGTTAATGCGAGAGTACTTTGTTTTATGGCTAACCACCCACAGGTCAGGGCGATACTTGGCTCAAACGGAATAATAATTCCAGCCGGGACGCAATTCGTTGGGGCTCTTCATGATACGACGCGTGACGATATTACTTATTTTGATGAAGACGCGCTTTCTTCTGTAAATTCGGTAATTCATGAAAAAAATGTGTCCGTTTTCGCTGAAGCTCTGGATTTCAACGCAAAAGAAAGATCGAGAAGACTGGTGTCAATCAACACCAAATTGAGCGCTAAGGAAATTCATGAGGAGGTGCGTAGGAGATCAGTCTCATTGTTTGAGCCCCGGCCTGAACTCAACCATGCTACCAACGCAATTTGCATCATCGGCAGACGGAGTTTATCCAAAGGCTTGTTTCTGGACCGGCGCGCATTCATGAATTCTTATGATTACAGCATAGATCCTGAAGGAAAATATCTTTTTAACGTCATGAGGCCCATAGCTCCGGTTTTGGGTGGGATTAATCTCGAATATTTTTTCTCCCGTGTTGACAAGCACAAGCTGGGCGCGGGAACCAAGCTTCCCTATAACGTTATGGGACTTATTGGCGTCGCCAATGGTACTGACGGCGATTTAAGGCCAGGTCTTCCAAGTCAGATGATCGAAGTGCATGATCCCGTCCGGCTTCTTGTCATTGTTGAACACTTTCCCGAAGTGGTCCTGGGATCGATAAACCAGCAGCCAGCGACTTATGAATTCTTCATAAATGAGTGGGTTCGCATCGTTGCGGTGCACCCCGAGACACGCGAGTTTTTCTTGTTTAAAGATGGTAATTTCTTGCCGTATAAACCGTTGCCACAATCTATTGGTTCCGTTTCAGATATAACTGCCTTATTGGAATCCGCCAAGACAACAGTAACTACTGACATAGTGGAAGCTACCCAAGAGAATTTGCCGGTTTACTGGATTAATTAAGGCGATAAAATGACCCTGCTGCTGACATCGCTGCTTAAATTTTTAATATTCCTGCCACTTGCTGGGTTTGTCGTTAGTTTGCTCATTCCCGGGAAAATGGAAAATGCCATTTCAAGGGTCGCCATTTTCACCGTTGGCTCACATTTGGTTATTTCCCTGGTATTCCTGGTGTTCTGGTTTTTCAACAGTTACCCAACCTTTGAGACAAGAGAGCTGATTCTTTACGATACGGAGCGTTATAAGTTCTTTATCTCCTTCTATCTCGACAAGATCACTGCGGTTTACCTCATTGTTGGTTCCTTCCTGACATTTCTGGTAACCATTTACTGCAGCTACTACATGCATCGTGAAAGTGGTTACAAACGGTTTTTTAATACTGTTCTCTTCTTCTACGTCGGTTACAACATCGTAATTTTCTCGGGAAATTTTGAAACCCTTTTCATTGGCTGGGAAATACTCGGCATTACTTCATTTTTGTTAATTGGATTTTACAGGGATAGATTTCTACCTGTAAAAAACGCGTTAAAGGTATTTACAGTATTCCGTGTTGCCGACATGGCCCTGATTCTTGCTATCTGGATGAGCCACCATCTGTGGCATGAAAACATTACTTTTTCAAAGTTGGGGGATAGTCGGGCAGTAATTGAGCATCTTCAAGACTATCCTGTGCTTGGTATTTTGATATCGCTCATGATAGTGACGGCTGCCGCTGCAAAATCGGCCCAGCTTCCGTTTTCTTCCTGGATGCCGAGGGCAATGGAAGGCCCCACCCCATCCAGTGCAATCTTTTATGGGTCGCTTTCGGTTCATCTGGGTGTTTTTCTTTTATTGAGAACATTTCCCTTTTGGGAACATCAGACTCTCATAGTGATACTCGTTTTCCTTATAGGCTTATCTACCAGTATTATTGCTACAGCAATTTCGCGAGTTCAGTCGTCTGTCAAAGCACAAATTGCCTATTCTTCCGTAGCGCAAATTGGAATTATTTTCATTGAGGTCGCGCTGGGTTTTTACGACCTTGCCTTAATACACTTTGCCGGAAACGCCTTTTTAAGAACCTATCAGCTATTGGTTTCGCCATCAATAGTAAGCTACTTGATTCGTGAACAATTCTATAATTTTGTTCCCCGCCGTTACATCGAAAGACATGCAACTCTCAAAAAAATTGAGTATTCCATCTATCTGTTATCCCTCAAGGAATTTCATCTGGATTCTTGCATCTATGTTTTTTTATGGAATCCGATCAAATGGTTCGGCCGGAAATTGAATTTCCTGTCCGGGAAAGTTGGCTTTATTTTCATTATCGTAACTTTTTTTATCGGCGTAATACTTTTATATAACAAACAGTCAATCCCGCAAGGGATACGTGAGTATCTGCCAACCATTTTTGCGTTTATTGGTCTGGTAATGGTGATCAAATCATTCACGGAGAGAAAGGATATTAAACTGAGCTGGCTTTTGGTAATCATGTACCACATATGGATAGCTTCAGCCGTTTCGTTTTATGAAAACGTAACAATGCTTGAAATTATTATTTATTTGAGTGGAGTGCTTGTTTCTGGAATCGTGGGATATGTATGTTTGCATAAACTTAGAATCCTTGAACACACCATCGACTGGAATGACTTTCAGGGTCATGTTTATGAGCATCCTAAACTGGCTTTTGTTTTTCTGCTTTCCTGTTTGGGGACGATGGCATTCCCCATTACTCCATCGTTTCTTGGGGTAGATTTAATGTTCACTCATATTGAAACGAATCAAGTCGGCTTCGCGCTCATCCTGGCCTTGAGTTTTATAGTGGTGGGTCTCTCAGTGGTCAGAATGTATTCCCGTGTTTTCCTTGGGCCCCATATAAAAACCTACCATGACATTCCTGGTAGAAACTCTTAGAAAGGAATGCGTAAGCTCCCCCGTCAAGCAAACAGTTCAGAAGTGGAATTTTTCCGTGCGGGCAGTTTGCTTACGCAACACAGCTTTATAGGGAGCAGGGGTTCCCAGCGAGTCATAGGGCCATTGTTCGTTATAGTTTTGAAGCCATTGAGGCGTAATTTCTCGCACTTCGTCAAGTGATGTAAGTAGAAAATGCTGCTTCTAAACGCAGCCCCTTTCGGGGGGTACCGCACAACTGTGAAAGACCACATGTTTCGTCGGGACAGGTTGCTCCGCTGAATTACGTGGTCTAATCTCTGGCGCATCCCGGTACGCAGTGCTATATGCATATGTAATACTGGCCGCAAACATTCTCTTGATCTTTCTGATAAGAAGCATAGAATAAAAACCTGCCGTTTCTTATTTTTAATTTAGGTGATTGTCATACTTGCCAAGACGACTTCGAAAAGCCAGCTCACCCTGCCCAAGAGTCTGACTACTGCAAGTTTGTTCCGCAGAATATTGCGACGTGGAGGCACGCAACGGCAGATCCTGCTGACTCCGCTGCATATCCAGCGCGACGATGCCGTTCGCGCCGAGCTGGTCGAACTGGGTTTGCAGGAACAGAGGATATTGATGATGCAGCCGCACGGACGCACCGGGTATCCGGTCAAGCCCCTCCTGCAAAACCGGCATAAGAAATGACTCGTTGTACGCAGCTCCTATCCTTTTTTACCGGGAGATAACTACTCATGACCTCGTATAATAAAGACAAACCGTCCTCGCCAGCGCACGGTCACGAACCCAGCGACACGACCGGGCCAGTCACTATCCCAGGGTCAGCGGCATTTCAGGCCAAGTACCTCGCGCGCGATCTCCAGGCAGGAATCATCACCGGGGCAATGGCGATTCCCCTGACGGTCGGCATCGCGCTGATGTCAGATTATCCCATCAAGGTGGCGTTGGCGACGGTCGTTTTTGCCAGCTTTATCGGCTGGATCAATGCCTGGTTCAAGCCGGGCAATTATATCGGCGCCCCGGGGGTTGCAGCGGGCCTGGCGCCGGTGCTGGCAATGGGCGTCGCCGCCTTTGGCATGGACAATATGGCGTTTGTCATTTTCCTGACTGCTTTCATGCAAGCCGTCATCTGGAAATTCGACTGGCAGCGGTATCTTTTAATTGCCGTGCCGGGTTATCTGGTCGAGGGACTGCTGGCGGGGGTGGGACTGAAGATCGCCCTGAAATTTATGGAGATGACTTATGAGCTGCCGGCTGATGAGGTATCCGCCGAGTCATTCTGGAACGGGGCGCGCATCCAGATGTGCCTGATATCGCTGGTTGGTTTGTCCATGTTTGTATACCTGTTTTCCAAATTCAAGGACAGCCAGCCCGCCATTCCCTATTTCGCGCTGATCATAGGAGGTGTGATACTGGCTCAGTTCGTGCCGGTGCCGATGCTGCATGTGGAAGACGTGGAACTCAAGCTCGCCTTGCCGATACCGCATTTTGACAGCGCGCTGACCTGGGTGTACGTGATACTTTTTGCAGCGATGCTGGCGGTGATTGACGTGATCGAACAGGTGATGAGCAACGCCGCGATCGAGAAAATCGACCCGCTGAAACGCAAATGCAACAGCAATAACAGCCTGTTCGCGATCTGGATCTCCAACATGGGTTCCAGTTTCTTTGGCGGCATGACCAATCTGGACGGTCTGGCAAAAAGCACCACCAACAAGCTGGCTGGGGCCATGACCAAATTTTCCGTCCTGATACTTGCTATTGTGATTGTCTTCTTTTTGGTCTACTCACAATATCTGGAATATCTGCCGAAGTTTGCGCTGGGGGCGATGATGATATTCACTGGCTGGAAAATGATTCTTGGGCTGGTGCATGTTACCCACCATGGCCCCTATGCACTGATGCTCGCGCTCTTATGCGGTGGTCTGGTCTTCAAGGTGGGAATTTTTGAGGGTTTGTTGATCGCCATGGCCGTGCACGGCATCGTCCACTATATGGTTTATTACAACGCCGATAAAATCCCGAGCAAGGCCATTATCAAAAAGTACTTTGATGGACTTAAGGGCGGCGATGTGAGTTGACCGTACTGGGGCCAACGCAGGGTTTATAAAGCCGTGGCAACCTGAGGGCAGGGGTTGAAACCGTTGCCCTTTAATAAATCACATGGTGGTTTCAACCCAGATAATCCATTAGGACGCGAGATGATGGTGAGGCAGGTTGCGAGACAGTTTTATCGGTTGAGAGAAGACCATGGCTTGGCCTATGGACGCCGAGCAAGCGGCGAAAATGGCCACAAACTGACCGCCAGCACTCGCGTAGGCTCGGAGAGCCTATCTGGGTTCAAGCCTCGAATGAGAAAAGCGCAGCATGGTACTGCCTGAAATTGAAAGCATCCGGAGCGAACAAAACTGCCTGACACCTGCCCCATCTGTGTTCTGTGAGCAACTGCTCGCACGGGAAAATTCTACTTCTGAACTGTCTGCTTGACGGGGAAGCTTACGTCTATGTGAGGATTTTCTGGTGAATTTCACGAGATCGAAAGATTCGCCGTGGTGGGCGCGCAGTGTCGAAGAGATAGCCCGGGATATCGGCACATCGATTGATGGCCTCAGTACGACCGAGGCGACTGAGCGGCTTAAACGCTTTGGTGCCAACGCACTCGAGGATAATGGTGCACCAGGCGTTGTTTCCTTGCTGTTGCGGCAGTTTGGTTCTCCCATCGTCCTGATTCTGATTGTCGCAGCGATTCTGTCGTTCGCAGTGCGTGATCCGAGCGATGGATTCATCATCCTCTTTATCGTTGTCGCCAGCGGTTTGCTGGGTTTCTGGCAGGAATTCCGTGCCGCGACGGTCGTTGCCAGCTTGCAGCAAATGGTCGAGCTAAATGCCACAGTCATGCGCGATGGTGCGGCAACCAGAGTGCCGCGGGATGAGGTGGTGCCAGGCGATGTTGTTCTCCTTTCCGCAGGTTCCGGCGTACCCGCAGATTGCCGCTTGTTGGAGTCACGCGATCTGTTCGTCAATGAGGCGACCCTGACCGGGGAGACATTCCCGGTCGAGAAGGCCGCGGCTGATTTGCCGGTAGACACGCCGCTGGCACACCGTACCAATGCGCTGTTCCAGGGCACCCATGTGGTCAGTGGGAACGGCCGGGCTCTGGTCATACGAACGGGCCGCAACACGGAGTTCGGTGCGATCGCGCAGCAGTTGCGGACTCGGCCGGAGGAATCTGATTTCGAGCGCGGAGTGCGTCAATTTGGCACATTGCTGATCCGGTTGACGCTGATCCTCGTGATTCTGATCTTTGCCTTCAACGTCCTGTTGCACCGGCCGGTACTCGATTCGTTTCTGTTCGCGCTGGCGCTCGCTGTCGGTCTGACCCCCGAATTACTGCCGGCGATCATTAGTGTAAATCTAGCCAGCGGGGCTCGCCGGATGGCTGCCAAGAAAGTCATCGTCAAGCGACTCGTTTCGATCGAGAACTTTGGCAGCATGGACGTGCTGTGCTCGGACAAGACGGGCACGCTTACAGAAGGCAAGGTCAGCCTGGAAGGCGCGTTGGATGCAGAAGGGAATCCAAGCGAGCATACGCTGCGGCTGGCAGCAATCAATGCGGCATTCCAAACTGGATTTAACAACCCGATTGACGATGCCATTACGGCGGCGGCCGATCACGCGACTTTCGGCGCAGTGCGTCTTGACGAGATACCGTACGATTTCACACGCAAACGTCTGAGCGTGCTGGTGGCCATGGATGGACAGGCCGTGCTCGTGACCAAGGGAGCGTTGTCACAGGTGATCGAGGCGTGTGCTACGGTAGAGCTGAGCGATGGCCGGATTGTTCCCATTGCGGGGCGGGAGCAGGCGATCCTTGAGCGCTACGCCGCATTTAGTGCGCGTGGGCTGCGTACGCTCGGGATTGCGGCAAAGTCATTGCCGGGGTGCTGCGTCGCCGGGCGGGAAGACGAGACAGATCTCACGTTTGTCGGCTTTCTGCTATTCACGGATCCACCGAAAGCAGGGATTGCGGCAACGATTCTGGAGCTGAAAAATCTTGGCATCGCGCTCAAGGTGATCACCGGGGATAATCAGTTGGTGGCGCGAGAAGTTGCCAGGCAGATCGGCCTGGTTGATGCGCGTATCGTGAGCGGGCAGGAACTGCGGCAGGTAAGCGACGAGGCACTGCCACAGTTGGCGCGGATGACAGACATTTTTGCCGAGGTTGAGCCGAACCAAAAAGAGCGCATCATCCGTGCACTCCGCACGGCAGGGCATGTAGTTGGCTACCTGGGCGACGGCATCAACGATGCTCCAGCGCTGCACGCGGCGGATGTCGGCTTATCGGTTCAAGGCGCCGCAGATGTAGCGAAGGAAGCCGCCGACATCGTGTTGCTCGAGCCGGATCTCGCCGTGCTTGCTGCCGGTGTGCGTGCGGGCCGTGCAACCTTTGCGAACACCATGAAATACGTTTTCATGGCCACGAGCGCAAACTTCGGCAACATGTTCAGCATGGCCGGCGCATCGCTTTTCCTGCCGTTTCTGCCGCTGCTGCCAAAGCAGATTCTGCTCACCAATTTGATGACTGACTTGCCGGAAATGACCATCGCCACGGATCAGGTAGATACCGAATCGGTTGAGCGGCCCCAGCGCTGGGACATGAAATTCATCCGCGACTTCATGCTCAAGTTCGGGTTGCTCAGTTCCGTTTTCGACTTCCTCACATTCGGGGTGTTGTTCTTCATCCTGGAAGCTTCTCCCGAGCTGTTTCGCAGCGGCTGGTTCGTCGAATCCGTCGTGTCGGCTGCGCTGGTTGTGCTCGTCATCCGTACTCGCGGCCCATTCTGGAGGAGCAGGCCGTCCACAGCACTGACGCTGGCGACGCTGACCGTAGCGGCCGCCGCAGTCGCGCTCCCGTATACGCCGCTCGGCAACCTGTTTGGCTTTGTGCCGCTTCCACCCCTCTTTCTCGGACTCATGGGGCTGATTGTGCTGGGGTACATCGGCTCGGCCGAACTCCTGAAGCAAACGTTCTACCGGCAGTACGAACAAGGGAGCCGGGCTGCGGCCTAGCAAGCTGTTGCATCCAGCCGCTATTCAGCCCACGCCGGCCATCATTTCCGCGGCGCAGCGCCCAGTGATGCGGCTAGTTTTCGATAGAAAACAAGACGCCGTGGGTTGATTCTTCCCTCTTCTGCCGCTTGTGCCAGTGCGCAGCCGGGCTCGCCGGTGTGACGGCAATTGCTGAATCTGCATTGCCCGAGGTAAGGGTGAAATTCGATGAATCCCCACGCCAAATCCGCCCCGTCAATATGATGCAAACCGAATTCCTGCATGCCGGGAGAATCGATCAAGCGGCTATTCTGATCGAGGTGATAAAGCCGCGCGTGGGTGGTGGTGTGGCGTCCAGTATCGAGTGCGACGGAAATCTCTGCAGTGGCACGTTCTGCAGCCGGGATGAGCGCATTGATGAGGGTGGATTTACCCATGCCAGATTGTCCTACCAGGACGCTGAGTTGGCCGTGCAGATACGGCAGCAGCGGCGTGACATCTGCCTTGGCGCTGAGTTGCAGCAGGGGATAGCCCAGTTCCCGGTAGAGCAAGAGAGAAGCAGCGGCAGCGCGAGTGGGGTCAGCGAGGTCGGCCTTGTTGAGCACGATCAACGCGTTGATACGCTGGCTTTCGGCAGCGGCGAGGCAACGGTTCACCAGTTCTTCACTGAAGCTGGGAACGGCGGCTACCACGATGACGATCTGGGTGACGTTGGCGGCGATCAATTTTTCGCGGAAAGCGTCACTGCGGTACAGTAGCGCGGTACGCGGCAGGATGGTTTCGATCACGCCTTGTTCGGGCGTGGTGGGCTGAATTAGCACCTGGTCGCCGCAGGCCGCACCACCTTTCTTGCCGCGCATTACACAGGACCGGGTTACCCCGCTTGTGGTTTCAACCAGATAATGCCTGCCGAATGCGGCGACTATCTGTCCTGCAACAGGTGAGGGTGAAACAGACGAGGAGTTGCGGGCCAGGCTCAAATCCGGAACAGGGCATCGACCTTCGCCGCGCAAATAAAATCGTTCTCGGACAGTCCATTGACGGCGTGAGTGGTGTATTCCACGCGGCATTTATTGTAGCCAACCGTCATGTCCGGGTGATGGTCTTCACGGTGCGAAACCCACGCGACGGCGTTGACGAACGCCATGGTCTGATAGTAGTTCTTAAAGTCGTAGGTTTTGCCGATCCGCTGGTCGAGAAGCTTCCAGCCTTCAAGCTGCGGCAGCAGCGTGGCAATTTCGCTGGGCGTGAGCGGTGAGACCCCGCCTTCGCAGGGTTTGCATTGTTTGGTTGCGAGATCACAGACGGAAGTATTCATGGTCTCTCCTATGTAAGGTGGAGGATCGGGTTGAGATTTCTACGTCAATTATGCGCCAGGTTCTGCAGCCGCGCTATCCTTAACGCGGCAGGCGGATGGGAATCGTAAAATGCCGAATGCAGCGGGTCGGGAGTGAGCGTTGCGGCCTCTGGCTCGCCATCCCGGCTTTCACCGGAATGACGATTCGGAGAGCGCTAGGCCAGCAGCGCCTTGGCGCGTGCGCAGACGTTGTCGACGGTGAAGCCGTATTCGCGCAGCAACACCTCGGCTGGCGCGGAAGCGCCGAATCGCTCTACGCTCACCACGTCGCCGGCCGTGCCGACGTAGCGATGCCAGCCTTGGGCCACGCCTAATTCGACCGCGAGCCGCGCGCCAACCGAGGGCGGCAGCACCGCATCGCGTTCGGCTTGCGGCAACGCCTCGAACAACTCCCAGCTCGGCATCGACACGCAACGCACGGCGATGCCTTGCGCCTGCAGGCGTTCCGCCGCGGCCACGATCAGGCCGACCTCGGAGCCGCTGGCGATCAGGATCAGTTGCGGCTTTGCGTCGGGCGCATCGAGCAGCACATAGCCGCCCCGGCGCAGACCGTCGGCGGCGGCATAGCGACCGCGATCAAGCGTAGGCAGATCCTGCCTGGTCAAGACCAGTACGACCGGGCGATCCCGGGTCTCCACCGCGACGCGCCACGCCACTGCGGTCTCGTTGGCATCGCCGGGGCGGATCACGGTCAGGTTCGGAATCGCGCGCAACGCGGCCAGCTGCTCCACTGGCTGGTGGGTGGGACCGTCCTCGCCGAGCGCGATGCTGTCGTGGGTAAACACATGCACGACGTGCAAGCCCATCAACGCCGCCAGCCGGATCGGTGGACGCATGTAGTCGGAGAAGATCAGGAAAGTCGCGCCATACGGAATAAAGCCGCCGTGTGCGGCCAGGCCGTTGACGATAGCGCCCATCGCATGTTCGCGCACACCGAAGTGCAGGTTGCGTCCGGCGTAGCTCCAGCCACCACCATCGGAGCCTTGCTGGTCCTCGTTCTTCGATGGTGGCGGATTGAAGTCGGCCAAGCCTTTCAGGATAGTTTTCGTCGACGGGTCGAGGTCGGCCGAGCCGCCGGTCAGCGCGGACAGTTTGAGCGCAATAGCGTTCATCACCTTGCCGGATGCCTCGCGCGTGGCCAAGCCTTTGGCATCGGCCTTGAATACCGGGATGTCCGAATCCCAGCCCGGCGGGAGCTCGTCGCGCAGGCGGTATTGAAGCTCTTGGGCAATCTCCGGAAACTTCCTGGCGTAGGCGCTCATGCGCTCGTTCCACGCTGCTTCATCATGCGCGCCGCGTTCCACCGCCTCCCGGAAGTGCGCTAGCGCCTCGTCCGGTATCAGGAAGTCCGGCTCGGTCGGCCAACCCAGTTTCTGCTTGGTCTTGCGCACGCCATCCATGCCGAGCGGGGAGCCGTGCACCTTGAAGGTGTCCTGCTCGGGCGAGCCGTAGCCGATATGCGTACGCACCAGGATCAGCGACGGCCGTGCGGTTTCCGCGCGCGCAGCCTGCAGCGCGGCGTCGATCGCAGCGAAGTCGTTGCCGTCCACCACCGACACCGTATGCCAGCCATAGGCCTCGAAGCGGCGCACGCGATTCTCGGAGAAGGTGATGTCGGTGCCGGCAGCCAAGGTGACGTTGTTGTTGTCGTACAGGCAGATGAGCTTGCCCAGCTTGAGATGGCCGGCCAACGAGGCAGCCTCGGAGGCCACGCCTTCCATCAGGTCACCATCGCTGACGATGGCAAATGTATGGTGGTCGATTACAGTGTGATCGGAACCATTGTAGCGCGCCGCCAACTGCGCCTCCGCGATTGCCATGCCGACCGCGTTGGCAAAGCCCTGCCCGAGCGGGCCGGTGGTGGTTTCCACACCCGGCGTGTGCCCGCGTTCGGGATGCCCCGGCACCCTGCTGCCCCATTGGCGGAACTGCCTGATGTCGTCCAGCGAAAGGTTGTAACCGGTCAGGTGCAGCAGACTGTAGAGCAGCGCCGAACCGTGCCCAGCCGATAGCACGAAGCGGTCGCGATTGACCCAATGCGGGTTGCGCGGGTTGTACTTGAGCCAGCGCGTCCATAGCACATAGGCCATCGGCGCGGCACCGAGCGGCATGCCCGGATGGCCGCTGTTGGCTTTCTGCACCATGTCCACTGACAGGAAGCGGATAGTGTTGATGCATTGCTGATCGAGTTCGCCGGACATGGTTGCTACCTGATTGAGTTGACCGTCTTTGACCAGGGATGCTTGGGCGGACGATCCTCATGCCAGTGAAAATGCTCCTGTGTGAATACGCATTTCGGCATGGCGCCGGCATTATCGACCATCGAACACACCGAGTCTCCGTCGGACCCAGACGAATCGTATCCCCGAGCCGGGCCGAACTCCCAGGTAGGCAACCTCGAGATCGCCGTCGCAAAGGGATCCAGCAGGAGCTTATGAAAATTGAAACGATGACCATCCTTAGGATGATACGGGCCGTCTACGCGATAGGCATACAGTTGACCAGGCCGAATCCCCTCAATCCAGACGTGCCATATGTCACCAGTGCGGTTGCGTGCGGGATCGAGATCAATCATCCTGGCGGGTGTTGCGTCTTTGGAATGATCAAACAACTCCAGCCGAACGCGGCTGGCGTGACGGCTGAAGAAGGCGAAGTTGACTCCCCTCCCATATTCATGGGTTCCCATGGGTAACGGAGTCCCCACCCGAACTTCAGTACACTCGCAGACATCTGCCAAGTAATCATACAGCGGGCGTTCAGGCGTATTCATGCTTACGTTGAATCACCGTTGCCACAGGATTTGGGCGGCTTCGAGGGGAACCGCAATGCCATCGCAGTGCGGTATGAGGCGCGCCGTATAGTCCGATGCCGGGCGGGCTGCGGGCACGCCTATCGTGTAGGCGTAGCCGTTCGTTGCGCCCACCAGTTGCCGCACGCGCTTCATTTCCACTCGCTCCGGCGCGGCACCATTAACGCCATTAGCATAAAGTTCGACCTGCACCGCCTCCGGATCGAGGTCATCGAGATACATTTGAATCTCAAATACGTGCTGTTCGCCATCGGTTTCAACCTTCACTTCGCCAAAGCGTAGTGCGGTCCATTTTTGCTCCAGAGCGTACCGCCAATTAACCATATCCACACCGATTGCACCTTTATCGGCAGCCCGCTCAAGGTAGGCTGAAGTAGCTGGAAGGTAGTGTTGCTCAGTGTATTCGCGCACCGTGCGATTGCTGGAGAAGCGCGGTGTCAACCGCGCCATGCTTTCGCGCATCCGGTTCACCCAGGCGCTGGGGATGCCTTGTTCATCACGCGTATAGAACTCGGGGATCACCTCGCGCTCGAGCAGATCGTAGAGAGCTTCGGCTTCGGCCGCATCCCAGGCGGGATCATCGCCATGCTCCTGACCATCCCCCAGCGCCCACCCCACTTCCGGCGTGTAGGCTTCCGCCCACCAGCCATCCAGTTCCGACAGATTGATGCCGCCATTGACCAGCACCTTCATGCCGCTGGTTCCGCACGCTTCCCAGGGGCGGCGCGGCGTGTTGAGCCAGACATCCACGCCCTGCACCAAGTGCTCGGTCAAATGCATGTCGTAATCGCTGAGGAAGACGACATGCGGGCGCACCTCGGGCCGCCGGATGAAATGCATCCATTGCTGGATCAGGGCCTGCCCTGCCAGGTCTGCGGGATGGGCCTTGCCGGCCATGATGAGCTGTACCGGGCGTTGTGGATTAGTCAGCAGGCGCAGCAACCGTTCCGGGTCGTGCAGCAGCAGATTCGGTCTTTTGTAGGTTGCAAAGCGGCGTGCAAAACCCAGTGTCAACGTATTGCAGTCACACAGACGCTTCGCACCATCAACCGCCTCGGGCGATGCACCGGAAGCGGCCAGTTGCCGGGACAATCGCTTGCGAGCGAATTCAACAAGAGACTGGCTGGCGGCACTGCGTAATTGCCAAAGACTGGCATCGGAGATGCGGCGAATATCCTGCTCCAGGGGTTCCGTCGCGCCAAGCCAGCGGTCCTTGCCGCAGGCCTTGGTCCAAAGCTCATCGGCCGGGGCCGAGTCCCAGGTCGGCATGTGAACTCCGTTCGTCACATGTCCGACCGGCACTTCGTCCGCAGGCCAGTGTAAAAAAAGCGGCTCAAACAGGTGCCGGCTCACTTTGCCATGCAAGCGACTCACGCCATTCACCGCCCCACTCCCGCGAATCGCCAGATAGGCCATGTTGAAAAGTTCTGACGAGTCGTTCGGATTCTGGCGGCCCAAGGCCAATAAATCGTGGAATGTTATGCCAAGCTTCTGCTCGGCATAACCACCGAGGTATTGTTCGATGAGCGCCGGAGCAAAACGATCAAAGCCGGCGGCTACTGCCGTGTGGGTGGTGAAGAGATTCCCCGCTCGGGTAACGGACAGCGCAACCTCAAAGGTCTGCCCGGTTTCATCCATGAAGTTTCGCGCGCGTTCCAGCACCGCGAAGGCCGCATGCCCTTCATTCAAGTGACAGACTTCCGGCTTGATGCCGAGCGCCGCGAGCAGTCGCCATCCACCAATCCCGAGCAGCATTTCCTGTTTGAGGCGCAACTCTGGCCCACCTCCGTAAAGCTCACTGGTGATGCCGCGATGCGCGGGGTAATTCGCTGCGTCATTGCTGTCCAGCAGGTATAGCTTCACTCTGCCAACTTGGACCTGCCAGGCGCGCAGCCAGACCGAGTAACCGGGTAACGCGACCTCCAGCCGCAACCACTCCCCATTCGGTTTACGCAACGGTGTGATCGGCAACTGTCCGGGGTCGTTGTACGGGAAGAGGGCCTGTTGCGCGCCATCCTTATCGATCACCTGATGAAAATAGCCTTGCTGATACAGCAGCCCCACGCCGACCACCGGGACGCCCAAGTCGCTGGCGGCCTTGAGTTGATCGCCGGCTACGTTGCCCAGCCCGCCCGAGTAAATGGGCAAGGCTTCGCTCAACATGAATTCCATACTGAAATAAGCAATACAACTCAACGGCGATTGTGGGTAAGTTTGTTGAAACCAGGCAGGTGCTTCGGCCGTATCGCGCCGGATTTGCACCAAGTCAATAACATTTTTATGGAAGGCTGTATCTTGTAAAAGTTGCTGAAGTTTTTCCCGTGAGACGGTTTGCAAGACTACCCAAGGATTATGCGTAAGTTCCCAAAGTACAGGATCCAACTGCCGCCATATTTGATCACTGGCATGATTCCACGACGAGCGCATATCCAGCGCAAGCTCTGACAAGGAATCGAATCCTTCTATGTCCGTAGGTAAAATAAGTTCCTTCGGGTGACTGTCCCTTGTTTGCTTGCTCATAGCTCCTCCTTTAAATTGCCCTAGACCCAATCTTCGTATGCATCAATTAGCAGGCCAATGAAAAACTATCTGCGTTGCCGCTACGGTGTTAAAAACAGGCTCAAAATGCTCATTTATTACACATAAACTGCGCTTTTTCGCCTGTTTCTGCCTTGTATCGGCTACCTCGAAAACGTTTTTCAACGGCCTGTTAATGAAAGACTTTCCAATGCTTTCTGATGATCCCATTTGCCGTGGAACAAATGTCCCTTTTTCTCAGGGGTGCGATCACTGGTCCAGGTTAAATAGTTGCCATCAGGCGTAAATACCGGCAGGCCGTCAAACCCTTCTTTATCCGTTACCCGCACAGGCTCTTTTTGACCATCCACGTCAACGATATACAGTTCGAAATTACGATGTCCGTGCACATTTGTAGAGAAAATAATGTATTTTCCTGATGGATGATAAAAAGGCGCCCAAGACATCATGTTTAGACGCGTAATTTGCTTTTGATCAGAACCATCGATATTCATTGTGAATATCTCGGCTTCCCGGCCACCTTCCGAAAAACGCCGCCAAACGATCCTCTTTCCGTCCGGGCTAAAAAATGGCCCGCCGTCATAGCTGTTGCCATCGGTCAGTCTTTTCACGTTGGAGCCATCCGCATCCATGATATAAATATCGATCAGCGCAGAGGGATTAGCTTTGTGCAATGCAGCTTCTTCATCGGATAGTTTATCCATGTACGCTCTACGATTGGAGGCAAAAGCGATCAGTTTTCCATCAGGCGACCAGGAGGCTTCAGCATCGTAGCCCAATATCTTGGTTAGATTGCGAATCTTTCCACCGGAAAAATCAGTCTCGTAAATATCATAAAACTCATCATAATCCCAAGCGTAAGATTGCCGTTCACCGGATTTTCTCCGCTCAATCTCAGCGATCATCTTGGTTTTAGCATCAGGATCTTCATGGGTGGATGAAAACAGCACTTTTTCCTGTGTGGGATGAACCCACGAGCAAGTGGTTTTACCGTTACCGGGAGATACCTGCTGCACCTTGCCACTGGGAAGATTTTTCAGGTAAATTTGATAAAAAGGATTCTCATCGGATACTTCCGCCTGATAAGCCATCCACTGCATATCCGCACGATAATAAGCTTCGCCAACGCGCTTTTCTTTGTCAGAGAACTGATGCTCTCCGGTAATGAAATCCGTGGCGCTGGCATGCGTTGCTGCGGCAAAAATCAGCGCTGTAAATAATCCATTGATTAATGATGTGGATTTATTGGAAACCGAATTCTGTGTGAAGCTTCTCATAAGATATACAAACCTCGTTGCTAAAGGGAAAACATTTAATCATAGCTGCAAAAAGAAAGTAAACAATATGTGTTATAGAATGTGCCGTGAACGACTCTCATCCTTAAAACGTAAAGTAAGCATGCAAAAAACAATAAAATTTAGTGTCATAGGGGCTTTGCTCATTCTCAGCGCCATATTTAGCCTGACCGCCTTGGCCAGTAATCAGACCTTGCACCATCAGATGGAAATTACGCTAACGCCGGATACTTCCGAGATCCACGTTACCGATCAATTATCGGTTCCTGAGCGCTATCGGAACCAGCAAACACCCACTCAACTCGATTTTAGCCTGCATGCCGGCTTGACGATTACCGATATTCAGGGAGCACAAATCACCCTGCGAGCAACGGATGCAGCTCCACGCACCCGACCTGTTCCCTTGAAACATTACACGCTCACCCTGCCACCTCATCAGCAAGCATTCACGCTGACTTTCAGTGGCAAAATCAATCACTCCGTGCAAGGCCCAGGGCAAGAATATGCGCGCAGCTTCAGTTATACGCCGGGAGTCATCTCGCAAGAAGGGGTTTTCCTGGCAAACTCCAGCGCCTGGTATCCGCAGTTCGCGGATGGCATGGTGTCATTTCGCTTGAATATCCAGGTACCCGTCGATTGGGATATCGTCAGTCAAGGCACTTTGGTCAGCGAACAGAAAACCGCCACAACCCAAAGCGTGATCTGGGAAGAGCGACATCCCCAAGACGACATTTATATCGTCGCCGGTCGTTATCAGCGCTATGCCCAGTCCACAGGCGCAGTGAATGCATTGGTTTATTTACGCAGCGCCGATGAAGCGCTGGCACAGAAATATCTGGATACCACCGCACAATACATCGCGATGTATAACAAACTGCTGGGTCCCTACCCTTACACCAAATTTGCTTTGGTGGAGAATTTCTGGGAAACCGGTTATGGCATGCCATCCTTTACCCTGCTGGGTCCCAAAGTGATTCGTTTTCCTTTCATTCTGCATTCCTCCTATCCGCACGAAATTCTGCACAATTACTGGGGCAATGGCGTATTCGTGGATTATGCCAAGGGAAATTGGGCGGAAGGATTGACCGCCTACCTCGCCGATCACTTGGTGAATGAGCAACGCGGCAAAGGCGATGAATATCGCCGCGACGTACTGCAAAAGTACACAGATTTCGTCAACAAGGAAAAAGATTTCCCGATCGCCCAGTTTGTTTCGCGCCACAGCTCCAGTTCGGAAGCCGTGGGCTACGGCAAGACCATGATGTTTTTTCACATGCTGCGTCAGGAATTGGGCGATGAAAACTTCGTACGCGCGTTAAGGCAATTTTACAAACAATTTAAATTCAAGCAGGCGACGTTTGACGATTTGCAGGCCACTTTCAGCACCATTGCCGGCAAAGATTTTTCACAGCATTTCGCACAATGGATCCACCGCAGCGGCGCCCCCAATCTGCATCTGAAGCAGGCACACGCTGAACGCACAGCACAAGGATTCAAACTCAAGCTGCTAGTCGAACAAACACAGCCGGGCGAACTGCATCAGCTGACGGTCCCTGTTTCGGTCACTTTGGAAGGCGAAGAACTGGCGCACCAATCCCAAATCGTCATCAACCATAAAATAAACGAAATTGAAATGAACTTCTCTGCACGCCCATTGCGCATCGACATTGATCCGCAGTTCGATGTATTCAGGCGTCTGGACAGTCGCGAAATTCCCTCTGCCCTATCGCAAGGTTTTGGCACTGAGAAACCCTTACTCGTGCTACCGGCAAGTGCTGATCCCGATTTATTGCAAGCTTATCGCTCATTGGCGGCAAACTGGCAAAAAACCCAATCCTCCGCACTGGAAGTTATCGCTGATGATCAATTGACCGCTTTGCCCACAGACCGAACGGTTTGGATCATGGGCTGGCAGAATAAATTCGGCAGCGCGCTCACCACGGCTTTGACGCAACAAAATGTGCTCTACCACCAGAAACAGCTGCAACTGGACCAGCAAAATTACTCACAAGCTGATCACGCCATCGTACTGACAGCAAGACAGCCTGCCAATCCGGATAAAACCTTGTTATGGGTAGCTTCCGATCATCCGAAAGCCATTAGCGAACTGGCCAGCAAATTGCCACATTACCGCAAATACAGCTATTTGGTATTCAAACACGGCGATGAGCTGACAAATATCGACAAAGGTCAATGGCCAGTCACTCAATCCCCGCTAACCCAGTGGATAGCACAACCAGGCAAGTCATCGGTAACAACCGCTCACGTTGGCACTGCTAAACCGCGGCGGGCATTGGCAGAGTTGCCGCCCGTTTTTTCCGAAAGCAGCATGTTGGCTGATATTAAACATTTGGCCAGTGAATCCTTCAAAGGACGCGAATTGGGCAGCCCGGAACTGGATACCGCAGCTGCTTATATCGCCAAGCACTTTCAACAAATTGGTTTGCTACCCGGAGGAGATGGCAATAGTTATTTTCAGACTTGGCAGCAAGAGGTAGGCGCACCGAAAGGAGAGATCGGCTTGCGCAATGTGATCGGTATTTTGCCCGGCACCAATCCGCAACTGGCTGGACAAAGCCTGATTGTCGGTGCGCATTATGATCACCTTGGCATGGGTTGGCCGGATGTGCGTGCAGCCCATCAGGGAAAAATTCATTACGGCGCGGATGACAATGCCAGTGGAATTGCTGTCATGCTGGAACTAGCGCGGCAAATCGTTCCTAAATGGCAACCCGAACGCACCATCATTTTCGTGGCATTTACCGGCGAAGAAGCGGGACTACTGGGTTCCAGACACTACACCCACAATACAAAAGACTTCCCGGTGGAAAAAATAGCCGCCATGCTGAATCTGGATACCGTAGGCCGACTAGGCAACAATCCGGTCACGCTGTTTGGCACCGGCAGTGCCCGTGAGCTAGTGCATGTTTTCCGCGGCGCAGGCTTTGTCACCGGCATTCCGATCAATGCCGTACAGGATGACTTCGGTTCCAGCGATCAGGCGGCATTCATCCAGGCGGGAGTGCCCGCCGTGCAATTTTTCGCCAGTGCACACGAAGACTACCACGCCCCCGGCGACACTATAGATAAGATTGATTCTGCAGGATTGGTCAAAGTAGCTGCCATCCTTAAGGAAGCCGTCGAATATCTGGCCAACCGCATCGAACCGCTGACTGTCACTTTGCCATCGCCATCGACACCCCATCAACCTGCACCGGCTAAAGACAAACGCAAAGCCAGCCTCGGCACCGTACCGGATTTTTCCTATCAAGGCGAAGGTGTACTTGTGGACAACGTCATACCGGGATCGCCAGCCCAGCAAGCAGAATTACAAACGGGCGATATCCTGATTCAACTCGCCGGACAGCCAATCAGTGACTTGGCAGCGTACGCAAATATCCTGCGCACGCTTAAGGCGGGAGAGAAAGTTGAATTGAGCTTCCGACGGGATGGTGAGATAACTACGATTGAGGTGGAGTTGGTTGAACGCTAACCACTTTAGCACAGGTCTTTTTTGGTTTAAGGAAGGAGGCCCCAAATGGCGCTCCCATCCCATTTGGACTCTCCTTCTTTACCAAACAATGAAGCGCATCAGCAAATCAAAGCCATATGGCGTCGCTATCCGTGGTGAAGATGAGTTCTTCGGTTTCCGGAAAGCCACCGATCCCATAAATTATTAATGCAATAGGAATCATGACAATCACTCCGACCAGGAACGTATTGCACAGCGCTTTCCATGCGGAGAAGCCCTGCACCTGTCCGATACATTTCAGTAACACAACAAATGCCCACATTCCAATAATCATTTCAATAGCACCATAACCAAGCAACACGAATATCATGGAAGGATTGGCATCAATACTTGGTGTTTCAGTTGTAAATAGCTCTTGACCGAAGAGTGCAAACGAAGGAATCCACAACACCAAAGAACATATGACAGGCACGCTGGACCACGCAATGGCCGCCCGCAAATTCTCTGCTGGAGCCTTCCCACCCATCCAACTCCCTGTCCATCTGAATAGCGCACCAAAAAGATATAAGCTGGCGATGCCGCCAATTGATCCAGCAGTGACAACAATGAGCAGAATCAAAGGCAAACCCAATTCGTCTCCCGCACTTCTCCCACTGGCTTGGTTTAGGGCATCAGCAACACCACTGACTGCCGCCAATGCCAAAATGTACCGTTGCGGGTTTATGTCAACGATCTGTTGAATGGTTGCACGTGGTCTTATCCATATTGATACCCAAGGATTCAGCATTTGCTGAGTAGTGTTTTCCATATCGCTATTTTTTATCCGTTGAAATTAACATTCATCGTCCGGTACAGGGTAACCACTGCAATTAATCATTGGATAGAAACTTTCCCAGCATTAGACCTGTTCATTAGCAACTTTTTTATCGCGCTGAGTGTAGCGAAGAATACCGACGATTCAAAGATATTCCTCGCTTTATCCATGAAATTTCATCAATGATTACGACAAATTTCCCAAAATCCTGACCAATGTTTTTGGTTAATCCTCATCGACAAAATAATGTTGTATCAAAGCGGCATAATTCGTACACACCAGGCAATATTCAGCGCCTAACTACTAAGGAAATAGATGAAGTAATCCCTACTCGCTTATTGCTTACATTATCAGTTGGAATTTTCACAAATGCCTATTCTTTATGTGAGTTTATTCACAGCATTGTTATTTTTTTCACGCTAATTTGTGCATATCTGCTTATTTCTAACCGTTATCTCTAATTTTTACAGGAGGAAACAATGGCTTTCGCTGGAACAGATAGTGATCACTGGTTGTCGCCAACAAAAACTGAAACCGAGACTCCCAACGCCCCTACCCAGCGTGACTTTAAGTGGGAATATGAAGGAGAAGAGGTTTTTGATAAAACGACATCCGCTCAAGTGGTTCATGATATCGCTTATGAGGCAACCAACTACAACGAATGGGACTTAGCCGACGAGCTATATGATCAAAGCGATGATGAATGGCTCGTTGATTGCATGGGCAAGGATCTCATTAACAAAGAGGATGAATGCTGAAACAATATGCACAAAAACGCATAAAACCCGCTTTAATACTCATTGCGCTGAGCTGACATTGATATATATCCTCATCCACCGGGGTTAATTTCATCAAGTTACCTCAATTGATAAAAAGTAATGTATTAAAAAATTTCCCCAAATACCCAGGTTATGTGGCGATCGATTTCAGTAGCAAGATACACTGAATCTTTTAATCAATGCTCCCTGATTCTAATATTAATTTCAGGAACCCGTTGTTGAGGCGGTGGAGGCAGGCGATTCAAGCCCAATACAGTAATACGGTGCGCAGCATTGAAGCTGGGTGCCCCATCCTGATCGCGCAGAATGGACGATACTTTATATTCCATGCTGTGAGCATTCGGATCAAAGCGAATATCATGTATCCAGATACCCGCGCGCTGCACCTGCTGTTCTTCACACTCGTTGGATAGATCCCAACCGGTCAGCATCGGCACAGCATAATCAAAGGGCAAATCATTGATACGAAATGTTTGGGTACGCACAATTCCGTCAGTATTTTTGCGGCAGGCGCTGGTTTTACCGATACGCGGATTGAGTGCCAGGAAATCTGCACGCAATTTGACGCTGCTGCCGCGGATCAGAGCAGCGCGTGTTTTAATCCGGTGTATACGGATATCGTTGTCCTTGAAGATGGTTTGAGTGACCCAATGCGGACTGCCATCGGCACTGAGCGAAGCACCGGTTTGGGACAGGCTGTAAGCAACCTGCAACAAGTCATAATCAGCACGGTCACCCCATTTGCAGGGTGGAAAACGCAATTCGCATTCAAAAGTATCATCGAATTGAAAATCAAATCCGCGCGGGATGATGGCAATAGCATCATTGGCTTTTAAAGTACCTTTACTGCCGGTGTTTTCCAGCGTAGCAACCGCGCCTTGTCGCTTAGTTTGCAGCAGGGATGTTTCGATTCCGTTGTAATCCCCTTCTATCGTGGCATCAAACCAAACTGAGCGATAGCCAAATCCGGTATAAAACACACAAAACTCATAGGCTTCCTCGCGATTTTGATCCTCCAGCTTTCCTTGCGCTTCAAATACCAGAAAAGCGGAGCCTGCATTCTTGACCAGTTTACTGTGCGTAATATCTACCCGCATGGCGTGAACCTCGCGGTCGCGATTCAGATAGCGCAAGTCCCAGCCATTCAACACCACCGTACCGCTATCGACATAGCTGGGCATTTCGATCCATTGCAACACAGTCGCCGCCTCGCTTCCTTTGTCGCGCTGCATGCATTTGCTACCTTCAATCAGAATGAATTTGCCCTCATCCTCAAAAACCGTTTTTCCTGTACCCTTTAAGGTGAGTTGCTCGAAAAGTGTTGCAGGCTGGGATTTATCTGAGGATAAGGTAGCTTTCTTTTCTTGCGGTTTACTCGCGCAGGCAGTGAGTAAAGATAGCATGCATATTGCAAGAAACAGAGGTGCATGGCGAATCATTCTAACGCTCCAAATATAAGTGTCGTGTCACGAAAACAATACCCGTTCGGTTGAGTTTAATTCACGCAAAAAGGAAATAGCAGTAGTGTCCACACGCAGTGTATAGCGAAACCACTCGTCAGTTAGGCTTAGTTAGCCTTTCACTCGGCTAATTTTGGCGATTTCCTTAAGATGCCTCAGGCCGCGCATGATTTGAGCAAGATGATGGCGGTTGTTAACTTGCAAAATAAAGTGCATTTGCATGTAATCCCCTTCATTTTCCATTGCAATATCATCAATATTCGATTCTGCTTTGGCGATTTCAGCCGCAACCCGAGCCAACACTCCTTGCTTATTCGCCGCAGTCACTTTGATGCTGGCTTCAAAAACCCTGTTGATGTCTTTCCCCCAAGCTACATCCAGATAATTCTCAGAGTTTCTCTGGCTCTGGGCAATATTTGCGCAATCATAAGTATGGATGACCAAACCATGATCTTTCTTGATCAACCCGACAATCTGGTCTCCTGGAAGGGGGCGGCAACATTTGGCAAATTGCACCGTCAGTCCTTCGGTCCCCATGATGATGATTGGTCCGGCTGTTTGTTCGCTGGCAATGGATTCTACCGGCGAGGTCAATCGTTTCGCTACAATCGCAGGCAATTGTTTTCCTAAAGCCATTTCAGCCAATAACTCTTCCTTGGATTTGACGCCGCTATCGCGTACTAATTTTTCCCATTGCGCGGCAGTAATTGCATCCGGATTGATATTAAAAGACAACAGCGCCTGATTGAGCATACGCTCTCCCAATTTGACTGATTCATCGTATTGGATGGTTTTCAGAAAGTGACGAATATGCGAGCGCGCCCTCCCCGTTGCCACATATCCCAACCAAGCCGGATTGGGTTTGGCATAGGGAGCGGTGACGATTTCCACCCGATCGCCGCTTTTGAGTTTGGTGCGCAGTGGCGCATTCTCACCATTAATTTTAACCGCCACGCAGCAATTGCCCACATCAGAATGCACCGCATAGGCAAAATCGACGGCGGTCGATCCTCTGGGCAGCGTCAGAATTTTTCCTTGCGGAGTAAACACGTAAACATCGCCGGGAAAAAGATCGATTTTGAGATGCTCCAGAAATTCCAGAGAATCGGTCGATCCACTGAGCGTTTCCAATAAGCTTTGCAACCATTGGCTGGTTTTCAAGTGCAGATCATTGAAATCACCATCCGAACTCTTATACAACCAATGTGAAGCAACGCCATTCTCGGCAATGCGGTGCATTTCAGCCGTGCGAATTTGTATTTCAATCGGGATACCGAACGGACCTAACAAAGTGCTGTGCAAGGACTGATAGCCATTGGCCTTAGGAATGGCTATATAGTCTTTGAACTTACCGGGAATGGGTCTATATAAACTATGCAGCATGCCTAATGCGACATAGCACGAGGGAATGTCTTTGACCACTACGCGGAAACCATAAATATCAAGCACTTCGGAAAATGATAACTGCTTATCGACCATCTTGGTATAGATGCTATAGAGATGCTTCTCGCGTCCATTGACTTCCGCATCCAGCCCCACTTCTGTCAATTTTTGCTTGATCGCTTCCAGAATCTTTCCCACGACCTCGCGCCGATTACCGCGCGCAGACTTAGTCGCTTTGACCAATACTTTGTAGCGCGTGGGATAAGAATAACGGAAACCGAGCTCTTGCAATTCCTGGTAGATATTATTAAGCCCCAGTCGATGTGCAATGGGCGCATAAATTTCAAGCGTTTCGCGGGCAATGCTGCGCTGTTTGATCGGCAACATGGCCTCAAGCGTACGCATATTATGCAATCGATCGGCCAGCTTAATCAGGATGACACGAACATCCCGCGCCATCGCCAACAGCATCTTGCGGAAATTTTCGGCTTGCGCTTCTTCCTGAGTTTGGAATTCAATCTTCGCCAGTTTTGACACACCATCCACCAATTCTGCCACCGGCTCGCCAAACCGTTCACTGATCTCAGTTTTGGAAATATCGGTATCTTCCACTACATCATGCAATAAAGCCGCCGTCAGCGTAGGTGCATCCAGATGCAGCTTACTCAAAATCCTCGCTACTGCTAATGGGTGAGAGATATAAGGCTCGCCCGATTTGCGGAATTGCCCGGAATGAGCGCCCTGACCAAATACATAAGCATTTTTCAGTTGCTCTATATCTTCCGGTTTAAGATATTGCGCTGTCTCAGAAAATAGAAGGTCGGCTTCAGACATGGAATTTAATCAACTCAAAGATACTCACTTAAAGGGTGCTCAATTATTTTGCAGCGATAAACGAAGCAGGCTGTCGATTCAGATCATTCAGATAATGATTAAACTTCTCAAACTGATCTTTGATGTGATTATATGATGGGATTTACTGCGAATGAAAGAAAGTAATGAGGTTGGATTTTGTAGCTAAGGAAAATAGTTCCAGAATACCGGCAGACCGATTACACAGATTACACTACAATCGCAATCGCGTTGCAGCCAATGCATAACCAGTCCGTCATGCATGCGAATACATCACATATTTTTTGGATTCAAAATATCCATGCCAATTTTTCCCTGCGCCAATTCACGCAAAGCAACGACGGTCGGCTTATCACGTGCAGGTTCCACCATCGGCGCTGAACCAATCGCCAATTGCCTGGCTCGGGCTGTCGCCACTAATGTCATGTCAAATCTATTAGGAATTCTTTTTAAGCAATCATCAACGGTAATTCGTGCCATGGGTTTGGTCTCGGTTATTAAAGAATTAAGATATACAAAGGTTAAAAAACTATACCATCATAAAAAACGACTAGGTCAGCTGGGTAATCAATGCACGGTGCGTAGTCATCTGGCGCGCTCTTCTTAAGCGCTCTGCTTTAACGATACAAGTCAAATCATCAAGAGCTTCTTCCAGTTTGTTATTGATAATAACATAATCAAACTCACCGACATGACTGACTTCTTCACGGGCTGCGGTTAGCCGTTGTTGAATGACATCTGCATCATCTTGTGCTCGTGCTTTTAATCGCATTGCCAAGGCATCAGCTGACGGTGGCAGAATAAAAATGCTAATGGATTCAGGGAAAAACTGATGCACTTGCTTGGCACCCTGGCAATCAATCTCAAGCAGGATATCGCGCCCGGATGCCACTGCCTGATCAATCCATTTCTGCGATGTACCATACAGATTGCCATAAACCTCCGCGCTCTCAAGAAACTCTCCATTGACCAGCATCTTCCTGAAAGTGTCCTCACTCACAAAATGATAATCTCGTCCATTCACTTCCCCTGTACGCGGTGGGCGCGTGGTGTGCGAAATTGACAAGCTCAGGTTCAGGCCCGATTTGAGCAATGCCTTAACCAAACTGGTTTTTCCGGCACCTGAAGGTGCACTGATAATAAATAAGCAACCTGTAGATTTAGTCATTTTCTGCCTATTCGATAGGTGATCCCTATTTTATCTTGATGAAAAGATATTAATGAATACCATGCTTGTTGAAATAATTCTGATGATATTCTTCAGCAACGTAAAATTGAGCGGCGGGTAAGATTTTTGTCACCACTGCATCCTGCCAGCGTCCACTTTGCTGCAGTTGATGCATAGAGGCTTGAGCGATAGTCTCCTGTTCGGGTGTGAAAAAGAAAATCACCGAACGGTATTGCGTGCCAACATCATAACCTTGGCGATCCTGAGTCGTGGGATTATGGCAATTCCAGAAATACTCCAGCAATGTTTCCAAACTGACTGCCGCTGAATCGTACTCAACCAGAACGACTTCGATATGACCAGTAGTGTTGCTGCACACCGCTTCATACGTTGGATGCTCACTATGACCGCCGGAATAGCCGCAAGTGACATTGGTTACGCCCCGGATGCGACGGAAAGCCGCTTCCACGCCCCAAAAACAACCTGCCCCAAAAATTATCTTGCTTGTTGCCATTGATGTTTCACCTGGGAAATATCATAAAAAAACGCCTTGCTTGACGACACCTGTCACTCACAGGGATTAGTTGGCGGCTTTCTCTTTACGTACCTTTTCAATCAGTTCCTCCAAAGCTTTGACCGTATCTTGTGGAGTTCCGCCTTTTTTGCCACTGGTCAGGTATTTACCGTTAACAGCTAGTGCCGGAACGCCCATCAATTGATACTGGCGTGTCATTTGCGTTGATCTGGCAACGTGATTCTGTACCGCAAAAGATCTATAGGTATCTTCAAATTTCTTTCTATCGATGCCTTGCTTATCAATCCAATCAAATAAAGCAAGTTCTTTATCCAGATCAATTTTGTCCCGATGGATGGCGTCAAAAATTTTGTCATGCAACGTATCGGTCAGTTTGAGCACTTCTACGGTATAGAACAATTTCGCACCCGATACCCAGTTAGCGCGCAGAATGGCTGGTACATAGCGGAAACTCACATCACTGGGCATATTCTTCAGCCAAGCTTTAAGATGCGGATGCAAGCTGTAGCAGTGCGGGCAGCCATACCAGAAAAACTCCAGAACCTCAATTTTCTCAGCACTCTCAGTGGGTTGTGGGTTAGCAACCACCGTATAATCCCTGCCTTCAACAATATCTGCACGCACACTCCAACTATTGATTAGACCAAAGCTCAGCAATAACAAAAAAACTGCAAGTGATTGACGTCGACTCATGCTAACTCCTTAAATAAATTATCTAACGGGTTAATACTTTGTTGCTTGCAAGACCATCTCAATTTGCCTTAATAAATTGCGCGGCGATTCCATTCTCTCTTAATGTAGCGCTGATTTCATCCACATCCGCTCTATTAGCAAAAGGCCCGACACGCACTCTATACCAGGTGCCTTTCTCAGCCAGATCAATAGGTTGGATGGAGGCTATCGCACCCAGTAGCGCTAGCCTTGCTTTCATATTCTCGGCATCATCGCGGCTCCTGAATGATCCGGCTTGCAGGAGGAATTTTTCCGCCGGCTTGGTGTTCTTGGTTTGTGGAGTTACCGTCGGTTGCAGCGTTTCTGTAGAAGGCTGGGTGGATGGGGTGCGTGGATGGATCGCGGCCAATTGCGGCTTGATGTCAGCCGGAGAAACGCCTGGTTGAGCAGTCACTACCGGCGGTTTCACTATTTCCACCGGTTTAGGGCTCACCTCTGGAATCTTGGTCGGCGCTGGCGGTTGAGCCGGCTTGTCTTCCATGCGTTTATAGGCTGGATCGATTTCCGGCTCTTCAATACCGGGCAGTATCTTATAAAAATCGAAACGGGGTTTTTCTTCGATCGCGACAATAGACTCTTCAGGCGCCGTTTTTGCAGGTGTTTTTGATTGCTCGGGAGCCGGTTTAGGTTCGGCTTTTTCTACTTTCTCTGATGAACTGGCCACTTTTTCATTGGATAGAAATGGGCTGGGCGCATAATTGATATACCACCAGATCCCGATGGCACTCACAAGTCCTAATGCGTAACCGACGAATCCACCAAAAAAGGCAGAGCCTCCGCCTTCCTTAGTGGAATTTGAAGCCTTACGGGTCTTATAGTCTCGACTCATGAGTATCCTTATGGGTGAATTCGATTACATTTTATCAGGTGCACTGACGCCCAGCAGCTTGAGGCCATTATTCAATATCTGCCGGATAGAGGCAATCAGCGCCAAGCGCGCATGCAGCAATGGAAGCTCTGGTACCAGGAAACGTGTCGAATTATAGTAACTATGAAATTCACTTGCCAGCTCTCTAAGATAAAAAGCAATAAGATGCGGTGAAAATTCCTTGGCGGCCGCTTCCACAGTATCGGGAAAATCGATGATCTTTTGCAGCAAGGCTAGCTCCGCAGGACTGGAGAGTGGCTCCATGCTGGCTGTGGCCAAGGTAGCCATATCGCCGTCCCATTGTGCCAGCACGCTGCAAACCCGCGCGTGCGCGTATTGTACGTAATAGACCGGATTGTCGTTGCTTTGCGATTTAGCCAGATCGAGATCAAAATCCAGGTGCTGATCGCTTTTACGCATCACATAAAAAAACCGCGCCGCATCCTTGCCGACTTCCTCGCGCAGTTCCCGCAACGTGACAAATTCGCCGGAGCGCGTAGACATGGGTGCTTTTTTTCCATCGCGATACAGCACAGCAAACTGCACCAGCGCAATTTCCAGCTTCGCCGGATCCAGTTCCAACGCCTGTAAAGCGCCCTTTACCCGCGCAATATAGCCATGATGATCTGCTCCCCAGATATTGATAACCTGCTCAAAACCGCGTTCAAATTTATTCAGATGGTAAGCGATGTCGGAAGCAAAATAGGTAAATTGGCCATTTTCCCTTTGCACTACCCGATCTTTTTCGTCGCCGAAATCCGTTGAACGAAACCACTTAGCGCCATCCTGCTGATACAAATAATGTTTCTTTTCCAGCAGTTGCATGGCATGTGCGACCTGGCCATTATCGAACAACGATTGCTCCGAAAACCAGGTATCGAATTCCACGCCGAATTCCATTAAATCATTGCGGCAATCGCCCAATTGCTCGGTCAGCACGAAATTGTGAAGATAGGCATAATCCTGTCCCAGGATTTTTTTCGCATTGGCTATCAATTTATCCAATTGCTCATCGGTATCGGTCGCTGCAGTGTGGGCCGATTCCGGTAAACCATCCAGCAACATGGCCGGCTGATGCACGTAACGATCTGCATGCGCCTGGAATATCAATTGTGCCATGTTTTTCACATACTCGCCCTGATAGGCATTGGCGGGAAAAGGAATGTGCACATGATTCAATCCCAGATAACGCAACCAAGTGGACAGTGTCAGGATATCCATCTGCCGCCCGGCGTCATTCACATAAAATTCGCGCGCAACGTCAAAACTCGCCGCTGCCAGTATATTGGAAAGACTGGCGCCGATGGCTGCGCCACGGCCATGACCAACATGCAATGGACCGGTTGGATTGGCCGAAACAAATTCCACCTGAATTTTCTTTCCCTGACCAAACTGGCTGCTGCCAAAAGCCTCTTGGCTATGCAGAACATGATGCAAATATTGCTGCTTGGCGGCATGTTTGAGGAATAGATTGATAAATCCTGCGCCTGCGATTTCAATCTTCTCCAAATAAGGCGAAGCGGGCATGGCATCGATCAATAATTGAGCAATTTCACGCGGATTTTTATGCAATGGCTTGGCCAGTTGCATGGCCAGATTGCAGGAATAATCGCCATGACTGGCTTGCTTGGTGCGCGCCAATTCAATGTGGACGGCAGCATCCAATGGGGTGATGCGGCTGGCGGCCTGATGCAGCAATTCAGCAAAATGGGTTTTAAAATTAGGTTGAGCAGATAAAGTCATGGTTAAGCATTAAGACGATTAATAGTGTTGTTGAATTGGATGACACAGCACCCATGCAGTGTTCTCATCGACGCATTCTGCTCATTTTATCAGGTACATCGATCAGACTACAGACTGTTGGCGGTATGTTTCAAATAGACAAATCCCGACACTGACGGAGATATTCAGGCTCTCTACACTGCCCAGCATGGGAATGCGCACCAACTGATCGCAGCTTTCTCGTGTCAAACGCCGCATTCCTTTTTCTTCAGAACCAAATACCCAGGCAACCGGCCCTTGAATCTTGAAATGGGTCAGATCGTAATCAGCATCTTCAGCAGTGCCAATGATCCAAATACCCTGTTGTTTTAATTGCTTGATGGTGCGTGCCAAATTGGTCACCGCAACATAGGGCACCGTATCCGCGGCACCGCTGGAGACTTTATATACGGTAGCCGTCAAGCCGACCGCACGGTCTTTGGGTGCAATCACCGCATGCACACCCAAAGCATCGGCGACTCGCAAGCAGGCGCCCAAATTGTGCGGATCCTGAATACCGTCCAGAATCAATAATCGCGCTGGCTCGGTCAGCGTATCCAGCACATCGTCAAGATCGATGTAACTGCGCGAAATATCGATATTGGCCACAACGCCCTGATGACGATCGTTACCCACCATGCTAGTCAATCGAGATCCGTCACAGGCGATCAAACGCATTTCCTGAGACTCAGCCAATTTAGTCAGTCCACGCACCCGCTGATCACTACGCGCGCCATCAATAAAGATCTCCTTGATGCTATCCGGATTCTGCCGCAGGCGGCTGGTCACGGCATGGAAGCCAAAAATAAGGCGTGTGTTAGACATAATGCTTAATAAAACCTAAATTTTGTTAAGCAATGCTTAACGATTAGCGATAGCGATTGGACAACAGAAGCCAGGGCATTCATTGAAACCACCCTGGCAATTCAAACGGGTCATTGACGGGCCCCGGTTTTCTCGTCCATTACCAGCGATCCCGCAAGCCCGGTATTGTAAAACAATCCGGCCCCTAAAGCGACTGCTTACCTTTGCTTGAAGCCTTTGTTTTTGAGCGAGTTGTTTTTGTGCGACTGACTTTTTTGTCCGGTTCCGCCAGTACAAAATCAATTTTGCTGGTTTCCAGATCCACACGCACCAATTTGACACGCACCCGGTCGCCCAGACGGTATTGTTTGCCGCTGCGTTCACCCAGCAGCGTATGTTTGATGGCATCGAAATGAAAATAATCGCTCGGCAACTCAGAGATATGCACCAATCCTTCGACATAAACATTATCCAACGCCACGAACAAGCCGAAACCTGTCACGCTACTGACCACGCCGTCGAAGCATTCTCCGATTCTATCCTGCATGTAAAAGCACTTCAGCCACGATTCGACATCACGGGTCGCGTCATCGGCACGCCGCTCGGTCAATGAGCAATGTTTACCCAGTTCGTGCCAATCGCCCGGTTGATAGATTTCTTCGTGCAGCACCGCTTTAATTGCGCGATGAATCAACAAATCCGGGTAACGGCGAATAGGCGACGTGAAATGCGTGTAAGAATCATAGGCCAGGCCGAAATGCCCGGTCACATCCGGACTGTAAACTGCCTGCTGCAAGGACCTGAGCATCACGGTTTGCAGTAATTGTGCATCCGGCCTGTCACGTATCTTGAGCAAGGTTTGTGCATAATCCTTGGCGCTGGGTTTATTTTTGCCCCCCAACTGTATGCCAAATTCCTTGAGAAAATTGCGTAGTGCATCAATTTTTTCCGGTGAGGGACTTTCATGAATCCGGTACAACGTAGTATGTCCATGTTTCTGCAGAAAGTCCGCCGCACATACATTGGCTGCCAGCATGCATTCCTCAATTAAGCGATGTGCCTCAGTGCGTTGCACCGGCTCGATCTTGTCGATTTTTCCCTGATCATTGAAGAACATCTGTGTTTCAGTGGTCTCAAAATCAATCGCACCACGTTTTTTGCGCGCTTTGAGCAATGCCTTGAACAACTTGTAGGTCAGCTGCAAGTGCGGCAACAGCTTGGCATGTGCTTTGGCTTCGGTTCCTTTTGGGTCGGCCAGCATCGCTGCCACGATAGTGTAAGTCAGGCGTGCATGCGAGCGCATGACCGCAGGATAAAAAACATAATCCAGTATTTCACCACTCTTTTTAAATTGAATTTCACACACCATGCACAGCCTGTTCTTGTCCGGATTGAGCGAGCACAATTCATTCGACAACGCTTCGGGCAACATGGGAATGACCCGGCGCGGGAAATACACGGAATTGCCGCGATTCAGGGCCTCCTGGTCAATCGCATCTTTCGGCTTGACATAGTGACTGACATCCGCGATCGCCACATACAAACGGAATCCGCCGTCCTCTTCCTCGCAATAAACTGCGTCATCAAAATCGCGGGCTGTCTCGCTATCAATGGTGACCAATGGTAAATGGCAAATATCTTTGCGCCCGGTCAGTTCTTTTTTTAGCACACTTTTGGGGAATTTAGCAGAGAGCTTTTCAATTTCTGGAGGAAATACATACGGCAAATCATGTTTGCGCAATGCAATCTCGATCTCCATCCCCGGCGCCGTGTAGTCGCCCAGAATTTCTATGATCTTGCCGATCGGTTGTGATTGTTTATTCGGCTGTTGAATGATTTCGACGATGACAATCTGGCCCGCCTTGGCCTTTAATGAGTGCTCCTTGGCAATCAGGATGTCTTGACTGATGCGCTTGTTTTCCGCCACGACAAACAAAATACCGTGATCGATGTGTAATCGCCCCACTAACTGCGCATTGGTATATTCCAGCACCTCGACGATAGCGGCTTCGCGCCGTCCGCGCCGATCCAATCCAATTTCACGTACCAACACCCGGTCACCATGCAATGCTTTGTGCATTTCCTTGGCACTCAGATACAAATCCGGGCTGCCATCATCAGGAATCAGGAAACCAAATCCGTCCGCATGCCCCTGCACTTTACCTTTGATCAGATCAAGTTTTTCCATCACGCAAATATCACCCTTGCGATTGCAGAAAATCTGCCCTTCGCGCACCATCGCCGTTAATCGGCGATTAAACAACTCTTCTTCCTTCTTGGTAATATCCAATAATTTGTGTAATACACGCTCAGTCGTTGGAATTCCCTGCTGCTTCAGAAGCTGCAAAATATATTCCCGGCTGGGTAGCGGGTGCTCATAGCGTTCTTTCTCACGCTTTAGGTGAGGGTCCAGATTACGTAGTTTTTGATTCTTCTTAATTGACAAAGCAGTGGTTTCCTATAGAATTACGCGTTCTTTGGCATCCTGACCGGATGCCTTTTGCCCAGATGGCGGAATTGGTAGACGCGCATGGTTCAGGTCCATGTGCCTTCGGGTGTGGAGGTTCGAGTCCTCTTCTGGGCACCATCAGCACCAAATAAGTTATTGAGTATTAGTGTAATTATATTTTTACTCAAAATTTATATGCCTAAAATACTAAGTCAGAATAATTCGACAGCATAAATTCTAATCAACAAATCAATCCCCAACAACTTCAATATCGATCTTATATCATACTCCGGAAGGATATTTCCTTAATATCTGTAGCAAAAACGGAAATTCAATCTCCTCTTCTAAAACTCCCGCACATAAAAATTTGACTCGGCAAACGGACCGCGGTCGGCAAGCCTCAGCGCAAATAGCGAAGTCAAAATGCGCTACTAAGGCGCACTCTTCAGTGGAATGATACAAAGATTCGACATGCGGTAATCGGTAATGATAGGGAACGGGAATGAATGCGAAGTTGCGCGTTATTTTGGAGTGCACCACAAGGCTGACAAGCTGATATGCCAATGCACGACACCATCAGATTACCAGCGCAAAACATGAGAATCAAGCTCCGCAATTTTTAACTTAACTGATACTTTTCACGCATGATCCGATGCCCTTTTACTCCAGCAGTGGCATCACGCACTGAATGACGACAAATGCGATTCTAGTTTCGAATCTATATCAGAACCGCATTTGTCGCCTATTTCCTAATGCAACAGATTCTTAATACCCACCACGCCGAGGTGGTGCCGGATCATCGGCAGGATAAGCTTTTTCAACTTTCTCTGCGCTGAGCTCTTTATCTGATTTAGCATGTGGTACCGACGGATCATCGGCGGGATATATTTTCTCAGCTTTGTCTGAATAAAGACTGGGTGGATACTGACCTGGTTTAGGATCGCCACAGGCCGTCAACAATACAATCACAGCAGTTATAATAAACGGATACTTCATCATATTCTCCTTGTTTATCAGAGATGTGTACCATAAAACCAATATGCACTTAACTCACTGCAAATATATTTGCCTTTAATCTACAGATGAGATCTTAAAAAGCAAATCAAACGATAGAGTGAGTATTATTTGATTGCTTCGGCCATTAATCGATGCGAACCGGCCATATCCATATTTGCTTTAACCGCCTGTTCATAAGCCATAATTGCGCTTCTGGTATGTGACTGTAAATCTAATGCTTGCCGACCATAGTAAGCGGCATGGGCTTCATATTCTCCCAGCAATTTCTTGCGCTCGTTTACTTTTGTCTGCAACTCTCTAGCTGTATCCTCATAATGCCTCGCTAGCGCTTCATGGTCTGATCGTGTCGTTGCTTTCTTGACAGCCAGCTCCATATCCATCGGATGAGGATTCATTTGAGCGCATGCAGTTAATAAACTCAGCCAGCCAAAAACGAATGCTAATAGGATTTTAATTCTCATGATTAACTTCCCCCGCATAGTTATGATTAATAAATACCCTGAGAAAGTACTATACTATTATTACCACGTCAGATACATGGTAATAATCACCTCAAATAAGCTGACACCGGCAAAAGAATTAGACAAGTTATAAAACCCTCTTATAACAACACACTAGATTTCCTATAAAGCGTATTCCAACAGCTTTTGGATGCTTCCCATCATTTGTCAGTCAGAAACAGCATCGCGCAAGTGAACGAAACGAGAAGACCCAACAAAACGGGTACTAGCACTTCCCCATCACCAGTCTCGAGAAAATAACCATAGAGAACCACAGAAAACACCAAGGAACCGGTCATTAAAAATTTTTTCATGTCAAAACACCCGTTTAGTAATTGATTGAAGATTGCTCATTGCAACTCTCAATACTAGTGTGCGCGTCACGGCGTTTTTTATCAAACTGATACACACTACTTTTCATTATTCTCGCACTCAATCACATAACTAATAGGCCGACTGAACACGGCAGCTGCGCGTGCTTAGAATCCTGCTTAACTGCCTGTTAAGGGTATTTGACCGATGATAATCGACATGATTGAAGCGACAATGATCATGATGAGCTGTGCGCTGGTGAGATAAAACAACCATCTGGCATAGGTTTCCGACGGAATATTCAATTTCTTGATAAAAAAACCCCTAAAACCAATTTGCGCCAAAATGATAGTACTGGTCATTAACAAAAAAACTGAAAGTTCATATTCGATCATTTTGACCACTCCTAACGATGATTAGTCAGTTGCAGAAAAACACACTTTAGACACGTATTCTGTCTTATAGTGCCGCTGCAACGGATACCTGCCACCGATAGCATTTTCATGCTTTCATCATAAAATGCATCAATCCCCAAAAGATTTGGCATGACACACTGGAATTCGAACAGAAAATTATATATAAGATACCTACACTCAACTCGGCGACTCAACGGATGACTTCCTCGATGAATAAAACACTATTGATGACACTAATCGCTGCAATCCTCCTGCTCAATGGCTGCGGAATGACCCGAGAGCACAGAATCAGACAAGTCGTATTGACTGACCCCAGCACACCGGAAGCCATACGCACAGCCATCGACAATAAGGAAATCATCATCGGCATGACACAAGATCAAGTCATCGCCGCCTGGGGATTGCCGTGCAAATGGTGTACCGGCACGCGCAAAAGCACTGGCGGCGACACCTGGGAATACAATCTGTTTGGCGCGGATTCCATCATCACAGGCGCTGACCTGATTGGCCCGGGAACCGGTACATACCTATTCTTTGATAGCAATGGCCTATTGAAACACCGATCCAGCCCGCCACGCTGATGCGGCAACGCAGATAGTTTCGCAACGGTCTGCTAAGTCCAGATTCTTAACCGCTTACGTTGAATATACACAGCGGTTTTATTTCAACCCTTGCACACTGACTTTAGAATCCTATGATTACTGGCGTCATCAAAAATCAAGTCAATCAAATCTGGAACACCTTCTGGTCGGGCGGGATGTCCAATCCGCCGATCGGTGATCGAGCAAATCACTTACCTGTTATTTGCCAAGCGCCCGGACGAGAGCTGCATACCGCAAAGGCAAAACAAGCCAGCCTGCCCGGCGAACCGATCAACAATCCCATTTTCGAACCGCAGCAAAGCGATCTGCGCTGGTCGCGTTTCAAGGATTTCAACCCCGAGCGCAAGTTCGCCATGTTCCGCGACCAGATGTTTACGTTTATCAAATCGCTCAATGGCCGCGCGGGCAGCGCGTGCACCCGCTTCATGAAATACGCGGCGTTCATCATCCCGACTCCAGCGCTGCTGAATAAGGTCACCAACATGATCTACGCCATCCCGATGCATGACCGCGACACCAAGGGCGATCTGTACGAATACATAATTCAAGAGTCATAGAATCTTTTTGGCTCCTAAGTTCAATCAGGAAAGTGAGCTAATATATAAAGAGTACTTCCACTTTTAGATTAGAATCCTACATGTAAAATTAGAATATAAATCAGATTCATCTCGAAATTACATAGTGTATTTAGATTAAGGAGTACCGGAAGAAATGAAATTAACTTTTGAGAATCTCGGTCCATTAGAATTTGGTGAAATAGAACTTGCTGACCTCACAATAATTTGTGGTGAGAATAATACTGGGAAGACTTATGTAACTTACTTAATCTACTGTCTTCTAACAAGTTGGAAGCACCTGATCGACATCAATCTCAAGGCTGAATTTGATGAACTTAAACTCAATGGTGTGACCAAAATTGATCTTCAAAAAAAGATTGCTGATTCATGGAGCAAAATCTGTGAAGATACCATTACGAAATTTATAAAGCAATTTCCAGAAATGCTCGCATCTAAAAGCGAACTCCTTGCAAAACTATCAATAAAGGTCGATATGCCTCTTGGCACATTCTGGAAGCAACGCGAATTCAAAAGTGAGTTGCGTAGTACAAATGGCAATTTACTAATTACCATGACAAAGCTAGTAAATTCCTCCGAATTGGAGCTTGCTGCACCTCAATCCAAGGAAGTGATTTCTCCATCAATTACTTCACTAGGAAATTTTATCGAAGAAAATTTGTTTGGATTATTGCTCGAAGAAACTATTCCAACTGTTTTCATCGCAAGTACTGAACGAACAGGTGCAACCACATTCAAAAAACAGCTCAATCTTGCAATTAGTAATTTAGTTGACTTGCTTGGTCAAGCGCACAAGGAAGGAGCTGATAGTATTACTCCGCAAAAACTGTTCGAAACAATTTATGGACGTCCAGAATATGCCCTGCCCGTTAGGCATAATGTTCAATTCATTAATCAATTACCAAATAGTAATGCTGAAGATGGTGAGCTTTATAGATCATTCCCAGATTTACTGAAGAGATTTGAAACAATTGTTGGCGGAACCTACGCTACTAATAAAGAGGGAGTAACTCACTTCCAACCTAGAGGATCAAGTCTGAAGCTAGGTTTGGGTGAGGTTTCGAGTTCAGTTCGATCTTTATTAATCGTTTGGTATTGGTTAAAGCATTTTGCCAAAAAAGGTGACATGCTTATGCTGGATGAGCCAGAATTAAATCTCCATCCAGCTAATCAGCGTAGGTTGGCGCGCTTTATTACTGCTCTTGTAAATCATGGAATCAAAATATTCATAACTACACATAGCGATTATATAGTTAAGGAATTCAATACATTGATTATGCTGAATCAGGAATCACCAAAGCTTCAATCTATTCGTGAGAAATTTACAGATTATCTCCTAGAAGATAAATTGGATCCCAAATGCGTATCGCTTTATATGGCACGCGATGACAGTATTCTACGTCCTGGATACAAAAGGAAAAGTAAAGCAAAAACATTGATCAAAGCAGAAATAAGTCCTACTTTGGGAATTGAAGCAAAGAGCTTTGATGAAACAATAGATGATATGAATAATATTCAGGAAGCAATTTATTATGGCCTTAACTGATGGCATTGAAGCTTTAAAAGCAATATTGAGTTGTGTACATTCTGATGGCAATTCGGAAACGCACGCCTTCATTGAGGAAAATAATGAAGCAAAGCTAAAAAAATTGTGTTTATCCGAACTTGCTCCTGGAATGTTATTACTTGCAACTGATAAAGGTCGTAATCTTGACAATGAGGGTCGTAAACTTGGTAAACATGCCTGTATGTCTCCCTTATTCAAGCAAGATGGTAAATTTGATCAGAATCGCGCTTGTGATGCAGTACTAGTAAGAAAAGTTTCTGCTGGTTGCGAGTTATTCTACATTGAACTCAAGTCAGATAATCCATCAGGGTTTGCAGGACAATTTAAGAGTACTCAAGCTTTTATGTCTTATGCCTTAAATTTAGTAAATTCATTTTGCGGCATAAGATTAAAGATTATAAGAGAACGATTTGTTGTATTTCATACTGATTCAAAAAACGCAACACGAAGAGGAAAGAAACAGAAAACACGATTCGCCCCTAAAGATGCAAACACCGCAGAATCTCCTATAAAATTTTGTGTACGCAATAGTGACACAGTTCGGTGTACAGAATTTTTCTAATGAGTTACTAGAACATTTAGAAGCGTTGCAAACCGATACCTGATGGGAAAATTCACGTTGCCGATACTGGAAGCCGGGCGAATTAAGCTGAGAGCATTGGTTCGGTTTGTTGATGCTAAAAAAACGTCGATGTGTACACTCACTTCGCCGATCACCTGGCTAAAAAAGATTCTGCCATATACGATGTTGTTAAGCTGGATCCTGATTTACACAACTACCGCGACCGCGTGCAGCGCTTTATTCGTGAGCATCAGGATCACGTGACTATTCAGCGCCTAAAAAACAATGAAGCCGATCACGCCGACCGACATTACCGCGCTGGAAGCCATTCTGGTTGCCGAGAATGGTCCGATTCCCAAAGAAGAATACACCAACATTTATGGTCAGGAACCGCTGGGTAAACTGGTGCGCTCGGTCGTCGGATTAGATCACAATGCCACCAAGGCCGTCTTTGCCGGTTTCTTAGCACAACATCCCACTTTGCACGCCGATCAAATGGCTTTTTCGAACGAAATTGTCGATTATCTGGTGAAAAACGGTGTCATGGAACCGCGCGTGATTTTCGAGACGCCGTTAACCGTTATCACGAGTAGGCGTTGCCGGTGTTTTTGGCGATGCGCTCCGTCAGCAGATTGTTGAGCGCATCCAGGATGTCAATCAGAAGGCGAGCGTTGTTGCTGCAAAATCTTAACGATTTGGTCAATCACCCGCCACACAGACTATTATCTTTTTCTGTCACTGGGCACCCAAATCCATTGCCAGCCTAAAGTTTGTTTGCCTTCCAGCAAGCCGGTCAACCGCACGTTAATCCATTTACGCGTAGGCATTTCCAGGTGTCGGTAACTCCAGATCGCGATCGGAACGATCAAACCGATCATGCCCGCAACAAACAGGATCGAACCCAGCGCGCTACTTTGCACTGGCAGCCCTGTCAGACTCTCCCAGTCTTGCTTTGCGATAAATTTAATCAGGTAATGCCACATATAAATAGAGAATGACAATACTCCAATCGTGTGTAGATAGCGCGTGTCCAAACACTGGCATAAATAACCACGATCTTCCCAGGTCACCAACACGATCAGGGCCATCAAGCCAATCGATATAATATCGGTTAAACCAAAGTGCAGCGCTAGGAACAGCGCAATGCAGGCGGCGACCTGAATACAGGTCAAACTTGTATCCGATAGCGTAGAAATAACTTCACGTCCCAAAAACAACATCATGCCGATCGTGAAAGCTGACAAAGCACGCACGGCAGACAAGCGGAAATTTTCGTCCACATCGCTACCAGTCGCAATGCATAAGCAATAGAACAGTGCTGTCGTGCATGACAACGCAACCAAGGCCAGCTTGCGGTTATCGCCATTGATGGTCAGTAGCACAGCAAAAATCAGATAACAGAAAAGCTCCGCACTCAGCGACCATGAGGGAAGATTCCATGTGACCCAGTCAAACATGCCCCACGAGTGGATCAGGAACAGGTTGGCGGCCAGTGATTCGACAGTGCGCAAGGAATCGTCGAACAAGCAACAGGCTTCTTCTCCCAATCCCCAGTTAATCAGTGCCATCAGCGTAAAAAAGAACATTGTTGCCAACAGCGTAATGAAATGCAGGGGATAAATTCTGGCAATCCGAGCAATCAGATAGTGCAAAGTGTCACGCATGCTATAACGTCTGGGATGTTCGATGTCATACACATAGGCCATCACGAATCCACTGAGAATGAAGAAGAAATCCACCCAGAGATAACCCTTGTACAAAAAGAAGGTAATTTCATCGGGATCTATCGATGAATGAAAAAAGGAACGGAAATGAACGAAGACAACCATCAAAGCTGCCCAACCGCGCAATGAAGTATGCGAGCGGATTTCTTTTCTTTTTGAGATATGAATCATAAATTGAACTTTCCACTGATGAGGCCTCCCGTCTTCTACGGCAAGGGGTTTTATTCTATTTTTTAGAGTATTAAGATTTGATTTGTTTGATTTAATTAGACAGTTACCGAACTGGCCGGATAACTGATGGATTGAATACTGGCTGATATTATAAAGGCATTTGGCAATAGCTGTGCCTTTGAATATCAATCATTATGCAACGCTTATTTAAATAATGAGTTAATCAGCGCCGGAAAGTTCCCTTCCTGAATAATGGTGATCAGGTCAAATAATCTGTTTTGCTAACCATTTAAAGACTATTTGGCGATGGTCGCACAAGGCAATGCAGGAAATACCGGGATGGTAAAGCATGCCTTTATCAGGGCAATGCCTGTTACTGATTACTCAAAACAACCCGATATTTCGCCTGACCACTGGTCAATCTTGCCAGCGCTTCATTGACTTGATCGAAACGAAAAATTTCAACCACCGGCTCGATTTTGTGTTGCTGCGCAAAACTCAGCATGGTGGCTATGCCAGCAGGACTGCCAACGGGAGAGCCTGATACCGCGCATTGATTAGCGATCAGTGGAAAAACATTGATATCCAATGGCTCAAGCGGCACACCCAGAAAATGCAAACGGCCTTTGGGGCGCAACGTTGCGATATACGCATTCCAATCCAGTTTGACATTGACGGTGGTCAGAATCAGATCGAAACGACCCGCCGCGGCAGTCAATTCGGCAGGATTCTTTGTATTCAGAACGTCATGCGCACCCATTGACAAGGCTTCCTGCTTTTTGTCATCACTGGAAGTAAAGGCGGTTACCCGGCAACCCCAGGCATTCAGAAATTGCAATGCAATGTGCCCTAACCCGCCGATGCCGATGACAGCCACCCGAGCCGTCGGTGAAACGTTGAATTGCAGCAGAGGGTTGAAAACAGTGATCCCGCCACAAAACAGCGGCCCCGCGCTTTGTGCATTGAGACTGTCCGGCAATGCCACAACGCTAACGGCATTAGCGCGCACTTTGTCGGCAAAACCGCCGTGGCGGCCTACGATTGTCGAGTCAGGTTGCGCGCACAGATTATGATCGCCGGATAGACAACTATGACATGTCATGCAATAACCCGCATGCCAACCCAGACCAACGCGCTGCCCCAGTGCAAGATTGTTGACATACCCGCCCTTGGCTGCGACTGTGCCAATGATCTCATGCCCCGGCACAAAGGGGTACTGAGTGATTCCCCAATCGTTGTGCAGCATGCTTAGGTCACTGTGGCAAATTCCGCAATGTTCAATGGCAATTTCAACATCATGAGCACCCAACGGTCCTGGATCATATTCAAAAGGTTGAAGCTTTCCACCCGGCTCTAACGCTGCATAAGCTTTAATCATGAACTTTCCTTTCACAATAATTGATTAATCGAGAATTCTGGAGTCTGACCAAGAATCGCTTGGATTTTAATTCAGAAAAATATGCTGACATGTCATTTATTATCACTGTTTTTCGGGAAAAACGCGCATGATTTCTTCATAGCCAGCACTTTGAGCCATGAAGCATACAATACACAATTCACTGACAGGATGAGACCTTTGTACGGTAGCAACCTAGCGGTAATTGTTTGCTATCAACATATTGTTTTTATAAAACTAATTTAGATTGCAGCATGAACTTCTCAGATTTGAATGTCACCCGCCACAGCCTAAAAGGAAATTTTCTCAATTAAATTGCCCCCCTGATTGATTGGTCGCCGATAGAGCAAACGTTCATGCAGTATTGCGCCGAGTAAACTACTGAAGCCTGGCGCGTTTCAGTACCGCATAAACCGTTGGCTGGCTGACTCAGCAGTGCTCCGCCAGCTGCGTTACTTTCCAGAGTCAGGTTTGATATAATCGCCAGAATTTCTGGCGATTTACTAAAGTTAATCAGGTGTATTTGTGTATATTCATTTACAGTATTCTCTTGAATACTGTAAGCAACGCTAGAAATTCTTACATATTAGTGATTTAATCCTCATTACTATCTCACAGGTACCAAATACGCACTAAGCAACCAATCTTAGACTGGGATTATTCACTGGTGCTACACATATACACTTTTTAGAATGAAAAACTCTATGATAGAAAACTCAGATGTTCACAACCTACTACTTGCCTCTGATCTCAGCAGCCGATGCGATCGTGCAACGGACCGTGCGGCGCAATTGGCCCAAGCCTGGAAAGCTAAATTATTAGTGGTGCATGCAATAGATCCTGCCTATGCTGTTCGCTATGTGAAGATGACGCAAGAGCTGCCTTCGTGGCGACGCCCAGAAGATTACCGGACAGTTGCGGCACGTCGATTGAGTATGCATTTGGCGTCTGATAAGATTGACGCTGAAGTATACGTGGCCGAAGGGATGCCCCACGAAATCGTGCTTGAAGCTGCGCGCCGGGAAAATAGTGATTTAGTGATCACTGGTCTGGGACGCGATGAAGCTCTCGCTCGTATTCAATTGGGCAGCACCCTTGATAAATTACTGCAAGAACTGCCGGCGCCATTAATGATCGTGCGTCACCGGGTACGAGGCCCCTATCGGCATGTGGTAATAGCAACAGATTTTTCGCCAGCATCGCGGCCAGCTTTAGAGACTGCAATACGTTGGTTTGGTGATGCGCAACTGACCTTGTTCCACGCTTATATGGGTGCCGGTTTGGGAGGGGATGCGCTGGCGAGTGATGCGTGGAAAACCATTGCCAGCAACCAGTGCGACAGCTTTCTTGCCGAAATGGCACTGGAACCATCAGTTGCGCAGCGCCTTCATCGTGTCATTGAAAGAGGCCACCCGGAAGTGTTGCTGTGCGATTACGTGAGTCACAAAGAGATCGACCTTGTAGTGCTCGGTACACACGGCCGTAGTGGATTTCTAAAAACTATGATCGGAAGTACAGCCGAGAATCTATTGCATCTTCTGGAATGCGATACCATGGTCGTGCGAGGCCGGTAATTTGCCTGACTTGGCGGGTTTTTGCCGACTTGCCAAAGCTGTCCAATATATTTGAGACAAGAATATGATCTTGCGGACTGTGTTTTTGCGAATTGTGCTATTCATCGCTGTTTGGTGGATACTGACGCAGGGCAGAGCAGATAGCTGGGGCGTTGGTCTGATCAGCATTGTTTCAGCGCTGATTGTCAGTCTGGTTCTGCTACCGCTGGGTCTTTTCCGGTTTTCCTTCGCAGGAATTTTCTTTTTCTTACTTTATTTCCTGAGCCGATCTCTGAAAAGCGGCATCCAGGTAGCCTTGATGGCTGCCCGCCTTGACCCCGGGTTCCATCCCAATATACAAAAAATCCCGCTACGTTTGCCGGAAGGTTTGGGGCGAGTGATATTGGTCAATACGCTGAATCTGATGCCGGGCACATTGAGCGTGGATCTGACTGCAAGCAGTTTGTATCTGCATGTATTGGATGAACGGCAATCCATTGAAACACAGGTGCGGGATATTGAAAAACTGATTGCGCATATGCTATGCGTGGAACTGGAGGAATCGTGAACGATTTCAATTTGCTCTTGGCAGTGTTTCTGCTGGTTAATTTAATTATTGCCCTGTTGCGGGTAGCGCGGGGTCCCACCGATGCTGACCGGCTGCTGGCTGCCTTGCTGTTCGGCACCACCGGTGTGGCGATTTTGTTGCTGTTGGCGTTTACGGCGGATACATTGGTACTAATGGATGTCGCTCTGGTATTTGCGTTGCTTGCTGCAATCACCGGTGCAGTATTTGCCCAGCGTGCTTGGCGGATGGAAGGGGTGGGAGAGGGAAAAGATGGCAATTCTTGAATTGCTCAGCAGCATTTTCTTGGTAATGGGAGCTGCTTTTTTTATGGCGGGTACGATAGGATTGTTGCGCTTTCCTGATGTCTATACCCGATTGCATGCCTTGGCCAAAGTCGATAACCTGGGGCTGGGACTTATTATTCTCGGCCTGTTGTTCCAGGTCCCTGGACTGACAGTTGCCCTAAAGATTATTCTGATCTGGTTGCTGGCCTTGGCGGCGAGTTCCGCAGTGAGTTTCCTGATTGCCAGGCGGGCGTTGAACCGAGGAGTTGCGCCCTGGAAAGCGAAGGAGCAGAAAATATGAGCAGTCTGATTCTGGATCTGTTATTGGTGATTGCCTTGCTGTGGAGTGCCTTGCGATCACTGATGACTCGGGATTTATTCCGTGCAGTGGTGTTATTCATCGTTTTTGGTTTACTCATGGCGTTGGTTTGGGCACGGCTCCATGCGCCGGATATCGCTTTGGCGGAAGCTGCTATCGGTGCCGGTCTTACCGGGGCGCTGCTGCTGGATACCGTGGGGTATTTGCGCAAGAAGCAGCGGGAATCGTTTCCATGAGAAATCTGCTCAATGTGCTGGTTATTGTTTTATCCGCTGCGCTTGGCTTGGTGCTGATTGGGGTTATTCTGGAATCGCCGTCCCCGGCGCGCGTTCGATTGTCCGAAGAAGTTCTGATGCAGATCGGCGCCAGCGGCGTGACGCATCCGGTGACGGCGGTTCTACTCAATTTTCGCGGTTACGACACGCTGCTGGAGGTAATGGTATTGCTGTTGGCTTTGCTGGGCGTACTGGCACAGATGGGAAAACAAAAGCGGGAAAACCCGCCTGCCGGGTTCTATCTCACCGAACCTCGTATGCAGGTCTTGCTGTGGCTGGCGCGAGTGCTTGTGCCGCTGATGGTTCTGGTAGCGGGATATTTGTTATGGGCGGGAGGACACCAGCCGGGGGGCGCATTTCAGGCCGGTGCCGTTTTGGCGGCAGCCGGAGTATTGCTGAACCTGTCCGGGTTATTGCCTTCCTGGATGGAACCGGCGTGGAATCTGCGCGCTGGATTGGTATCCGGTTTGCTGGTTTTTTTGCTAATAGCCGCAGCGGTAATGACGACTGCGTCGCCGGGTTTGTTGCTGCAATATCCGCCCGCTTCGGCAGGAATGTTGATATTGCTTGTTGAAACGGGGCTTACTCTGTCACTCGGTCTCATTCTGGCGGGTTTGTTTTTGTTTCTGTCGGGTGACGCGATTGATGAAGAGGCGGATAAATGAGCGGCGCGCTCATTTATGCCTGTGCGGGTGCTGTACTGTTTGTTTTCGGTGTGACCGGATTGATTCTGCTGCCTCATTTGCTGCGCAAAATATTGGCTTTCAATATTATGGGTAGCGGCGTCTTTCTGGTGCTGGTAGGTTTAGGCCAGCGTGATGGCACGCCGGATCCGGTGCCACAAGCCATGGTTCTTACCGGCATCGTTGTGGCCGTTGCGGCTACGGCATTGGCTTTGGCTCTGGTGCGGCGTTTACTGTCCCTGACCGGCAAGATACAGTTCCCGGAAGAACCGGAAGGTTCGGGCCGATGCTGGAAAAACAAATAACGAAGGCAGAATGCCGTGGGAGAGCCGGATGTTTGATCCTGTCCCTTGGTTGATTCTGCTGCCCCTGGCTTGGGGTTGTCTGACTTTCCTGGCCGGAATAGGGCGAGGCGGGCGTTTAGTAGTTGCAGGTCTGATAATTCAACTGGTATTGACGATAATACTGGCAAGGCAGATTGTCATGGAAGGCGCCAGACATTATGCGGTGGGCGGTTGGGGCGCTCCCTTGGGTGTTGATCTGTATGTGGATGGCCTGACCGGTATCATGCTGCTGCTCACGCACGTGGTGGCATTGCCGCTGGTTGTTTACGCGCGCGCTTATTTTTCCAGCCAGGCCGAGGGTGCCAGTTATTTTTGGCCGCTGACTTGTTTTTTATTGGCGGCCATGAATGTGCTGTTCATGTCTGCCGACATTTTCAATATTTACGTTACGCTGGAGTTATTGGGTCTGGCGGCGGTGGGGTTGGTGGCCGCCGCAGGCAGCGCAGGATCGGTTACGGCGGCCATACGCTATCTGCTGGTTACGCTGCTGGGTTCGGGCGCTTATTTAATGGGTGTTGCACTGTTGTATGGAACCTATGGCAGTGTATCGCTGGCCGTGCTGGAGCCGCTACTGGCTACCACTGAAATTTCCGCTGCGGCATGTCTGGCGGCAATGCTGATGCTAGCAGGATTATTACTCAAGACAGCTCTGTTTCCATTTCACTTCTGGTTGCCGCCAGCTCATGGCGGCGCACCGGCGCCGGTATCGGCACTGCTCTCCGCCTTGGTCATCAAAGCTTCGTTCTATCTTATTCTGCGTCTGTGGTTTGATCTGTTCGCACCGCTGGTGACAACGCAAGCAGCACAATTGCTGGGGGGGCTGGGTGCCGCTGCCATCCTGTGGGGCTCAATCCTAGCGTTTAACCAGACACGATTAAAGATGTTGGTGGCTTATTCAACCGTAGCCCAGATCGGCTATCTCTTCTTATTGTTTCCCCTGATGACATCCGCTATTCCGGGAGCGGCCGAGAGTGCCATGCAAGGCGGCGTGATGCAGCTGGTGGCGCATGCTTTAGCCAAAGCGGCCATGTTTGCCGCCGCCGGAGTGATGGTGCTGTCTGCGGGCAAGGACGACATTGCATTATTAGGGGGGATGTCCAGCCATCTGCCGTTGACTTTGTTTACTTTTGCGCTGGCCGGGATAACATTGATGGGCCTCCCTCCCTCCGGAGGCTTTATCGCCAAGTGGCTGCTGATTGACAGCGCAGTGAGCGGTGGTCAGTGGGGCTGGGTAGTGGTGATGATTCTAGGCGGATTGTTGAGTGCGGCGTATGTGTTCAAGGTATTGCGCCAAGCTTTTTTGCCGCCGGTAGCGGGAATAAAATTCAAACCGGTAATACGGATGCTGGAATGGCCGGCTTTTCTACTTGCGCTAATCAGCCTGTTGTTGGGTTTCCGGTCTGTAGAGGTGTTGAATTTACTGGGGGCCGCGTGAACTTTAACGGGATTTTACCGCTGCTGGTGCTGGCCAGTTCCCTGGTTCCGGGAATGATTATTTTCTTTCTGCCGGAATCACGCATCCGTCTGCGCACAACGTTGAATCTGACAGGAGCCATACTGAAGCTGCTGCTGATTGGTTACATGCTGTGGGGTGTTCAGCACGATCAAAGCTATGTCTTTCGTTACAATGTGTTGCCTGACCTGGAGCTGGTATTCAAGGCCGATGCATTGGCGCTGCTATTTGTTACGCTATCCGCGGCGCTGTGGTTTTTGACCACCCTCTATGCGATCGGTTATCTGGAAGGCTCACCACACCGCAGCCGCTTCTTTGGCTTCTTCAGTTTTTGCGTTACCGCTACCGTGGGTGTGGCGATGGCGGGAAACTTGTTTACCTTTTTCGTTTTTTATGAATTGCTGACGTTATCGACTTATCCCCTGGTTGTGCATCGCGGTACGGAAGCAGCCATACGTGCCGGGAATATTTATCTGGTTTATACACTTGCCGGCGGCGCGGTATTCCTGACCGGTATCGTCTGGCTGTATGGTTTGCTGGGACAGGTGGAATTTACCCATGGCGGTGTGGCGGCCACATTGGGATTGGAATACACGGCACAATTGCAGGTGATTTTCCTGCTGCTCATTGCCGGATTGGGTGTGAAGGCCGCTCTGGTGCCTTTGCATGGCTGGTTGCCGCAAGCGATGATAGCACCGGCGCCGGTGTCCGCTCTGCTCCATGCGGTGGCAGTCGTGAAAGCAGGCGCTTTTGGCATCATACGGATCGTATACGAAGTTTACGGAATAGAATTCGCCCAGACTCTGAATTTGCTTATGCCACTGGCCATAGTCGCTTCAATCACCATCATTTGGGGGTCGTTGCGCGCGCTTTGGCAGGACGACCTCAAACGCCGTCTGGCTTATTCCACTATCAGCCAGGTGTCCTATATTATCCTGGGAGTCACTTTGTTTGGCCCGGCGGGTACTATTGGCGGTGTCGTGCACCTTGTCCATCAAGGCATCATGAAGATTACGCTGTTTTTCTGTGCCGGAAATTATGCCGAAACGCTGGGCATTCATAAAATAAGCGAGATGAACGGCGCCGGGCGCCGCATGCCATGGACTTCAATAGCTTTCAGTGTGGCAGCATTTGGCATGATGGGTGCGCCGCTGACAGCGGGCTACATCAGCAAGCTATATCTCATTCAGGGTGCGGAGATGGCGGAAATGGTGTGGGTAAGCTGGATGTTGACAGCTTCGGGTCTGCTCAATGCGGCTTATTTTTTGCCCATTTTGTACCGGCTTTGGTTTATAAATCAGCCGCAGACATGGTTACAAGAACGTATTCGAGCTCAGGGGCGTTGGGAGACTCATGGACTCCTGCTGATTCCCCCTGTTGTCACCGCTGCTGTGACGCTGGGGGCAGGGATATTCGCCGATACCGGTTGGAGTCCTTTATTTTGGGTAAAACTGGTTGCTGAAATGGAATATCTTCCATGAAATGACAAGATTATTTGTCACCCATAGGGGCCAGAGACTTGAGAACCCATGAAGAATAAGTTCGTTTCAGTGCTATATGGGTTTGAACAGAATCCGGAATATAAACCGCATTAAATTCTTTTCAATCATGATTTGATAGCCTTAAGACGCAGGCGGATTTGTTTCTCGGTTTCAAGGACGGCAAATAGCGCGACACCAATGCTGATAACCAGCAAGCAATCAAGGAAGGACATTGCTGCTGTAGCAAATATCGCCTGTAGAGGCGGAAGGTAGGTGATGGAGAATTGTGCCGCGGTAACGGCAATTACTGACATCCACACCATTTTGGTGCCGCGCACCGCTTTCCAGGTGAGCGATGTGCCGTAGATATTGCGAATAAAGAACAAAGTGAATATTTCCATTACCACCAGCGTATTCACCGCAAGGGTGCGGGCCAATTCTATGCTGTATTCCCGGTCAATCGCATAGGAATAAATGCCATATACACCGCAAACACATAAGATGGATACCAACAGTATATACCACACCAGTTCACCACCCAGCAGCGGTTCTCCTCTTGGGCGCGGCGGGCGGCGCATGGTGTTTTCCTCGGTCGGTTCGAAAGCCAGCGCAATACCTAATGTAATGGCGGTAATCAGATTGATCCATAAAATCTGAATCGGGGTTATCGGCAGCGTCATGCCGAGCAGTAACGCAATTATGATGGTCATCGCTTCCCCAGCGTTGGTGGGCAATGTCCAACTGATGACTTTTTTGATGTTGTCATAGACCGTTCGCCCTTCGCGCACGGCGCTGGCAATGGAAGCGAAATTGTCATCTGCTAGCACGAGCTCGGCTGCTTCCTTGGCGGCTTCGCTGCCTTTCTTTCCCATCGCAATGCCGACATCGGCACGTTTTAGCGCAGGCGCATCGTTCACCCCGTCGCCTGTCATGGCTACCGTCATGCCGGGTGATTGCAACGCCATGACAAGGCGCAATTTATGCTCCGGGCTAGTGCGGGCGAAGATGTCACATTCCAATACAGCTTCTTTCAAAGAGGCGTCATTCATCCCATCAAGATCAGCCCCGGTAAGAACCTTAGTGGGGTTCTGCAAGCCAATTTGTTTGCCAATCGCTATTGCTGTCTTGGCATGATCGCCGGTAATCATTTTCACGCGAATGCCGGCTGTGTGACATTCCGCTACGGCTGCAATGGCCTCAACACGCGGTGGATCAATCATCCCGACCATGCCAAGTAGCGTGAGTGTGCTTTCAATATCCGTGTGTTCCAGCACCGTATGTTCTGATTTCACGGGCTTGACAGCGAATGCCAGCACGCGCTGACCGCGAGCGGCGATGTGATCCGCCTTTTCTAGCCAATAGGCTTTATTCAGCGGCGCCACATTCCAATCCGTAACACTTTGATTTATGCACATGGCAAGAATCTGCTCCGGCGCACCCTTGATGAACACAAATGCGTGATGTTTATGGTCATGATTCAATGTTGCCATGAAGCGGTGTTTGGCATCAAAAGGAATGGCGTCGGTGCGCGTCCAAGCTGCCTGTTCCTTGCGAATTTCAATACCTATTTTGCTTGCAAAGGCTAGCAACGCACCTTCCATCGGATCGCCTTCCACCATCCATGCGCCTTCACGATCATGCAGTGCTGCGTCATTACACAGAGTTGCAGCGCGAGCGAGTTCTTCCAGAACACTATATTCGGCGGGAGAAACTTCGGTATTTTCCAGCAATAGTGTGCCCTTTGGTTCATAGCCAATGCCTTGCAATGTGAAGAGATGTTGATGCGTCAGTACCGAGGAAACCATCATCTCATTGCGGGTCAGTGTGCCGGTTTTGTCGGTGCAGATCACGGAAACTGAGCCGATGGTTTCAATCGCAGGCAATCGCCGTACAATGGCATTGCGCCGCGCCATCGACTGCACACCTACCGCCAATGTAATAGTTAGCACAGCGGGTAAGCCTTCGGGGATCGCCGCAACCGAAAGTCCCACCACTGCCATGAACATCTCAGTGAATTCCTGGTGGCCGACAAAATAACCATAACCAAGTAGAATCGCGGCAATCAACAGAATGAAGATGGTCAGCCATTGTGCGAATGCCCCCATCTGTTTTACCAGCGGCGTGGTCAGTGTTTCCACTTCCGACAGTAATCCGCTGATGCGACCGATTTCGGTGGCAGCGCCTGTGGCCACCACCACGCCTTTGCCTTGGCCGGAGGTGATCAACGTTCCGGAAAACGCAATACAGGAGCGGTCACCCAACGGCGCATCGAAGGGAACAGTCTCGATATGCTTCTCCACCGGCACGGATTCTCCGGTAAGAATCGCTTCTTGAATCTGCAAACCATGTGTTTTCAGCAGACGCAGATCGGCGGGAACCTTATCACCTGCTTCAAGCAGCACAATATCACCGGGCACGAGCTTTTCTCCCTCAATACTGTGGCGTTCACCGCTACGCAGCACCGAGGCATGGGGTGCCAGCATTTGGCGGATGGCATCCATTGCCTTTTCTGCTTTTCCCTCCTGAATGAAGCCGATGATTGCGTTGGCCAGCACCACCGCCAGAATGACGAAAGTATCTATCCAATGATCCAGAACTGCCGTGATGACTGCGGAACCGAGCAGCACGTAAATCAGGATATTGTGGAATTGCAGCAGAAAACGTATGACGGTACTTCGTTTTGGCGGTTCCGGCAACCGGTTGGGGCCATGGGTCTTCAAGCGTGCCTCGGCTTCGTGCCGAGTCAGGCCTGCAGACGTTGTGCCTAGTTTTTCTAATACCGAATCAATGCAGATGTTGTGCCAAGCTGGTTGTGTTCTTTTTGTTTTTATTTCCCGCATTATTGTCCACCATAGTCAATATTATAAAACATAAGATTATTCTCAGACATAGACCACTCCTACCAAGCCTTACCCATTGCTTAACACGGTTTCGACACGACTACTTGACGAGCAGCAGCGGCTTTTCGGTGAGGTGAATAACCTTGCTCGCCACTGATCCGAGCAACAGATTCTTTATCGTACCCATGCCGCGCGTACCCATCACGATCAAATCACAGTGATGCTCACGCGAAAAATCGGTGATGACTTCGGCGGGATTGCCACTGAGTACATGCGCATCGAACGCGACGCCGACACTTTCGAGGCGCGCTTTCGCGGGCGTCAATAATGCTAGTCCCGCTTCTTCCCGCGCCTTCTTGATACTCAGCATGTCTAAAAGCGGTTCTTTGTTGAAAGCGACTTCATTTATTTGGATTGGCTCGTATACGTAGAGCAAATGCACATGCAGCTTACTTATATCCATTGTATCCAGTACCTCATCAATGGCACGCATCGCATTTTCTGAACCATCGAAAGCAATCAGAGCAATAGTCATAATAAAATCCTCTGTCTTAATTTATAATCGAATATAATAACACTTTAGCG
>JAUSLF010000008.1 GCA_030646695.1 Nitrosomonadaceae bacterium
AAAAGGAATGTCAGATTGTGGAAGGGCATTTGATGATGGATCACGTGCATATCTGCATCAGCATTCCGCCGAAACACTCGGTATCGTATGTGATTGGCTATATCAAAGGGAAGAGTGCGATATCGATAGCGAGAAGATTTGCCGGGAAGACCAAGAATTTCACAGGTGAGAATTTCTGGGCGAGAGGTTGCTTTGTGACCACGATTGGACTCGATGAGGAGATGGTCAGGGCTTACGTCAGGAATCAAGACAAAGAAGACGCTCATTATGATCAACTTAAGTTAGGTATGTGAGTCAGCGCCTTCAGGCGCTTCATATTTTTGCCCCTTTGAGGGGCTAACACAGACAAACCCCAGGCTTTGCCGGGGGTAACTTAATATAAGGCAAAAGCCCGTGCTCAATTCGGCACTGGCTAAGCTGATTCCCCCCGGAGCTGAGAACGATCCGCTGATCCAAAAGTCATTGGAGTGGTACCAGCATCTCGATGGCATGAAGGCTGAGATCACCCAGAAGATCGCCACGGTTAAAGAACAACAGAAAAATGGCACCGGCGACGCCACCGTCCTGGCCGCGCAATTAGGCACCCTCAAAAACCAGGATGAGCTGATCGCCAAAGACCAGGCCAAGGTCACGGAAGCCGTCAAGGAGCAGATGAAGAAGAATGAATATAAGATCAATTTGACCGAGGGGACTAAACCCTCTGCCGGGGTTAAACCCCTTGCTACGGGGGCCAAGAAAGAATGATTACTCCTTCCCCGGATTCTGGAAAGTCATCACCCGGAATACCTCCACCTACGCCTGTGGTTGGCTATTCCCCGGCAAGTTCTATCGTTTTAATCGCGTGGCTTGGCTTGCTTGTCATGGGGAGCGCCCGAGCCATGGATATGCCGGCGTTGTCAGTGATTCAACCTGAGATTGCTGTCGCCCATCCGGTGTTCGTGAGGCAGCGTGATGCGTTGCTTCAGGAACGCAAGGTTCTGCTCGATCGAACCGGCAGACACAACGAATTATGCAATGAAGTCGATGCAGGCAGTGCCGCAGATGCAGGCTGTAGTAAAGCATTCTCGGTGCTGATTACAGCTATCAACAGCCACGTTCAGGCGAGCATGCAATATAACGACCATTTGCTTGCAGCCGAGGCTCAATATGAACGGGTTCGCATCATCAACGGCATGAATGCCTTGGCCAAACGTCTTGATTGGAGCGTGGATAAACGAATGCGCCTCAATAATGCCTTGAACAGTTTGGGTGCAGATGGTGATGACGTCTCCATTGCTCAAGTCAGGCACGCATGGCAGGATATCCTTGCCCGTGGCCAAAATAAGGATCTTATGCTGAAAGCCTCCAAAGGCGATGGTCCTGGTTTCCCTGGGGCCGGCACTCAGTCGTTCAACGATTGCACTATCTTCGCTTTGGCCAATGCGGCCGGCCTGCCCTATGGGGTGGCGGCTGCGCGTGCGGCCGAGCTTATTAGCCAGGGGGAATGGCGTGACGCAGCCGATCGTGCTAACCCTCAGAATGCTATCGAGAAGGGAGGCCTCAATGGCGGAGAAGTGGTCATGCTGGCCGAAGCCTTTGGTCAGGCTGAGGTGGTCCGCAGTTCTGATTTTGCCGAGATCCTGAGAAAGGGGCGTCCAGTCCTGGTGAACGTGATGCCTGAGGGAGGAAAGGGTGGTCACGAAGTTGTGCTCACAAAGACTTTTCAACACGGCGGAGAAAACTGGTACGAGATGGTGGATTCCAACCAGGGGCCTCAGCAGCGGCGCTATTTGAGCGGCAAGGAATTGAATACAATACTTCAAGAAAACGGGGTGGCCTTCCGGCCGGAACCGGAAACGGTTCCGAAGCTTCTTCGATAGGAAAGAATATCCATCTGGTATATTCTGTTAAAGTGTGGACATACAGAGGGAAAGAGTCTCCCTTGATTCTTGGGGTTTGATGTGGGGCGTGCGATGAGCAGTAATTTCCGGGTGAAATCGATGCGTGCATTACGTTTCATCTTGTTGGCTGCGGCACTTGGAATGCTCGGTGGTTGCGTCGCGCCCGCCAAGTACACCAAAGTGAACGATCCGTTCAACTCTCTGTCTTCCAAATCGCAGCGCACATATGCCTCGGCCAAGCTTTGCCTGATGCTCACCGAGAACACTGATAAGGCGATAAATAAATAAGGTAATCCCCCGGCTATGCCGGGGGACTCACTAGGTTTGACCGAGCGCTACGGTCAGCCTGATTCTTCTGACTCGATCAAAAGTTAGGAGAATCAAATGAAAGAGCACCAGAGTCTTTGTCATACGAAA
>JAUSLF010000024.1 GCA_030646695.1 Nitrosomonadaceae bacterium
CGTCCAGCGTGCGGTAGATAGCCTCAACCACAGACCCCGTAAAGTGCTGGGATTCAGATCCCCGTTTGAGGTCTTCTTCGGGAAGACGGTGCGCTATACCAAGCCACCATTGAGCGTTGCACTTCGAAATTGAATCCGCGACTTACCAATCTAATCATATTAGGTATATAGAAAGAAGTCTATTCTTTACTGTAAGCAGCTGTGAGCTTTCGTATCTGCTCGAGTAGCGGACCTTGATCCCACTCGGCATTACCTTCCAATCGTGCCAATATCTTACCATTCGGGGACAGCAAGACTGAGGTCGGGAGGCCCCGAATAGCAAAATCACGGAATGATTTACTATCTAGATCGTACAGTATCTGGATTTTCTCGAGCTTTAACCGATCAAGAAAGATTTTTACCTGTGTTGGGCCACCCTCATCCTGGCTTATGGCTATGACTAGGACGTTATTTTTGGCTAATTTCTCAGCCGCTCTATCGAGTGAAGGCATCTCCATAATACATGGCGAGCACCAGGTAGCCCAGAAATTAACAATAACGAAGTGCCCCCTAAAGGCATCTAACGTGATTTGTTTGGATCCATCAAAGAACTGTGTGGTCGGAACGTTAATAGACGGCTGCAGGACACGCATTATTCTTTCAGATCCTGCGGCGTTCGTGGCCTGGGTATACAAGGCAAGAATAATGATCTGAATAAGGGCCAGCGTGGATCTCATGAGGAAGGGATTAAGGGATCAGACACCTTTACCTTTAAACTCACGCTCAACTCGACAGCTTGTCCCGAGCTTTATTTTTTTGTCAGAGCTTGGCAATTATCAATAAATGCTTGCCGCGCAGCTTCGTTGGTGAAAGTTGGAAGTGCCGCCTGCATTCCCGCGCCAGAACAATTCGTTGCATTTACTTCAGGGGGTGAGTTACCACCGCCACAACTGATCAAAGTGGCACTAAGGGCAATAATAAATACAATATGTTTAGAGCTCATTAAATTCTTCCTCTTTAAAAATCTCATCAATATGGTGCGGATTCAAGCCCGAAGTGTAACAGCTAGTGGTTGCTTGGTGCCGCTCACCGGTATCCCGAAGAATATCTCATAAGGAGTCCCAGGTTCCAGCACTTCGCGTGGCCGGTGGTTGAATCGTTCTACACCGCTTCCGCCAGTTCTTACGCAGTGGCATTATAAACGATAGAAGCCAACTCTTTCCGCGAAATTAAAACCCCGGCTGGCCGTGAGCAAGTTGAATACTTGCCGATGGATTAATGGGATGCTTGTTGTTGCGAAAATCGCCGCGCACTATTCCGGTTTCTTAGTGGCAAACGCGCACGCCTGCAAACTTTCCCATGCGATGCGCCCCTCGTATTTGTTTCCTTTCAGTGTGGCGAGCACGGTGGTGTTGTCGGTCCGCTTCAGCAGCAGGGTGAATGAATATTCGGGGCCGGTGTACGCGCCCGGCGCATAGGCGCGGCTCACTGGCTGCGGCGCCGAGTAATCGAACACGCCGTCAGGGTTCAGCGGCGAGACGCGCGCATACATTTCCGGTAGCGCGTGCAGCGCGTAGGCATAAATTTCCGATGCCGCGATGTCCGGGTATTCCCACATGTTGTATTGCAGACTGCTGATGACCCAGCGGCTGTCGGCTTGCAGCCGGTCGACCACGCAGCGCGCCAGGCTGGCGTGGTTTCCCTGGAGCTTGCCGTCATAAAGTTGCGGCTTGTCTTTGACGCTGCCGATGCTCGCGCACCCGGTCAGCAGCATGGCGATGATCATCACGGATTTTTTCATGAGTTGCTTCTCCTTCAAGAAATTCACGCAATAACTATGGACTTGGCATGCTGTATTGTAAAGAAGCAATCGGCTGGTTGGGCAGGCCAGCTACAATGGCGGGCATAACCTTTGCGGAATTCCAACCGATGCCCCGATTTTCCAGATGGCGTACCCAGCAGCGCGAATCCGGCGTTGAACTGAGCGAACAGAACGGGGTGCGCGCGCTGCACCTGGGCAGCAGCATGATACAAAGCGCCATGCGGCTGACCGCGCCTAACGATCTGGAGCTGGCTTACACCCGCTGCATGATGGGCTTTCTGCTGTTTCATCCCGGCCCCGCAAATATTCTGATGGTCGGTCTGGGCGGCGGATCGCTGGCGAAGTTCGTGCATCACCGCATGCCGCAGACGAAAACCACCGTGATTGAAATCAATCCACAGATTGTTGCGACCGCGCGCAATTATTTTTCCCTGCCCGCCGATGACGAGCGCCTGCAAGTGGTGATTGCGGAAGGCGGTGACTATGTCGCCAGCCACCCCGCCAGCGCGGATGTACTGATGATTGATGGTTTCGACGATGGCTGCCAGGTGGCCACGCTTTGCAGCCAGGATTTCTACAACCGCGCGCGCGAGGCGCTGAACAGGAACGGTGTGCTGGTGGTCAATCTGCTCAGTAGAGACAAGGGCCACGATGAATACATACGCCGCATCCAGCACAGTTTCGACGGCCATGTGGTGACGCTGCTGACGGAGGTGCGCGGCAATCAGATCGTTTTCGCGCTCAAGCACAGCCCCGGCAAACTGGCATGGGAAGAATTAAGGCGACGCGCGGAAAAACTCGAAAGCGAACTTGCCCTGCCGTTCTCCAACTTCATCATGGGATTGCGCAAACACAATCCGCATGGTGGCGGTTATCTGGAAATCTGATTAGATCCGCGTCTTGTTGGGACCGTCCATGTCAGCGGTTCCTGATGCGGCTGCTGCCCGGTTATGGTAAAGTTTGCGGGTTGTCGTCGAAATGAGTAAAGCAAACCATGGAACTGTACGAATCCGAGCACACTAAATTCATGCGCGAATTGTTCGCGAAGAATCCGCAACTGGCCGAACAGCAGAAAGAAGCGCGCGCCATCTGGTGGGACAAGAAACTGGACAAGGATGAACGCAAGCGCTTCGAGGAAGCGAAAGTGCCGCAGAAAGGTTACGTTTATTTCGGGCAGAAATAGCGTTTCCTGGAATTGAACCGGCGCTTGCCGCAAATAAATTCAGCTTCGCAGCAATGCCGTCTGCAGCAAAAACTCAGAGCGCCTCGAATACTCCCGCCGCACCCATGCCGGTGCCGATGCACATGGTCACCATGCCGTATTTCTGCTTGTGCCGGCGCAGGCCGTGCAGCAGCGTGGCGACGCGGATGGCGCCGGTCGCACCCAGCGGATGACCCAGCGCAATGGCGCCGCCCAGCGGGTTGACCCTGGCGCGGTCCAGCCCCAGATCGTTGATCACCGCAAGACTCTGCGCGGCAAAAGCTTCATTCAGTTCGATCCAGTCAATAGCATCCTGTTTTAATCCAACCTGCTGCAGGACTTTGGGTATCGCCTTGATCGGGCCGACGCCCATTATCTCCGGCGGCACCCCGGCCACAGCGAACCCCAGGAAGCGCCCGATTGGTGTGAGATTGAAGCGCTTTAACGCAGCTTCGCTCACCACGATTACCGCGCCCGCACCGTCGGACATTTGCGAGCTGTTGCCCGCCGTCACCGAACCTTTGGCGGCAAATACCGGTTTCAGTTTGGCGAGAGATTCCAGGCTGGTGCCGGGGCGTGGGCCTTCATCGGTATCCTTGATGATAGTCACGCTGCGGACTTCATGCGCGGCGAGATCGGGCCGTTTTTCTTCGATGGTATAGGGCACGATCTCCTGCGCGAATTCACCGGTCTCGATGGCTTTGAGCGCCCGGGCATGGCTGGTCACGGCAAATTCATCCTGGGCTTCACGGCTTATTTTCCAGCGCTGCGCGACTTTTTCCCCGGTCATGCCCATGCCGTATGCGATGCCGACGTTCTCGTCGTGCAGGAATATCTCCGGGTTCATGGCCACCTTGTTGCCCATCATCGGCACCATGCTCATGCTCTCGGTGCCGGCGCCTATCATCACGTCGGCTTCGCCCAGGCGGATGCGGTCGGCGGCCAGTGCCACCGCCTGTACCCCGGAAGAACAGAAACGGTTGATGGTCATGCCCGGCACGCTGTTGGGCATCCCTGCCAGCAGCAGCGCCACACGCGCCACATTGATGCCCTGTTCCGCCTCCGGCATGGCGCAACCGGCGATCACGTCGTCAACCGCCGCCGGGTCCAGTCCGGGGCATTGCCCCAGCGCAGCCTTCAGCACATGCACCAGCATGTCATCGGGGCGCACATTTTTGAACATGCCGCGCGGCGCCTTGCCGACCGGGGTACGCACGGCGGCGACGATGTAAGCGTCTTGTGTTTGTTTTTGGCTCATGGCATTTCTCCTCAACTCTAATCCGCAATAGAAACGATAACTGCGTTGGCTTTGTCTTCGGCTCCTAGCCGTACTACTTGTACTGTCTTCGTCGCCTCATTCTCGCCGCCTTGTTCTCCCTCCAATTGTGAATTAGAGGATGTAGTAGAGACATGATGCCCCTCACTCTCAATTTCGTAACGGCTTGCCCGTTTTCAACATATACTCCACGCGCGCTTGTGTCTTCTCGGTCGCCAGCAATTCGATGAAAGCGGCACGCTCCAGCTCCAGGAACCAGGTTTCGTCCACCAGGCTGCCGGGGGTCAGGTCGCCGCCGCACATGACATGCGCAACTTTGCTGCCGATCAGATAGTCGTGCTCGGAAATGAAACCACCTTCCAGCATATTGACCAGCATGCTCTTGATGGTGGCGATGCCGGTGCTGCCGGCCACCGGAATATTGCGGTTTTGCAGCGGCGGTCGATAACCGGCTTCCGCCAGCGCCACCGCTTGTGCCTTGGCAGCATGGAGCAGCTCGAACCGGTTCATCACCACCAGGTCGGCCGGCCGCAGATAGCCCAACTCCTTTGCCTGTTCGGCGCTTTTTGCCATTTGCGCAGTGGCCACTGTCTGGAAGTAATTTTTCAGCAGCGGAAAGGGGTCGCCGTCTTTTGCTTTGCGCGCTGCGCGCAAAGCAAATTCCTTGCAACCGCCGCCCGCCGGCAATAACCCCACGCCCACTTCCACCAAACCGATATAGCTTTCCAGCGTGGCCACGGCGCGGTCGCAGTGCATCACGAATTCGCAACCGCCGCCCAGGGCGAGTCCGTCCACCGCTGCCACCGTTGGGATCATCGAGTAGCGGAGATCCTGCGAAGTCTGCTGGAACTGCGCCACCATCGCTTCGACTTCGGCGAGTTTGCCAGCCATCAGGGCATCGGCCAGATTGAGATTGCGTGCGGCCTTGAGCACCGCAGCTTGCGCCGTTTTTTTGAGTTTCCGCGCCAGCAGGCTGAGAGCGGAAGGCGGCTCATTACTTTTCAAGCGCTCAGTGGCTTTTTGCAGATTGGCCCCGGCGGAAAACGGCGGCTCGGTCTGCCAGAGCACCAATGCGCGCCAGTTGTCTTCTGCCTCCTCTATTGCCTGCTGCACTCCGTCCAGCACATCGCTGCCGATAGTGTGCATCTTGCTCTTGAAGCTGACAATGGCGATGTCGTCGCCGGTGTGCCACATGCGCACTGCATCGGTCTCGAAAATGGTTGTGCCGTATTGCGTTTCCTCGCCCAGCAAGCGGTCGGGAAACAGTTGCCGCCGGTACACCGGCAGGGTTGAGCGCGGGCGCTGGGTTTTGGCGGCTGGCGCATACGAACCCTGCGCTGCATGCACACCGCTGCGATCCGCTTCCAGCACCCACGCGGGTAGTGGTGTAGCGCTCATGCTTTTGCCCGCAGCAATATCTTCGTTGATCCAGCCGGCAATCTGGCTCCATCCCGCCGCCTGCCAGATTTCAAACGGCCCCAGGTTCCAGCCGAAACCCCAGCGCATGGCGAGATCAAGATCGCGCGCATTGTCCGCGATGGCGGCCAGATGCACGGCGCAATAATGAAACAGGTCGCGGTACATCGCCCACAGGAATTGCGCTTGGGGATGCTCGCTGGCGCGCAGGGCAGAAAATTTTTCCGCCGGGCTTTTGCGCTTGAGCAGTTCCTTGATGTCGTTGTCTGCTTCGCCTGCGGCAAGACGGTATTCCTTGGTGGCGAGATCAAGCACATGGATTTCCTTGCCCACTTTCTGATACACCCCGCGCTTGCTTTTCTGTCCCAGCGCACCGCTGTCGATCAGGCCTTGCAGCCAATCCGGCGCGGCGTAATAGCGGTGCCACGGGTCGGCAGAGAGCCCATCGCGCATGGTGTTGATCACATGCGCCAGGGTATCGAGTCCCACCACATCGGCGGTGCGGAAAGTGGCGCTCTTGGCGCGGCCGATCAGCGAGCCAGTCAAAGCATCCACCAGATCGAAACCCAGCCCGAACTCCCTGGCATGATGCATGGTGGCGAGCATGGAAAACATGCCTACCCGGTTGGCGACGAAATTGGGTGTGTCCTTGGCGCGGATTACGCCCTTGCCGAGATAAGTGACGAGGAATTTTTCCAGGTCGTCGAGCATCGCGGCATCGCTGCCTTCGCAGGCGATCAACTCCACCAGGTGCATGTAGCGTGGCGGGTTGAAAAAATGCACACCGCAAAAACGGTGCCGCAGGTTTTCGGGAAACGCCTGCGCCAACTGGTTGATGGAAAGCCCGGAAGTGTTGCTGGCGAAAATGGTGTGTGCGCCGAGATACGGCGCAACCTTGGTGTACAGCTCGGTTTTCCAGTCCACGCGCTCGGCGATGGCCTCGATCACGATGTCGCAATCCCTGAGTAATTCAAGATGCTGGTCGTAATTGGCGGGCTGGATACAGGCTGCCCTGGCCGCGACTGACAGCGGCGCAGGCTCCTGCTTTTTCAGATTTTCCACTGCCTTGATCACGTTGGCGTTAGGGTCGCCTTGTTTCCCCGGAAGCTCGAACAGCAGTGTTTCGACATTGGCGTTGACCAGGTGCGCCGCAATCTGCGCCCCCATCACGCCCGCACCCAGCACCGCGGCCTTGCGCACGATGAAATTATTGTTGCTCAATTACACCTCCCGCTTTGTCTTGATTTAGCACTTTGAATTTTTAGAGGCAACCCTCACTCTTGCGGTACCACGCGCGGCTTACGCTGCTCGTCCACCGCCACATAAGTCAGCACTGCTTCAGTTACCTTGATGCATACTTCGTCGCCGCCTTGGCGCGGGCCGCGCTGGGCATACACCTCCACGTCCACCGTGATCGAGGTGCGCCCTACCTTGATGATTTCGGCATAGAAACTCACCAGATCGCCGAGGAACACTGGCTGTTTGAACACAAAAGAGTTTACTGCCACTGTGGCCACCCGCCCGTGCGCGCGGCGGATCGCCGGCAGGCTGCCGGCAATGTCCACCTGCGCCATGATCCAGCCGCCGAACACATCGCCGGCGTAGTTGGTGTCCGTCGGCATCGGCACGATGCGCAGGATCGGATCGCGCCCTGCGGGCAGTGATGTGTGGATTTCGGGAATAGCATTCATTTTCGTCGCACCTCAATGCAATGTTTAGCGGGCGGATATCCGTCCGAGCGGGTTAATGCCCCGCATAGAGCTTTTCCACTTCGGCCTTGTAGCGCTCCAGCATCTGCCCCCGCCGCAGTTTCAGGGTAGGCGTGAGCATATCGTTCTCGACAGTCCACGGTTCCGCCAGCAGCGCTACGCGGTGCACCCTGGCATAGCCCGGAAACTCGCGTATCTGCTGCGCGATTTTCTCCAGCACGATTTCTTCGGTTTTCGGGTCGTGCAGCATATGGTGCAAGTCAGGATCAAGATTGTACTGCACCGCGACGCTTTCCCAGTTGCGGAGATTCAAAACCGCCAGCGCGCTCAAATATGAACGCCCGTCGCCGACCAGCATGACCTGTTCAAACAAGTGATCGCGCAGAATCGCCGCTTCCATATCCGCCGGCGGAACTTTCTCCCCGGTGGACATGACTATGATTTCCTTCAGGCGGCCGGTAATGGTCACCCGGCCCTGCTCATCAATGCGCGCCATATCGCCGGAATTGAGCCAACCGTCGGCCGTCAGCACCGCCTGGGTGGCTTCCGGATTATGCCAGTAGCCCAGCATTACATTGGGACCGTGGATCAGCAATGCATTGTGCTCGCCGAGTTTCACGCTTACGCCGGGAATAGGCGGGCCCACACTTTCTGGCAAATTATTCTCGAAAGTGTTGGTGCATACCACCGGACTGCTTTCAGTCATGCCGTAACCTTGCAGGATGGGCAGTCCCAGCCCGATGAACACGCGCGAGACATCAGTCGGCAGCGCTGCGCCGCCGCTCATCGCCATCCGCAACCGCCCGCCCAGCTTGCTCATCACCTTGCGCGCCACCAGTTTGTCCAGCAGCGGCCACAGCAGATGCGAAGCCCGCCAGGGACCCCGCCCCTGCTGGTGTTCAAAGCGGCTGTAACCTACATCCACCGCCAAGTTGAACAGTTGACGGTTCAGCGCCGGTCCTTCCGCCAGCTTGGCGCGAACTCCAATATAAACCCGTTCATAAATTCGTGGCACCGAAACCAGCAGAGTCGGGCGGATAATCAATAAATCTTCTTGCAGTTGCTGGATCGAACGGGCGTGGGCGACCGTGGCCCCGGCCATCATCGGCAGGTAGTAGCCTGCAGTACGTTCGAACGTATGCGACAGCGGCAGAAACGAAAGCAGCAGATCGTGTTGCTCTATCCGCACAACCTGCAGGCAGCTATGGGCGTTGCTGAGCATGTTGTGATGGCTCAGCATTACCCCCTTGGGGCGGCCGGAAGTGCCGGAGGTGTAAATGATGGTGGCGAGATCATGCGGCGCGCAGACATGCCGGACCTCCCCAGCCTCCCCCATCTGCGGCAGCCAGTCAGGCAGCGCCCGCACCAGGCCGTCAGCAGTTTGGTTGGCGTCATTGGCAAACGGATTGATCGTCACGACCCGCAACAGACCGTTGACCTGATCGCGTACTTCGGAGAGCGTCTGCCACTGCACCAGATCTTCCAGCAGCAACAGCCTGACTCCGGCATCGCGCAGAACATACGCCGCATTCTCGGCGCGGTCGGCAGTGTAAAGCGGCACCACCACCAATCCCAATCCCAGCGCTGCCTGGTCCAACATCACCCACTCCGGGCAGTTTTTCGCCATCACTGCCACCCGGTCGCCTGCGGCCAGGCCTTCTCTGGCGAGAGCTGCCTGCCAGCGCGCCACTTCCCGGGCCATCTGCTGCCAGGTGCGATCGCGCCACTTTCCGCCCGATGGGTCGAAATCCCGGTAAGCCACTCTCTGCGGCGAGCGGCGCACGCGTTCGCTGAACAGGCCAGCCAGTGTCCCGGCTATTTCCATCGGGATGATGTCCATCGGCTTGTCTTGCATGGTTGTGTCTATTTCTGTTTGCCGAAATCCGCCGGAAAATCATCCACCATGATGACGCGGCGGCGCAGGGATTTCATTTTCTCCAGCGATTCCGCTTCAACCGCAGTGATGACACCTTGCTGCAGCGCTGTAGCGATTTTCTCATCACCCTGTGCGGAAATCAGACCGGCTTTGACGGCAGTGCGAACTTTGGCTTCCGCTACCTCGCACACCACCGCACACTGCAACGCTTGTTCCAGAACGCCCAACGGTTCATCCGCGGACGCCGGGACGTAGATTCCCGCAGTCAGGCGGTCACGCGCTTCTCCCGGTTCCAGCAGCAAGGCGGCCACTTTGTGCCCCAGGTCATCCGCTGGCGGCGAGTATGGTTTGCCCAGCGGAAACACCAGCAACCGCAACACCCATGCCGCGATGCGGCTGGGGAAATTATCCAGCAAGCCATCGAGCGCCTGCTGCAGATGGTAAAGCGCATCCTGTATCGACCAGTGCAACAATGGCAAATCGGCAGCAGGACGGCCATCGTCCTCGAAACGCTTCAGCGTCGCCGAGCACAGATAAAGCAGGCTGAGCATATCACCCAGGCGGGCAGAGAGTTTTTCCTTGCGCTTCAGCGCGCCGCCCAGCACCAGCATGGAGATGTCGGCAACCAGCGCGAAGGCGGCGGAGAAACGTGATAGTTGCCGATAGTAATCCTGTGTCTCGGCGGCGGCATTGCCCGGCGCATCTGCCAGGGAAGAACCGGTCAGTCCATGCAGCAGGGAACGCAAACTGTTGCCGGCGCTGAAAGCGACGTGCCCCATCAATGTCTGGTCAAATTCCAGCGACGCACGGACGGCGTTGCTGTCGTTGGCGGCATGAATTTCCTTCAGCACATAAGGGTGGCAGCGTATCGCTCCCTGGCCGAATATCATCATGCTGCGCGTAAGAATGTTGGCGCCCTCCACCGTAATGCCGACTGGGATTTGCTGGTAGGTGCGCGCCAGATAATTGCTGGGACCCATGCAAATGCCCTTGCCGCCATGTATGTCCATTGCATCATTGATCGCCTGGCGGCTGCGTTCGGTGAGATGGTATTTGACGATGGCAGAAATGACCGAAGGTTTTTCGCCCAGATCCACCGCGCCTGCCGTCATCACCCGCGCCGCGTCCATCATGTAGGTGTTGCCGCCGATGCGCGCGAGTGCTTCTTCCACCCCTTCGAAGCGGCCGATGGGGGTGTTGAATTGCACCCGTATCCGGCCATACGCGCCACTGGTGTGTGCCGCCAGTTTGGCCGCGCCGGTGGCGGTGGCAGGCAATGAAATCGAGCGTCCGGCAGCGAGGCAATTCATCAGCATGCGCCAGCCGTAGCCCACGCCCTCGCGCCCGCCGATCACCCATTCCATCGGGATGAACACATCCTTGCCGGAGTTGGGGCCATTCTGAAAAGCCGCATCGAGCGGGAAATGGCGGCGGCCGATATTGACCCCCGGCGTATTGGTGGGAATCAGCGCCAGCGTAATGCCGAGGTCTTGCTCTGCGCCCAGCAGTCCGTCCGGGTCGTGGAGTTTGAACGCCAGTCCCAGCAGTGTCGCCACCGGCCCCAGCGTGATGTAGCGTTTTTCCCAGGTGACGCGCATCCCCAGCACGTCCTGCTGGCCGTTGAATTCGCCGCGGCAGACAATGCCGGAATCGGGAATCGCGCCCGCATCCGACCCGGCGTTGGGTCCGGTGAGCGCGAAACAGGGCACTTCCAGCCCTTTTGCCAAGCGCGGCAGATAGTGGTTTTTCTGCTCCTCGGTGCCGTAATGCAGCAGCAGTTCCGCCGGCCCCAGCGAATTCGGCACCATCACCGTCACTGCCGCCGTGCCGCTGCGCGAGCCGATTTTCATCACTACTGTGGAATGCGCCAGTGCCGAGAAGCCGTGGCCGCCGTATTGCTTCGGGATGATTATGCCGAAAAAGCCGTTGTCCTTGATGAACCGCCAGACCTCGGGCGGCAGATCATTTAGCTCGCGCGTGATGTGCCATTCGTCCAGCATCGCGCACAACTGTTCCGCCGGACCGGCAAGAAAGGCTTGTTCCTCGGCGCTCAGTTGCGGCTTAGGGTAAGCCAGCAGCTTGTTCCAGTCCGGCTTGCCGCTGAACAGATCGCCGTCCCACCATACGGTGCCCGCATCCAGCGCTTCCTGCTCGGTCTGCGAAACCTGCGGCAGGATCTTGCGGAAAATTTTCAGCACCCGGTTGGAAATGAGCGCGCGCCGGAGCGGCGGGACAAACAGAATGGCGCCGATAACGGCAGCCAACAGCAGAAGCAGGGAAAAGAAAGTCATAGTCGAGATGAATTTTCCTGCGCGAATGGGGAGTGACTACGTCATATTACCCCAAGCTCCATTAACTAGGTTGAATCTAGCTAGACGTTATTCTTCGATAAAGTAGTCACTGTCTATTTTCTTCGTTTCATACGATGTGACCAGAGCAACCCCGACATTATGATCAATCATGAGCTGTGATAATTGCTCGCCGTCTATGAGAACAATTTTGGAGTCAATTTTTGCCACATAATCCTTGGCTTCGCGGCTGAAATCGGAAGTGGTGATAAAGACTCCCTTTTTCGCACGGTGCCCTTGCAGAGCGCCGGCAAACTTTTGGATTTCAGGGCGACCAATGGTAGCTTGCCACCGCTTGGCCTGTATGTAGATGACGTCGAGGCCAAGGCGATCTTCGTTGATGATGCCATCAATACCCTCATCTCCGCTTCGGCCAATGGCTTTTCCAGCTTCCTTTCGAGAACCGCCGTAGCCCATTTTAACGAGAACATCGATAACGAGGCGTTCAAAAAAAGATGGAGAACATTCTGTTACAGTTTTCAGAAGCTCAGCAGAGAGATCTTCGCGCAGTTTCTGATATGCTGTTTCCAGAAGCTCGCCTGGCGTTTGGAGGGTTTCTGTTTCAGAAGATTCTGTGGTTTCTTCTCGTTCTCGGTGGATGGCTCTGAACTCTACGAACTCGGGGAACTGCTCCAAGAATTTGATATTGATTTCGGTTGGACTTCTAGAAAGAACATCTCGCCCACGCTGGGTGATGCGGAAGTATCCGCGCCGTGTTGACTCCAACAGAGTCGCCTTATTCATATAAGACCGCGCCCAAGCAACGCGATTATTGAATCTTGGCTGTTGTCCACTCGGCAACAGCTCATTTTTTTCTGCGTCCGTAAGCCCAAACTGTTCGGATAAACTCTCAATTGTTTCCCGTAGGGAGTGTTCGTTTCCGTCTGTAGCGAAACGAAGCAAGGGAAGCATGATTGACTGGTAATCAGGTATTGCCACGATTTGCCCTTTTAAACAAACGTATCTGAGAAGTTACTCATGGCGCCTACAAAAACCATGTAGGCAGATATTTTCAAGTGTTGCTTAATACTTAAAATCCATAAACTGCTGAAAGCGAGTGCTGGAATAATGATCACGTTTGCTTAACAGCGCAATAGAGTGGAATCAATTGCCCCTATAGCCCCCCCGCCCTTTACTTCATGCTCATTCGGTTATCCACTTTCTTGACGCCTTCCGCCAGCCAGGCGAGTGTATTGGCACGGTCTATCTGGCTCTGGTTATTCACCAGCCCGCTCAGCATGATTTCACCGCTGTGCACCTCGACCCGCAAATCCAGCCCCCTGAGTTCCGGGTCGGTCAGCAGCGAGGATTTTACCGTGGCGTTAAGGGTAGCGTCATCCACCACGGCCTTTTTCGGCGGCTCTACCCAGGTTTCATGCGTTCCCTCCCCGAACTTCTGGCAAGCGCTGATGGACAGGATGCTGCTCAACGCCACGGCCAGAGCAAGTGATTTGTAGCGAATTTTCATGCTGCCTCCCTTCATGGAAATGAGTTAAAAGGATCGAACAAAAAAATGATGATTGATAATTGAGATGCGATACCAAGGCGGTGAATCGTTGCAATCATCAAGCCGCAGCAGCTTGCAAACCACCTGCCCGCAGATATTCCAGCACCTGCTGCGACAAATCCTGCGCCAGGCAATCAAACTCCTGCAGTCCCTGCATCGGGCGCAGCCAGGTAAGCTGTCGTTTTGCCAGTTGGCGCGTGGCGGCCAGTCCCATTGCGCGCATTTCGCTCAGGCTGACTTCCTTGTCCAGATACATCGCCACCTGCCGGTAACCGACACAGCGCATCGCGGGGCTGTCGGCATCCAGGCCAAATTTATCACGGATGGTGCGGACTTCGCCAATCAATCCCAGTTCGAGCATTGCCTCGAAGCGCTGCGCGATGCGCTGGTGCAGTGTTTCACGCTCGCTGGGTATCAGGGCGATATGTGTCACCTGGTAAGGCAGATAAACATATTTGGGTTTTTTCAGAATCTCCGACATCGGTTTATCGGTCAGGTAATACACTTCCAGCGCACGCTGGATGCGCTGGCTGTCGGTTGCTTTAATCCTCATGGCGCTGGCCGGGTCAAGCTGCTGCAACTGCTGGTGCAGCGCAGGCCAGCCGCGATCTTCGGCCATGCTGTCGATCACCATGCGCACGCTGCTGTCGGCAGCGGGAAGTTCGGACAGACCTTCCAGCAATGCGCGGAAATAAAGCATGGTGCCGCCAACCAGCAGCGGGATGTTGCCGCGTTCGGTGATCTCACGCATCGCGGTCAGTGCATCATCGCGAAACCGCGCAGCGGAGTAACGTTCGTGCGGATCGATCAGATCGATCAGATGGTGCGGCACTGCTGCCAGGGATTCCGCACCGGGTTTGGCGGTGCCGATGTCCATGTGCCGGTACACCTGAGCCGAATCCACGCTGATGATTTCCACCGGCAGGTGGCGGGCGATTTCCAGCGCGATGCCGCTTTTTCCACTGGCGGTCGGCCCCATCAGGAAAATTGCGGGCGGGTGGTTCACGGCAGTCTGGGACTTGGGTCTTTGTTTTGGTGTGGTCATTTATTCAAAGTATAGCCCGCATAACTGGATAAACGCCAGATTCGATGACGTGGCAGGCAGCGGTCATTTCGGTTAGAATTCGGGCTGATTTGCGCTGTCGCGCTGGCGCGGCCTTTACCCCCATTTGGCACCATTCCATGATCCTGATCCTGACCCCGGACGCTCATCCTGACAGCCCCGATTACCAGCAGTTGCTGGCGCACCTCGCCAACATGCCGGGCATCTCTACCCGCGTGCATACCGAAGCCGGGATCGAGCAGACGCTGACCGAGATATATCTGATCGGCAACACCATGGCGCTGCCCCTCGAGGACATGCAAAGCCTGCCGTGTGTCGAGCGGGTGGTGCGGGTTTCGGAGGAGTATCGCGTTCTCGGACGGCACAAGGGTGACGACCGTCCCACTCATTTCGATTATAACGGCGTGCGCTTCGGCCAGGATACGCTCCACGTATTCGCCGGACTATGCGCAGTGGATACGCCGGAGCATGTCGAGATGATGATGCAAGCGTTGCGCGACCACGGCCAGGTCTGCACCCGCATGGGCGCCTACAAGCCGCGCACCAGCCCGTATGCGTTTCAGGGCCACGGCAAGGCCTGCCTGCCTTACGTGTTCGATCTGGCCGGGAAATACGGCATCAAGGTCATTGCCATGGAAATTACCCACGAATCTCACGTCGATGAAATCCGCGAGGCGCTCAATCAGACCGGTAGTCCTACCGGGGTAATGCTGCAGATCGGTACGCGCAACACGCAGAATTTCGAGCTGCTGAAAATCGTCGGCCGCCAGCAGGATTTTCCGGTGCTGATTAAACGCGGTTTCGGCATCACTCTGGACGAATCGCTCAATGCGGCCGAATACCTGGCTTCCGAAGGCAATCGCAAGGTGGTGTTCGGCCTGCGCGGGATGAAGACCAACATGGCCGATCCGCACCGCAATTTTGTGGATTTCGCTCATGTGCCGGTGGTCAAGCGCCTGACCCGCATGCCGGTGTGCATCGATCCGTCGCATTCAGTCGGTGCGCGCACCTGCTCGCCGGACGGCATCCTCGACATCATGCATGTCACCGCGCAAGGCATCATTGCGGGCGCCAACATGGTGCTGGTGGATTTTCATCCGGTGCCAGGCAAGGCGTTGGTGGATGGGCCGCAGGCGCTGCTGCTCAGAGAGCTGCCGCAATTCCTGGAAGATATCCGCATTGCGCGCGAAGCCTACCTGCAACGCGCGGCCTTGGCCGGACGCTATCGGCAGGATCAGGAAAAATAGTCCGCATTATTCGTGGCGAACACCATTTTCAGGTTTTTCCGTAACCGTTCTTCCAGGATCAGAAGAGTGTCCGCAATAAAGAGTAGTGTTCTGACGCTGCTGGTATTGCCGTTGCTTTCGTACGCATCTATCGGCATTGCCGCCGCAGATAGTTCGCTCAGCCTGACCGATGATCGCGGGCGCAGCATCCATCTGGAGCGTTTCGCCAGACGTATCATTTCGCTTTCTCCCAACATCACCGAACTGGTATACGCCGCCGGCGCTGGTGACAGGCTCGTGGGCGTCAGCAGCCGGAGTGATTATCCTGCAGCCGCCAAAGCTGTCCCGGAAATTGGGGACGCAGCCGGGCTCGATCTGGAGAGGATAGTCATGCTCAAGCCCGATTTGGTGATTGCATGGCGCAGCGGCAACGCCGCAGATATCGACAGGCTCGAAAAACTGGGCTTGCCGGTTTTTGTCACGGAAGCAACCCGGCTGGAGGACATTCCTAGATTATTGCGGCTGACCGGTCAGCTGGCGGCGACATCGACTCAAGCGGAAGTGGCGGCACGCGCTTACGAAACCGAACTGCGACAGATCAAGCGCAGCTATGCGGGGCGGCAGCGGGTCAGTGTGTTTCTGTTAATCTGGCATCAACCGCTGATGACGGTGAACGGCAGCCATATCATCAGCGACATCATCAACCTTTGCGGTGGCGTCAATATATTCGCTTCTGCGTCTATCCTGGCGCCGGTGATATCGGCAGAAAGCTTGCTGCAGGCCGATCCCCAAGCCATTATCAGCGGTGTGTTGCCCGAATCCGGGGCGGGGGAGCTGTGGCAGCAGTTCCCGCAGATACGCGCGGTGAGGAATAAGCATTTGTTTTTTGTCCACCCCGATCTGCTTCATCGACAGACCCCACGTATGTTGCAGGCAGTGAAAATGGTGTGTGAGCAACTGGACCGGGTTCGCTCAGAGCAATAATCCGGATACGCCGGTCTTGCATCGAGCGGGACTGATGTGTCTTGAGGGGAAAATGAAGGGAAAATTTACTTGGTGCGTGCGTGAATGCTTTAGAATATTCGCCGAATGAAAGCGGATTTTTATGGAGGATGACCAATGATTAAAGTATTGCTCGCAAATCCCAGAGGTTTCTGTGCCGGGGTGGATCGCGCCATCGAGATTGTCGAGCGGGCGCTGACCATGCATGGTGCACCGATTTACGTACGTCACGAGGTGGTGCACAACCGTTTCGTGGTGGAAAATCTGGAGAAAAAGGGCGCAGTATTCGTCGAGAATCTCGACGAGGTGCCAAGTGGCAGCATCCTGATCTTCAGTGCTCACGGCGTTTCGCATGAGGTGCGGCGCGAAGCTGACGCACGCAAATTCAAGGTGTTCGACGCCACCTGCCCGCTGGTCACCAAGGTTCATATTGAAGTGGCGAAGATGCGCGAACAAGGCAGGGAGGTCATTATGATCGGTCATCAAGGCCATCCGGAAGTGGAAGGCACCATGGGACAAGCTGAGGGAGGCGGTCCGAGCATGTACCTGGTTGAAACGGAAGACGATGTTATCAACTTGCAAGTCAATGATCCGAATCACCTGGCTTATGTCACTCAGACCACGCTGTCGGTGGACGATGCCACGCGAGTGATCAGGGCCTTGAAAAAACGCTTTCCAAAAATAACCGGACCCAAAAAAGACGATATTTGTTATGCCACGCAAAACCGCCAGGATGCGGTCAAGATGATGGTAAAGCAATGTGATCTGGTGATTGTGGTTGGCTCGCCCAACAGTTCCAATTCCAACCGCTTGTGTGAAGTGGCGCGCAATGCCGGCGTGGATGCATACATGATAGACCGTGCCGAGCAATTGCAGGATAAATGGCTGGAAGGGAAAATCCGCATCGGCATCACCGCCGGGGCTTCCGCACCGGAAGTGCTGGTGCAGGAAGTCATATCACGCCTGAAACAAGTTGGCTCGGAGCAGGAGGGGGGCGTGTTGGTGGAGGAGCTGAGCGGCGTGGTTGAAGCGGTGGTATTTCCACTGCCCAAAAGCTGACCGGAGTAGCCTAAATCCCCCACCCTGTCTGGTAAGGCGTAACGTCAAACGGTTGCGGCGCGCCGGTCATCTCGTTTGCCAGGATTGCGGCACTGGCCGGAGCCATGGTTACACCATAACGGAAATGCCCGCTGTTGATGTAAAGATTGTCCAGCTGCGGGTGCCGTCCGATGGCGGGGATGTTGCGCGGTGACGCGGGACGCAGCCCAGCCCAGTGTCGTACCAGCGGCATGCTAGCCAATGCTGGTAATAGCTTTTGCGCTCGTGCGAATAAGTCGTCGCGCGCCGCAATAGTGGTCCGCTTATCGAAACCAACATCTTCCAGCGTGCTGCCAACCAGCAGGTGCCCATCGCGGCGGGAAATCAAGTACAAGTCACCCTGTAACAGGATGAAGCGCAGCGGTGCTGCAGCAAATCTGAACAACAGCATCTGTCCGCGCGCCGGCTTGATATCCAGGCCGAGGGCGTGCCGCCCCAGTACTTGCTTGCTCCACGCCCCGGCGGTGACGATGTATCCCTGCGCACTGAACGTGCCGCACGTGGTGGCGAGTGACTGCACCCGGCCACTCCCGGCCACAATGTTGTGTACGGCGCACTGCTCGATAATGCGCCCGCCGAGTGCTTCCACCCGCTTGTGCAGCGCGCGCAACAGGCGCGGATTGCGCACCTGCGCCACTTCCGGCAACAGCAGCGCATCACCTTTCCCCCCGGCATCGTCTCTCGCAGCAAGAGAGGGAAGTGCGGCGGCGCGGGAAGCTCTTTCCGCTTTGACCCCATGCGCCGCACACCATTGCTGTGCAGCGTGTGCATCAAACGGCGGCAACACCAGCATTCCGCTCATCTCATATTCCGGATCAATTCCACTCGCCGCGCGCAGGCTGTCTGCCCAGGCGGCGAATAAGGCTGCGCTGTAGCTGGTCAGGCGCGTCACTTCGTCCGGATAGTCCCACGGGCACAACGGCGACAGAATGCCCCCGCCCGCCCAGGATGATTCCTGTCCGACTTCGCCGCGTTCCAGCAAGGTTACCGTCGCGCCTTGTGCCAGCAATCGCTCTGCCGTGGCCAAGCCGATGATACCTGCACCGACTATAATAAAATCCTGGTTCATTCCGTTTCTGCCGTTCATTTCATTAAATCCGCCGTTTATCGGGTGAATCCGGCGGTTTGCTAAGTGTACCGCTTATATTTCGAACGTGAAAAAAGGAAGCATAATGGAACAAACCAACCAACACGGCTTTACTTTAATCGAACTGATGATCGTGGTGGTGATCGTCGGTATCTTGGCCGCCATCGCTTATCCGTCGTATACGCAATATGTCGTCAAGGCAAGCCGCGCAGCGGCGCAGGCACAGATGATGGATATCGCCAATCGCCAGCAGCAGTTCCTGTTGGCTAACCGCAGCTATGTCAGCAAGATAGAACTGGAATCCAGTGGCTACAGCCTGCCAGCCGATGTGAGCACCCGGTACAGCTATACCATTGATCTGGGGACCGCCGCCGTCCCTTCCTACACCATCACGTTCACGCCGAGCGGAGTGCAAACGGATGATGGCATCCTGACCATTAACAACGAAGGGGTTAAAACTCCAGCAGCAAAGTGGTGATGTGCAGCATGGATACTACGTCATTCGAGTCACATTCGATGCGGGGGGTGTCCCTCATTGAAGTTCTTGTAACCATTGTTATTCTGGCTGTCGGTCTTTTGGGACTCGCGGGCCTGCAGATGCGCCTGCAATCCTCCGAAGTCGAAGCGTATCAGCGAACACAGGCATCGCTGCTGCTGGAAGACATGGCAAACCGGATGGGGGGCAATCGTAAAAACGCCGTGGACTATGCAACCGGCTCCGCGAGTCCGCTGGGGACCGGAGACAGCCAGCCAACCACCTGTGCCGGTAGTGGCTATGGCTTTGACACATGCCAATGGAGCAATGCACTGAAGGGGGCGGCTGAGCAGTCGGGGACGAATAAGGTGGGAGCCATGATAGGCGCGCGTGGCTGTATCGAGAACCTGGGAGCGGATCAATATCAGATCACCGTGGTCTGGCAAGGCTTGGTGCCGATATCAGCGCCCGCCTCAGGTTGCGGTGCGGGGCTTTATAACGGAGCCGCCGGATCGAGTTGCATCAACGAGTTATGTCGGCGTGCCATGAGCACCATCGTGCGTGTCGCCAATCTGGGGACGCCATGAGCCAGCATGATCTGATGACGAGCGTTACCCGATCAGATTGTGGTGTACGCCGCTGTCAAGCCGGTTTTTCCATGATCGAATTGATGGTTGCCATCACGCTGGGGCTGCTGATCATGACGGCGGTGATGACGCTTTATCTGAACCTGTCACGGAACAATGCGGAATTGGCAAAAATGAACCGGCAAATTGAAAATGGCCGCTTTACTATCCAGGTGTTGCAGCAGGAGCTATGGCATGCTGGTTTTTGGGGCGCGTACACGCCACCGCTGCCGTCTGTTACCCCCCCCACTGCCATCCCGGACCCCTGCGCCGCGTTTTCCAGTTGGGATGCCGCTTACATCGCCAACATGTATGCCATACCGGCACAGGGTTATGCGGCGGGCAGTCTGCCGAGCTGTGTCACCAACCCCCAACCTGATTCCGATGCTCTGGTAGTACGCCATGCCGCCACCTGCGTGGCAGGCGACGCAAGCTGCGAGGCCTACAATGCAAACAAGCTTTATCTGCAAACCCAAGGTTGTGCCAACACCGGCCACGCCAATTATGTTGCCAGCGCTGCCAGCAACCCGGTTTTAGGTATACCAGGGGCAACGCTGTACCAGAAAAACTGTACAACGCCCGCCGACAAACGCAAGCTCATCACCTCCATTTTTTACGTGCGCAATTATGCCAACACCGCGGACGATGGCATCCCCACTCTGGTGCGTGCCGATCTGGATCTCTCGGGCGGCAGTGTGGTCATGCAAAGCGCGCAGGCATTGATAGACGGGGTACAGAGTCTCAAGCTGGAGTATGGCCGGGATACCGACAACGATGGCAGCGCGGATGTGTTTGAAAATTGCGCGGCCTGCACCGCCACCGACTGGGCCAACGTCATGGCAGTTCAGGTTCATGTGCTGGCACGCAACCTGGAGACCTCGTCGGGCTATACCGACAGTAAAACCTACACACTCGGCCCAACTGTTCTGGGGCCTTTTAACGACGGTTTCAAGCGCCACGCTTATTCCAGTTACATACGCCTGGTCAATCCATCCGGCCGCAGGGATAAAACAGGGGTGGCGCCATGAAATACCAGCACTTTGCGGATAGCCAGCGTGGAGTCACCCTGATAGTCGGGCTGATCATGCTGGTCATGGTCACGTTGCTGGTTATTTCGGCTTTCACGCTCAGCGGCGGCAACCTCAAGGCAGCGGGCAACATGCAGTTCCGCAACGAAGCCATTGCGGCGGCAAATATCGCCATTGAACAGACAATCAGCGGTCCCTTCAGCACCATTAATTCTGCGGATTCCATCAATATCGACATCGATCAGGACAATACCATCGATTACGTGGTCGATGTGGCGGTGCCCGTCTGCATCCAGGCTCCGCCGGCCTCTGCCGATACTGCGGCCCTCAGCGGAGTGAATTCGAACATTTCCAATATGGGCAACTATCTGGTCTTATGGGAGATTACCGCCACCGCCACAAGTCAGGCAACAGGTGCTTCGGCGGTGGTCAAACAAGGCGTCAGCCAGCGCCTTACACAAAGCCAATACAACGCATCCACATGTCCAAACCCGTAAGGTACAGGAGATAAAAATGTCATTCCCCTGGAAAAAGAACTTGCTGGCTGCCATCCTGATCGGTGTCAGCACTACCGTGCTGGCGGAAGACATCGACCTGTTTGTCGGGGCTGCGCCATCGACTACGGCGGATGTTCCCAATGTGCTGATCATCATGGACAACACGGCCAACTGGAGCACCGCATTCACCAATGAAAGGGCGGCACTGGCATCGGTATTGAGCGGGCTGGCGCAAGACAAATTCAAGGTCGGTCTGATGATGTTCAGCGAGGAGGGGGGTGATAACGGCAAGCCGGACGGTAGTTATGTACGCGCCGCGCTGCGTTTGATGAATGCCACTAACAAGCCGCTGTACCAGAATCTGATTAACAGCCTGGATGTAAAAAATGATAAATCGGATAACGGCAAGCTGGGGCTGGCGATGGCGGAAGCCTATTATTATTTTACCGGAGCCAACACCTATGCGGGTCACAACAAGGCCAAGCGAGATTACGCCGGCAACTCGGTGGCGGGCTACCCCTCATCCAATGCTGTTTATGCTTTGACTGGCAACGCCTTCGCTTCTTCTTCAAGTACAGCCTATCAGAATCCGGTGGACTCGGGCTGTCAAAAGAATTTCATTATCTATATCAGCAATGGCGCGGTGCAGGATAACAGCTCCGATACGTCCACAGCCAACACTAAACTGGCGGCCGCTGGCGGCAGCACGACGCAAATCACCCTTTCGCCCAGCGGATCCCAAGCCAATGCCGCCGATGAATGGGCGCGTTTTATGGCAACTACGGCCTCGGTCAAGGTTGTAACGTATACGCTGGATGTGGACCCTGTTACCTCCGGCCAGGGGCCGGGGTTCACCGCACTGCTCAAAAGCATGGCGAATGTGAGCAAGGGGAAATACTTTAAGGTCGATTCCTCAGTTAGCAGCGGTGCGCAGATCAGCGACGCCTTCAATCAGATTTTTGGCGAAATCCAGGCAATCAACAGTGTATTCGCCTCTGCCAGTCTGCCGGTGAGCGTCAACGCGCAAGGGACTCACCTCAATCAGGTGTTTATCGGCATTTTCCGCCCTGATGCCAATGCCGCGCCGCGCTGGAACGGCAATATGAAACAGTATCAGTTCAAGGCCAGTCTGTCGGGTGGCAAGATTGTGCTGAACCTGGTCGATGCGGATGACAATCTCGCGATTAACAACAACACCGGTTTCCTCACCCAGTGCGCACGCAGTTTCTGGACACCTACCGTGGTGGACAATTACTGGACGTTCAACCCGCAAGGGTCGTGCACAGCCATCGCCAACTCGGATGTGTCCAACTACCCGGATGGCGATGTCGTGGAAAAGGGCGCAGCGGCTTACATGCTGCGGGCGATAGCGCCGGTGGATCGCGTGGTGAAAACCTGTGATTCCGCTAACTGCGCGGGCGTGACCGATTTCAATAATGCCAATAGCGCAATCACCCAGGCTTTACTCACTGCGGCAAACAGCGCAGAGCGTACCGATATCATCAACTGGGTGCGCGGGACGGATATCAAAAACGAGAACGGTAATGCCAGTATCACGGAAATGCGGCCTTCGGTACACGGCGACGTGCTGCATTCGCGTCCGGTGGCGGTGGATTACGGCGGTTCCACCGGCGTGGTGGTGTTTTATGGCGCCAATGACGGTATGCTGCGCGCGATCAATGGCAACCAGACTGCCAGCATCGGCATCTATCCGGCGGGCAGCGAATTATGGTCGTTTGTTGCGCCGGAACACTACAGTAAGTTGAAACGGATTTATGACAACAGTCCGCTGGTGAGCTATCCCGGTTTGCCCACGACTACGCCGGCAGCTCAGCCAAAACCCTATTTTTTTGATGGTTCGGTAGTTGCACATCAGGATAGCGCTACCGCCACCGTGTGGATTTACGCCACGCAGCGGCGCGGCGGGCGGATGCTATACGCATTCGATGTAAGCACGCCCGCCAGTCCCAGCCTGAAATGGCGCAAAGGCTGCCCCAACCTGACCAATGATACTGGCTGCACTTCGGCAGACTTCACCGGTATCGGACAAACCTGGTCGGCACCCAAGGTGTTGAAGGCATCGGGATACGCTTCGGGTAATGTGCCGCTGCTGATCATGGGCGGCGGTTACGATACCTGCGAAGACGCCGAGCCCAATACCTGTACCTCGCCCAAGGGCAACAAGGTGTACGTGCTGGATGCGAATGACGGCACGTTGCTGATTATTCTGAATACGGAGAGGAGTGTGGCGGCAGACATCACCGTTGTCCGTGATAGCTCCGGCCTCGCACAATACGCCTATGTAGTGGATACGGGCGGAAACATTTACCGCATCACTATTGGTTCAGCCGTGCCGGCAAGCTGGAGCATCACCAGGATCGCTGCGCTGGGATGTGATAGCCCCGTTTGCTCCGGGGGAGCCGCCAATCGTAAATTCCTGTTCGCTGCAGAGGTGGTGGTAACCCCCGATTATAATGCGATACTGGTCGGCTCGGGCGACCGCGAGCACCCCCTGCTCAGCAACACTGTTACAGCAGGCGTGGACAACGCGTTTTTCATGATCAAGGACAGGCCTACTGACGTGGACTGGTGGCCGTCTGAAAGCGCTAACTGTCAATCGCAGCCTCTGGCGTGCCTGAATTCGCTGCTGGCAATTGACCCGGACGGCGCTACCTCGTCCATCCAGGCGCAGTTGGATGCCAAAAAAGGCTGGTATCTGGCATTTGGTACCGGGACGCATGATGGAGAGCAGGTGGTGACGTCTGCGGTGGTCGCGCTGGGTGTACTCACTTTCAGCACGCATACCCCGACCGCAGCGAATCCAGCTATCTGCGGTTCCAATCTGGGCACGGCCCGTGTCTACAACGTCAAGTTTCTTGATGCCACTGCAGCTGTTGGTGCGCCACGCTACATTATGGTCACTGGCGGCGGTTTGCCGCCTTCGCCGGTGGCGGGCATGGTAACCGTGAATAACCCCAGTTCTCCCGGATCAACCATGACGGTATCTTTCGTCATGGGTGCCAATCCGACATCTCCACTGGAAGGGTCCGTGCCGCTTCCTGCGGCGACTTCCGCCAGCGCCAAATCCCGTGTTTACTGGATGCTTAAGCAGTGATAGCGAATAAAGCCATGGCCGCGCATCATGACGAACGCATTCTGCCGAGCCGGGGCATGACACTGATCGAGTTACTGGTAGCCCTGTCCGTATTGGCGATTTTGCTGGCCATCGGTGTGCCTGCCTTCAACCAGTTCGTGGTTAGCAACCGTTTGTCCGCTTATTCCAGCGATATGTTTTCCACCTTGACCCAGGCAAGGTCGGAAGCCATCAAGCGTAATAGCCGGGTGGTGTTCTGCAAAAGTGCGGATGGGGAAAGCTGCGCAGGCGCGGGGAGCTGGAATCAGGGCTGGATTGTATTTGCCGATCCGAACAATAATGCGAACCGGGATGCCGGTGAGCCGATGGTGTACAAAGTGCCTGCTTTGCAAAGTGGCTATGCTTTTGACGGAGTCAACGGCTTCATCGGTTCTGTTTCTTATGACTCGCAAGGCGGGGTAACTCAGGCTGGGACTGTTACGCTTTGTCCCCCCGTGCCCGCGGCATCCGGTCAGGGGCGCGAGATCGTGGTCAGCGCCAGCGGCCGGCCGCGAGAATCCAGAATTACCAGTTGCCCATAAACCCAAATAATCCATTAGGCGGCTCTCTGAGCCTACGAGAGTGCTGGCGGTCAGTTTGTGGCCATTTTCGCCGCTTGCTCGGCGTCTATAAACCAAGCTATGAACTTCTCCCAACCAACAAAACTGTCTCGCAACCTGCCTCACCATCATCTCGCGTCCTAATGGATTATCTGGGTTAAAGCGGGCGCAACAGTCCGCCACGCTATCATCATCTCGTTTACCTGATCTGGACTAACCTCGTCACTCGCGATTGCACCGAGCTCTCGCAACCTCATCGATTTGTACCCCGCTAGTTCCTGAGCTATAAAAAACTAAACTCCATCAAATGGAGAGTGACGGCCTTCTCTGGCCACTGAGGGGGCGCCAGTGCCATGGTGCCCCTGCAGAAGAAGCTGCACACACCAGCGACTGCGCTCAAAACCATGACCATGCATCGTGACAGGTGTATTTTGTCCAGTTGGGGTTTTGCCTTGACTGAGTTAATGGTGACACTATCCGTGTCGGCCATTTTGCTGGCTGTCAGCGTGCCCGCCTTTAACCAGGCGATGGTCAGCAACCGCCTGACTGCTTATGCCAACGATATGTTCGCCACCCTGGCCCTCGCTCGATCGGAAGCCATCAAGCGCAACCGGCGGGTGGTGCTCTGCAAGAGCTCGGATGACGGACAGACCTGCGCCGCTATGGGTGGCTGGGAGCAGGGCTGGATAGTGTTCGTCGACCTGGACAATGATGCGAACCGGGTTGCCAGCGAATTGATAGTGTACAAAATACCCGCTTTGCCAAACGGCTATGCTCTGAACGGAAACACCAGCATCAGCAGTTATGTTTCGTATGATCCGCAGGGCATGACCAAACTGGCCAGCGGTGCTTTTCAGGCAGGCACTTTCACACTTTGCCCTCCTGCACCCGCAGCATCCGGCCATGGACGGAAAATCGTGATCAGTGCCAGTGGCCGCTCACGTGTATCCAAGATTACCAGCTGTGCCTAAAATCGCCATCGCTCGTTGTGCCTGCAACAGTTACTTCATGCTTTATCCGCAGGCGGCAGGGTGGTAACATTGCATTACTTCAACACAGGGTGCGGGCATCATGGCTGGTCACAGCAAGTGGGCTAATATCAAGCACAAGAAAGCCGCAACGGACGCCAAGCGCGGCAAGATTTTTACCCGGCTCATCAAGGAGATTACTGTTGCCGCACGGCTCGGCGGCGGGGATTCCGCCAGCAATCCGCGCTTGCGCCTGGCCATCGACAAGGCCTACGAGCAGAACATGCCCAAGGACAACGTCGAGCGGGCGGTCAAGCGCGGCAGCGGCGAACTGGACGGCGTGAATTACGAGGAGGTGCGTTATGAGGGCTACGGTATTGCCGGTGCCGCCGTACTGGTCGATTGCATGACCGACAACCGCGTGCGTACGGTAGCCGATGTGCGCCACGCTTTTACCAAGTACGGCGGCAACCTCGGCACTGACGGTTCGGTTGCATTCCTGTTCAAACATTGCGGGCAGATGCTTTTTGCTCCCGGCACCAACGAGGACAAGTTGATGGGGGCGGCACTGGAGGCGGGTGCCGAGGATGTAATCAGCAACGACGACGACAGCATCGAAGTGATCACCGCGCCGTATGAGTTATCCACCGTCAAGGCAACGCTGGAGAAAGCCGGTTTCAAGGCAGAACACGCCGAAGTGACGATGAAGCCCGAGAATGAGATTGTATTGACCAGCGATGATGCGGTGAAAATGCAAAAGCTGCTGGATGCACTGGAAAATATCGACGACGTGCAAGAAGTTTATACGACGGCAGTGATTGATGGCTAGTTATCTGCGGCAGGTGAAAAAATCCGTATCCTTGGCATAGACCCTGGCCTGCGCATTACCGGTTTCGGGGTCATCGATAAAACCGGCAGCAGTCTGGTCTATATCAGCAGCGGCTGTATCAAAACACCGGACGGCGAACTGCCGCTGCGCCTGAAATCCATCATGGATCATCTCAATGAAGTCATTGCCGAGCATCGTCCCGATCAAGTCGCAGTCGAGCAAGTGTTCGTCAACGTCAATCCAAAATCCACACTGATGCTCGGACAGGCGCGTGGTGCAGCGATTTGCGCGGCGGTGCTGAACAATCTTGTCGTTGCCGAATACACCGCGCTGCAAGTCAAGCAAGCGGTAGTCGGTAACGGGCATGCAAAAAAAGAACAGGTGCAGGAAATGGTGAAACGTTTGCTGAAACTTGCCGGCAGTCCCAGCGCGGATGCGGCAGATGCGCTTGCCTGCGCCATTTGCCATGCGCATGGCGGTCAAGGACTGGGTGGAATTTCGACAGCGGGCTATCGCATGAAACGGGGGCGGTTGGTATGATCGGCAGGATAACGGGACTGTTGCTGGAAAAGCATCCACCGCTGGTGCTGGTTGATGTGCAAGGTGTCGGTTATGAAATCGACGTGCCCATGAGCACGTTTTATCAGCTACCCGTCATCGGTGCGCAAATCACACTTCATACTCATCTGGTGGTGCGCGAAGATATACATTTGCTGTTCGGCTTTGGCACCGAAGCCGAGCGGCAGGCTTTCCGCCAACTCGTGAAAATTTCCGGCGTGGGTGCAAGAACTGCATTGGCTGTGCTGTCGGGCCTGAGCGTGGCTGACCTGCATCAGGCAGTGGCGACCCAGGACAGCGGCCGGCTCATCAAAACCCCCGGCATCGGCAAGAAAACTGCCGAACGTCTGCTGCTGGAGTTGCGCGACAAACTCGATTCCGGCATGGCCGGCGGTACCGGCGTAACGGGTGTTGCGCCTTTTTCGAGAAGCGATAGTGACATACTCAATGCGCTGTTGTCACTGGGTTATAATGACCGCGAAGCCAATTGGGCGATCAAGCAATTACCTGCCGGCGCTGCCGTGTCCGACGGCATACGGCAGGCGTTGAAACTTCTGTCAAAAGAGAAATAGTGCAGATAGCTTACTCGCACTTTTATGAAAACCTGCTTGCCTGCCAAGCGGGTGAATTATCTACGCCATATGAATGATTGAGACTGATCGATTGATCGCCGCCGCGCCGGCGTCTACCCAGGAAGAAGATCTGGAGCGGGCGCTACGCCCCAAGTTTCTGGACGAATATGTTGGCCAGGAAAAAGTTCGTGGACAACTGCAGATCTTCATCGAAGCCGCGCGGCGGCGCAAGGAAGCGCTTGATCACGTCCTGCTGTTTGGCCCCCCCGGATTAGGCAAAACCACGCTCGCCCACATCATTGCCAGGGAGATGGGTGTGAGTTTGCGGCACACCTCCGGCCCGGTACTGGAGCGCCCCGGTGATCTGGCGGCGCTGTTGACCAATCTCGAACCTAATGATGTCCTGTTCATCGACGAAATCCACCGGCTTTCGCCGGTAGTGGAAGAAATTCTCTACCCGGCGCTGGAGGACTACCAGCTCGATATCATGATCGGCGAGGGTCCCGCCGCTCGCTCGGTTAAGCTTGATTTGCCGCCGTTTACGCTGGTGGGCGCCACCACCCGCGCCGGCATGCTGACCAACCCGTTGCGTGACCGTTTCGGCATCATTTCGCGGCTGGAATTTTATTCGGTAGAAGAGCTGACTCGCATCGTCACGCGTTCAGCCGGATTGCTCAACGTGGAAATTTCTCCCGACGGGGCGATAGAAATCGCCCGCCGTTCGCGCGGCACACCGCGCATCGTCAACCGCCTGCTGCGGCGGGTACGCGATTTTGCCGAAGTCAAAGCTGAAGGCCATATCACCCGACCGGTGGCGGATGCGGCGCTGATCATGCTGGATGTGGACATTGCCGGGTTGGACGTAATGGACAGAAAGCTGCTACTGGCGGTGATGGAAAAATTCGGCGGTGGTCCGGTGGGGGTGGATAATCTCGCCGCCGCCATCAGCGAAGAGCGCGGTACCATCGAGGATGTGCTGGAGCCCTACCTGATCCAGCAGGGTTACATGAAGCGCACCCCGCGCGGGCGTATGGCCACGGTCATTGCTTACCAGCATTTCAGCATGGCATTACCGAAGAACGGGTTGAGCGGAGAATTGTGGGAAGGCAGCCAATAGCATATGAACAACCGGCATGACTGACCCGACCCGCGCCAGCAACCCGCTTGCCCATCTCGACAGCCTCAACGAGCAGCAGTTGCGCCGCTTGCTGGTGGAGCACCTCACCAAGCAAAAACTGGGGCTGTACTGGGAAGCGAGCGCCATCGAACGCGATGCGGCACTCAATGCCAATCTGGTGCTGCCGCGCCTGGTGGCGGAATGGAGCTACTCTCCATCCGTTCGCGGTGAGCGTGTCGAACCGCAAGCCGCCGTCCATCGCAATCTCATTATCGAAGGTGACAACTTCGATTCACTACGCCTGTTGCGTGCCACCCACGCCGGAAAAATCCGCGTCATCTACATCGACCCGCCGTACAACACTGGCAACAAGGACTGGGTGTACAACGACCATTACGTCGGCGCCAACGACCGCTGGCGGCACTCGCAGTGGTTGGAATTCCTGTATCGGCGGCTCACTCTCGCCCGAGATTTGCTCACGCCGGACGGTGTGATTTTGGTGTCAATCAACGACGAAAACCGCGCGCGGCTGGAGCTGCTGATGGAAGAGGTGTTTCCAGGGATGCGGCTAGGTACGATCACTTGGCGCACACGGCAAGGCTCGAATGCCGACCAGCAATGTTTTCTTTCTGTCGATCACGAGCATGTGCTGGTGTATGGCAATGAAGGATTCAGCTTTAATGGCTTTGAAAAAAACTACGAGATGTATGGCAACGCCGACAATGATCCACGCGGTGATTGGCGATTGGGCGATATTACTTTGGGCTTTTCGTTCAAGGAACGCCCAAATCTGTATTACCCCCACTAGTTGATCCAAAGACAGGCATTACATATCCGTGCAGCCCAGAAAGTGTATGGCGTTTTGCGACAAAGAGCCGCATTAAAGACGGGCAACAGCTACAAGCCAAGTCGATGGAGGAATTCATCGAATTAGGTCAAATAATTTTCCCGACCAACCCTCGTGTTGAAACATGGGTAACGATGGACGCACTCTTGGATGCGATAGAAAAGGGAGATGTTCCCAAGGGCGGAAAGTCACAACTGCTGAGAAAAGACTTGCCTGATTTGGAGTATTGGGTAGGACGTCCAGTGGGTTTTGGCCGTCCTCAATTCAAGCGCTACAAAGTGGACTTGCGCAATCAAACCCAGCCGCTATCGAGTTGGATTGTGCCAACTTTTGAAGATGGCGATTACGAAGCGGAAAACAGTTTTGTTTCGAGCACCAACCAAGAGGGGGCGCGCATCGTCGCGGAGATTTTTGGCGACCGTGCTTTCAACTACGCCAAGCCGCTTTCGCTAATCAAGAACCTGCTCGCCCAAGCCACTCGCCCCAACGACATCGTGCTGGATTTTTTCGCCGGTTCCGGCACCACCGGGCAGGCGGTGCTGGAGCTGAATGCCGAAGATGCTTCGACTGGCTCAGCACGGGCTGGTCAGAGGCGTTTCATCCTCTGTTCCAGCACCGAAGCCACCACCAAGGAGCCGGACAAGAATCTGTGCCGCGATGTGTGTGCGGAACGGATGCGCCGCGTGATGCGCGGTTACGGCGGCAAAGCGGGTTACACGCTGGAACAGAGCGGCGAATTCGCCTATCTGCAACTGGACATGGTGGAAGCCGCCGATGTGCATTTTGAAATTGACGCAGCACATGCTTTTCAACTGCTGGCGTTGAAGCGCTTGGGTGTAATTTGCGCTGAACCGCAAGGGGCGGTGATGCGTCTTGGACGGGTGGAAGATTGCGAGTTGCTGGTGTGCAATGAGGTGAATGCCGAGACGATAGAAACTCTCGCTGCCTGGCCGCAACTGCACGGCGCGGCAAGGCTGGCGATATATTCCACCCGCCCGCAAACCCTGAGTGAACAGCTTGCCACGCGCGGGGTGGAGGCGAATTGCTACAGCTTGATGGATGCGCTGTTGCATGGGCAGGCAGCGAGTGGCAGTGGTGCGGCATGAGTGCCCGTGACATCATCGCCGCGCAAACAGGAGCCATTGAGCCGGAAGCGTTTCAAAGCGCAATTGTGGAAGGCGTGACGCGCGCGCTGTTGCGCGACTCCGCACCGCCATGTTTGCTGCGCGCGCCGACGGGTTCGGGCAAGACCTTCATCATTTCGCGCGTGCTGGAAGCGGTGAGCGCGGCGCATCCCACGTTGTGGCTGTGGTTCGTGCCGTTCGTGAATCTGGTGCAGCAGACCGAGGATGCACTGGCAGCGAATTGTGCCGGGTTGATCCCGGTGATGCTGGCGCGGGGACGCAATCAGGAAGCACGCGCCGGCATGGTGTTGCTTTCCACGGCGCAAGGCGTGGCGCGGGCGCGCGACCGCAACGCGGGCTACAACGCCGATGGCGATGACGACACCCGCACGCTGGCGGAATTCGTGGCACGGGCACGGGCGCAAGGCTTGAACATTGGACTGGTGGTAGACGAGGCGCATATCGGCCTGGACAAGACCACGGAGTTTGGCAAGTTCGCACACTGGCTGAATGCGGATTTTTTCATCATGGCCACCGCCACGCCCAAGGACGAACGGCTGCTGGAGTTTTTACAGCAGGCGGGCAAGAGCGCCTTCGAAAATTTTGCCGCCAGCCGCGACGAAGTGGTGAATGCACGTCTCAACAAGCGTTACATTGAAGCGGTGGTGTACGACCTGCGCCAGAGCGTGCAGACAGTAACCGACCTGAAGCGCACGGTGTTGCGCCAGGCATGGAAACGTTCGCAGCGCATCAAGCGGCAGTTGCAGGCAGCGGGCGTGCCGCTGACACCGTTGCTGCTGGTGCAGGTGGCGAATGGCGGCAAGACGGTGGAAGAGGCTGAGCAGGACTTAATCAAGCTGTGCGGAGTGCATCCAGCTCTTATCGGCAAGCATTCTTCGGATGACCCCGACCCGGTGCTGATGGCCGCGATCGCCAATGACAGCAGCAAGGAAGTGTTGATTTTCAAGCAGTCGGCGGGCACTGGTTTCGATGCGCCGCGCGCGTTTGTGCTGGCCTCAACTAAATCGGTGAATGATGCGGATTTCGCCATGCAGTTCATTGGCCGGGTAATGCGGGTGTCGCGCCCGATCCGCGAGGCATACCCCAAGCCGATGCCGATTCCACCAGACCTGGATACTGCCTACGTTTATCTGGCGGATGCAGAGGCGCAGCGTGGCTATGAGGCAGCGGTGCAAACCAGCAACGCAGTGAGAAGCCAGTTGGAAGGACAGACCGAAAAGCTACTCGTGCGCTATACAGTTTCCGGCGCGGCCGTTTATACCAACCGCGAAACACCGCAAGCACCGTTGATGTATGACCTGCCATTGCCTGAGAGCAATGCGGCCGATGATGTGACCGAAGTGCCAGTCTATGCAACAACAGGATCGCAGCAATCGCTATTTGGCAGCTTGACGGCACAAAGTATATTGGCAGATAAGGCAGATAACGATTATGCGTTTGACGAGGTGTTATCGGCACCAGCGGCAGCAAGCCCGCGCATAAAGCCTGGTCTGCCCGGCTCTGAAGCTGAGCTACTTGAATTTTTGACTGCAAAAAGCATTCGCGCTTATCCGCAGCACATGAATGTCCGCAACTTGCCGCGTGCGCTCAAACGCGAACAGAGTCCGCAGATGCAGGATATGGCGAAGGTATCGGAGACGGTAGCAACACGCTTGCCAATTACCGAGGAGCTGAAAAGAAATGCGCTGCGGGCGGCGCTAAACCGGCTCAGGGAAAAGGAAATCCACACCGAGCTGACCAAAGGTGTGCGTCACGAAGAAGATGTGCAAGTGATTACCGACCGCAACGCCCTGGCTCGGGAGGCCTACAGCATACTACGCGGACTGCCGCAGGTGGAAGATGCGGATGAGCGTATCATTGTCGATGTATTGGCGCGACGCCTGCGTGGTTTGATCGACGAAGAATTTGAGCACATTGACGAAGAGTTGCGGCCACAGGAAGCTGAAATGAAGCGCTATGCGCGCGACGCCGCACATTGGGTAATCCGCCGTGAGGCTGGAAACATCGCCGAATTGATGCAAAGCATCGTCGCTGAATACACCACGCTGGAAGACGCAGAACCGCTACCCGGCTTGATGGTGTTCCCGGCGAGTTTGAGTCTGGCAGCTTCGCGTAAAAATATATACGGTGTGCTGCCGCCTTCTGATGATGATCTATCAAAGATCGACCAGTTGCTGATGCTGGATGAACGCGAGTGGCTGGCTGATCGTAAGATGATTCTGACGGGGGGCGAGTTCCGTATCGGAAAATATGATGGGTCGCTCAAACTAAACGGTGAAGAGCGCGAGTTTGCCAAGGCGCTGGACCGGGCAGACTTTGTTGAATGGTGGCATCGCAACCCGGATCGTAAGCCCTACGCGGTACGGCTGGTCCGGGGCGAACACCAAAATTACTTTTACCCGGATTTTGTGGTCTGCCTATCGCATCTGCCGGGTGATGAGCCAATTATGCGGCTGATTGAAACCAAGGAAAACGTGAAAGATGCGGCCCGCAAGGCGCAGCGTGTACCCAAGTCCTACGGGAAAGTGCTGTTCCTTACTAAGGACCAGAGCCGGTTGCGTGTAGTGAATGGTGATGGCAGCTTGGGTGTAATAGTGAACTGGGATGATTTGACACCAATGCGCGAGTGGCTGCGTGAATCGAAGCCAACGCTGCAATGACAGCCTATGCCGATGATAGACTTTACCCTTCAGGTCGGTTTAGTGACATGTTACTAAATCGATGCAATGACAGCCTACATCAATGATTGACATCACCCCTGCTCAAACCGATCCGCGTATCGCCAGCCTGCTCGCCGCCCGCGAGAGCCGCACCCTCGATTTTAAGCGCGTCTCCGGCAAGATGGTGGGCAAGGCGCTGGAAACCATTTGCGCCTTCGCCAACACTGAAGGTGGCATTCTGGCTTTGGGTGTGGCGGATGAAAAGCAGGAAAGAGGTGCTGGCCGGCTTTATGGGATTCAGGAAAACATGGAAGCGTTGGATGAGTTCACCCGTAAGGTTCGCACTCAGTTCCATCCGCCGATTGAAACCATCAGCTTCACGCGCCTGCCATACACCTTGCGTGATGGCAACGCCGGCCATGTGGTGCTGGTGCGCACCACCAAGAGCGACAAGGTGCATTCCATCGTGGATGACGGTATCTGGACGCGGCTGGATGCGGGCAACCGCGAGATGACCGCTGCCGAGATCACTGAGCTTTCTTACCGGCGTGGGGTGCGCAGCGCAGAGAGTGAGCCAGTGGCAGTACCTTTGGAATTGTTGGAAACGGAAACATGGCGCAGTTTTGTGGCAGCGCGAGGATTGAGGAGCGGCAGCTTTGCGGAGCAATTGCAGCGAATTGGATTGGCGTTGCGGGTAGGGAATGAAGTGCAGCCTACTCGCGCAGCAGTGTTACTGTTTGCCGACGAGCCGGGGAGCTTACTTGCCTCACACGGCTCTCGTGCCGACATCCGTTTGATGATTTATGACGGGAAGCAGGTTGTGCCAGGAGCTACGCCCAATTTGCGCAAGACGCCTAATACGATACGAGGCCCGTTGATCGTGCAGATCGACACAACAGTGAAGACCGTGCTGGATGAGCTTGCGCAAGGCTTGACGCTTTCCGGCAGCGGCTTCAAGACCAAGCACTTGTACCCGGAACGGGTGGTGAAAGAGGCGATTGTGAATGCGGTGATCCATCGTGACTACCGCTTGAACCGCGATATTTTTATCCGCCTGTTCGATGACCGCATCGAGGTGGAAAGCCCCGGAGTGTTCCCCGGCAACATTACACCAGCTAACGTGGACAAGGCGGGCTCCAAGGCGCGCAATCCACTGGTTGCGCAAAACCTGCGCGAGTTTCCCGTTGCGCCCAACATTGATGCCGGAGAGGGTGTAAAAATGATGTTTGCCGAAATGGCGAGCGCTAAGCTTTATCCGCCGCAGTATCGACAAAATACCGAGGCGGCAGTGGAGAGTGTGACGGTGACGCTCTTGAATTTGGAGCGACCCACAGTGTGGGACGAGGTCAGTCACTGGATTGATACCCATGGGGCAATTGCCAATGCCGACCTGTGCCAGATTGCTGGTGTACATACCCTGTCGGCTTCAAGAATGCTCAAAGTTTGGGTAGATCAGGGGGTTTTGGTGCCACTGCCCGACCGCGCCAAGCGTAATATGGCTTACGCCAAACCAACACAGCCGTCGGATCAGCAGAGTTTATTATCAGAGGCGCAAGATAATAAACTTTGATTTGGCTAAATATTTAGATAAATCAGCGTGATGGCAAAACCATTATTATCATCTTGGCAAAAAGACGGGATAGCCGGAGTTGGAAACAGGGCATTGCTGGAACAGCCGCTGACGGCTTTTTTCGCGTCCCGCCGTTGTTCCGGGCTGGCGATTCGGGCGGCGATGGATTGGGCAGTAGCGCAGGCGCGAGCGAGAACACCACTGGTTGGTGGATTTCATTCGCCGCTTGAGCAGTCAGTTCTGGAAGTCATGCTGCCGGCTCATGCGCCGGTGGTAATTGTGATTGTGCGCCAGTTACATGCGGCAAGGTTGCCTGTTGCATGGCGCGATGCGGTACAAGCCGGAATAGCCGCCGTGGTAAGCATAGAAGATATGCAGCAACGATTAACTGCCGAGCAGGCCATACGGCGCAATCATTGGATTGCTCGCCACGCAGCACAAATCGTGGTCGCAGAGGCAGCACCCGATGGGAGTTTGGCATCTTGCCTGGCGCAATGGAAGATCGAAAGGATGCGAGTGAGTATTTTGCTGGATGAGGTTGGGAATCAATGAACCTGCTACCTACCTTCCATAATTGCAGCTTTTAGTGCGCGAACCGAAACGATTAAAGTGGCTGCACTCAACGCGTCCTGTGACGTGAAAAGGGAGCTGGTGAAGTGATCCCGGAATTCAATCATTCATTTGTGTTGCCGCCATTCGTGGGCGAGCAACTCAGCCACGCCCAAGGTTCGCCTTATCCGGTGACTGCGCTGGAGTTGGTGCAACGCTTTGCCACCAGCCCAGAGCGCGGGGTGATATTGCGTGGATTGCTGGATTACCGTGCGGAGTTGCGTGGCCTTGGCTTCGTTGATGGTTTTCAGTGGCTGGATGGCAGCTTTGTGGAAAATGTTGAGGCACATCAAAGCCGCCCGCCTAATGATGTGGATGTGGTAACTTTTGCTCACGCGCCAGCAGGTAGTTCCGAAACTGATATTCTGGGCGCGTATCCCAGTTTGTTTGATAAAGAACACTGTCTGAAGCGATTTCATTGTGACCCCGTTGTTATCATCTTGGGGAAGCGACCTGAAAAACTGGTACAGGAAACCCGTTATTGGTATGGATTGTTTTCTCATAGGCGCAACGATCAAGTTTGGAAAGGGATGCTACAACTGCCTTTACAATCTAATGATGAAATGGCGCGTGGGATATTGGATAATATGGACTCGGGAGATTAGCGATGTTGCTACAACTTGAACGGCAATTTTTACAGGCGGATTTGGTGCAGGTGCAGGCGCTGCTGGCTCAGTGTTCCCCTGATGAAGATCCGATTGAGCATTTCCAATACGCCCAGCGTGCTCAAATGTTGCAAGGCAAACTTGCGGACATGCCAAACCTGATTGCTACTGCGCCTGCGGGGGCGGCTTTGTTTTTCGGAGGTCGTCCCGTTTTCGGCTCTCAGGGGATTAAGGCCGCTTTCAGCAGTCAGGCAATTGAACAGTTCCAGAAAATTATCAGCCAGCGATTTGCCGCGCACGAGCAGGGACCTTTGGCGCGGACAGGCCGTGTGCGATTTAGCGATGAAACCCAGTTACTGGTAACGGACGTGGTACGGGGCTCTTTTGGTTTTGTGCTTCAAGCGCCCGAAGCAGAAGCGGGCGCAAACGATGAAGCTACACTCAAGGCAGTAGTGGATGAGGTTGCGGTAACGCTCTCCAGAATGTCATCTTCTGATGAGACGTTGTTCGATCAGGCAGCGGCGGAGTTGGATGACAGGCAAATAGGCGCGCTGCAAGCATTCTTCAAGTTATTGGATAGCGAAGGCGCGAGCTTGCGACTGGTGGAGGGGGAGCGGGATTTCGAGCTTGATCGGGCTGCTGTGTCCAGAGCGCGTGAGCGTGTAGAGGGGTTGACTATTGATGATAGTACCCGGCAAATTGACGGCCAGATAATCGGCTGGCTGGACTATTCGGGGCAGTTTGAATTGATGCCGCATGAGCGGGGGGATGTAATTCGAGGAACTGTTACCCGTGAAGTGTTGGAACGTGTAGAACGAGAGGGGATCAACCCATACAAACAACACGTTAAAATGTTGCTCAAAGTACGGGAAATCTCTGCTCGTAATCGCACGCCAAAGCAGGCATATACATTAATGGGTTTTGAAGTTACAGCAGCACCGCCCGACTGGCCTGCACAACCTGTCCAGCAGATGCTGTAGAGCACCTCTAAAAATCCAGATTTCATTGCGCTATTGCATTACGAATTGTTCGCGTATCTTGCATGGGGGGCATCAACCCATGGGATGCAGCAGATGAGGGGTGCAATAACCAAGTTTATTATCTAATGCGCTGGATAATAAACGCAGAAAACAGATAGTTCGACTACGGATCATGGGGTTGTAGATGCTGTTATTATCTGGCTGGCCGCTAAGTGGCGGCACACAAGTTGCAATCGGTACGACTATCCGCTGGACTTGGGTGGCAACAAATTGGTCTAACGTAAAATATAAAAAGTGGATACGGATGGGGGACGATGGTATTAGTGGCACTATTTGGTATAGTGCGCCAGACTCTCAGTGACCCGAATTTTTTAAGATCTAATACAGATGTTTGACCCCACACCTGGCTCAACTTTCTCCCTTCCGGTACGCGTGTATTATCAGGATACAGATGCGGGCGGAGTGGTTTATCATTCGACTTATCTCGATTTCATGGAGCGCGCCCGTTACGAATGGCTGCGGGAACTGGGATTTGATATTCACTCGCTGGTGCAGGTACACAAGGCAATTTTCATGATACGTTCACTCAACATTGAATATTTCAAGCCAGCATTGCTGGACGATTTATTGCATGTGAGCGTGCAAGTAACGGCAGTAGGCAGAAGCCGCCTGACACTCTGCCAGCAAGTGTTGCGTGGTCAGACCGTACTGGCCAGCGCTGGCGTTAATGCAGTGTGTGTGGGTGTCGATACTCTCAAGCCAGTGAGCGTGCCAGCGCCACTGCGTCACAAACTTGGAAAACTCTTATGAACGCATCGGTTACACAAGACATGTCTCTTTTTCATCTCATCGGCAGCGCCAGTTTGCCGGTACAACTGGTGATGCTGCTGCTGTTGCTGACTTCATTTATGTCGTGGTGGTTCATTTTCCGTAAGATGTTCACCATCCGGCTGGCGATGAAGCAGAGTGATGAATTTGAGGATATTTTCTGGAAAGGTCCGGATCTGAACAAGCTCTATCAAAGTGCAAGTGACGCGCGCCACCCGGCGGGCAGTATGGAGCGGATTTTTGAGGCGGGCTTCCGCGAGTTCGTCAAGAACAAGCGCCAGCCGGGGATGGATATCAGTACGGTGATGGATGGCACGCGACGGGCAATGCGCGCCACTTACCAACGGGAAATGGATAGCCTTGAATCACACTTGTCTTTTCTGGCAACAGTAGGGTCAGTGAGTCCTTACGTTGGCCTGTTCGGCACGGTTTGGGGAATCATGAATTCTTTCCGTGGGTTGTCCAATGTTACCCAGGCTACCATCGCCCATGTTGCGCCTGGTATTGCCGAGGCGCTGATCGCGACCGCGATGGGATTGTTTGCTGCAATTCCCGCAGTCATTGCTTACAACCGCTACGCGCACGATGTCGACCGGCTGGCAACTCGTTTTGAGAGTTTCATGGAAGAATTGTCCAATGTATTGCAGCGGCAAGCGGCCTGATGAAGGTGACTTTATGGAGCGGGTGTCATGACTGAACGCCGCACCAGGCGCCGGCAGATGAACGAGATCAACGTCGTACCGTACATCGACGTAATGCTGGTGTTGCTGGTGATTTTCATGATTACGGCGCCGCTCATCAGTCCCGGCCAGGTCGAATTGCCGCAGATCGGCAAATCCCTGACACCGCCAGTTGCGCCGCTGGAAGTGATCATCAAGGCCGATGGCAGTCTGACGCTGCATGATCGCGACAAGGCGGGCACCGAACAGACCATCAGCCGCACCCAACTGGTCGAGGCAATCAAGCAGAAGCAGGCGCAAAACGCTGAGCAGCCGGTGGTGATCGCTGCCGACAAAAGTGTACGTTACGAAGAAGTGATGAACGTGATGGATATTCTGCAACAGCAGCAAGTGAAAAAAGTCGGGCTACTAGCCAGATCGAAATGAGTGTGCTGGCATTGCGAGACTCCGCGCACCCTGAACCGGGATTATTACCGGCAGGAGTACTGGCGCTGCTGGTGCATGTGGCTTTTTTTGTTTTTATGATTTTCGGTCTCAGTTGGAAAAGCTATCCGCCCGAAGGCATGGTAGTGGATTTGTGGAGCAGTTTGCCCGAGCCGGTTCCGCCGCCCGCCAGGGCAAGGCCCTTACCACCCAAACCGGCCCCATTGCCCCCTGAGGTAAAGCTGCTGCCGCCGAAGCCGGAGACGCCACCACCCACAAAGCCGGATATTGCGCTCAAGGAAAAGGTTGAGCCACCCAAACCGGTGGAGAAAAAGCAGCCAACGCCGGAAGAGCAAAAGCCCAAGGTAGCTGATGATCTGGAACAGTTGGTGCGAGATCAGGAAGCGCTTGAAAAACAGCGGGCGCAGCAGGCGGCGCAATCCCGGGCGCTGGACGTGATCGCCGAATACAAGGCAAAAATCATGGCCAAAATAAGGAGCCGTATTGTCTTGCCGCCCAATATACCAGATGATTCAGTGGCGGAACTTGATGTCACTTTACTGCCGGGCGGCGACATTCTTAATGTGAGGCTGCGGAAGAGCAGTGGCTATGCCGCGTTTGACAGCGCCGTGGAGCGTGCCATTTATCTGGCCAAGCCGCTGCCGCTGCCACCCGACCCGGCCCTGTTTCCTAAATTTCGCGATTTGAGTCTCAAGGTGCATTATCGCGAATGACTGGTAAAACTTACGGTATTATCCGGTATCATGGGCTAACACAATGAGAGCTGTTTTTATGCTGATGAGGTCTCGTCAACCTTCCCGTCACACACTTACACTTGTCTTTTTACTGTGGATTAGCACGCCACTCCAGGCTGCGCTCGACATCGAAATATTTGGCGGTGGCGCGACCCAGATACCCATCGCGATTGTTCCTTTCGCCGCCGAAGAAAAGCTCAAGCAAGGCATCACCGCAGTGGTGGCGGCTGATCTGCAGCGTAGCGGTCTTTTCCGGCTGGTTGATGCATCCGGTCCTGCGCTACGCGACCCGCGGCAGGTCGTCTATTCTGACTGGAAAAACCGCGGCACCGATGCACTGGTAATCGGTAGTACGGTGGTGCTGCCGGACGGGCGAGTGGAAGTGGGCTTTCACCTGATGGATGTAGCAAAACAGGTGCAGTTGACCGACTACATCATGATCGTCCCGGCAGACCGATTGCGCGCCGCAGCCCATCAGATAGCCGATATCATTTATGAAAGACTGACGGGTGATGTGGGCGTATTCAGCACCCGCATTGCTTATGTAGTCAAGCAGGGTAACAAGTATGCGCTGCAAGTGGCGGATGCTGACGGTTTTAATGCCCAGTCGATCATTGAATACAGCGAACCGATCATTTCACCCGCGTGGTCGCCGGACGGTACCCAGATTGCCTACGTATCATTTGAAAATAAGAAGCCGGTAGTCTACGTGCAAACGCTGGCAACCCGGGCGCGCAAGGCGGTGGCCAATTTCAAGGGGAGCAACAGCGCCCCGGCATGGTCGCCCGACGGCAAGAAGCTGGCGGTGGTGCTGTCCCTGCAGGGCGGTTCGCAGATATTTCTGGTAAATGCGGATGGAAGCGGTTTGCAAAGGCTCAGTCAAAGCTCCGGAATCGATACCGAGCCCAATTTTTCACCAGACGGCCAGTCGATTATTTTTACTTCCGATCGTGGCGGCAGCCCGCAAATCTACCGCATGCCGGTAACGGGGACTGCGTCCGGAACAGCCGAGCGCCTTACCTTCGAAGGCAGCTATAATGTCAGCCCACATCATAGCCGGGATGGAAAAAGCTTTACCTTCATTCACCGCAACGGCACCAGATTCAATGTCGCCGTGCAGTACCTGGCTACCCGCCAAGTGCAGTTGCTGACCGATTCACGCTTTGACGAATCTCCCAGTCCCGCTCCCAACGATAAGATGATATTGTATGCAACCGAGGTAAAGGGGCGTGGTATATTAGCCGTAGTATCAAGTGACGGCAAAACAAGACAAGAGCTCTCAATGCAGGTGGGTGATGTAAGAGAGCCGGCATGGGGGCCCTTGCCGAGAGTGCGATAACCCCCGGTTAAAAGTTTCTCAATTTAATTTAAAAGGAGCAAAGCATGAAAAAAGTAATGAGCGTATTACTCATCGGCTTGTTGTCAGCATGCGCCAGCCAGACCACCCAACCCACCGCCGTGGAAGATAAATCTGCCGCCCAGGCAGCACCTGCGGCAGCGGCAGACCCCAACCTTAACCCTATCCTGCGGGATCCAAATAATATTCTGTCTAAGCGCAGCGTTTATTACGATTACGACAGTTTCGTAGTGAAGAATGAATACAGGCCTCTGGTGCAAGCCCACGCGCAGTATCTGCGCGACAACGCTGGCGCCAGAGTACTGCTGCAAGGCAACGCCGATGAGCGCGGCAGCCGCGAGTACAACCTGGCGTTGGGCCAGAAACGTGCCGACAGCGTGAAAAACGCGATGACCCTGTCGGGCGCCAAGGATAGCCAAATTGAGGCTGTCAGCCTGGGTGAGGAAAAGCCCCGCGCCACCGGGCGTGACGAAGCCTCCTGGGCCGAGAACCGCCGTACGGATATCCGCTACCAGGGCGAGTAACCATGCGCGTGCGCGCTCTATTATTGTCGTTATTGATAGTAGTTAGTAATCCGGGTTACGCCGGATTGTTCGGCGACAAGGAAGCGCGCAGACAGATCGCCGATCAGCAGGCGCTGATCGGCGATCTGTTCACGCGTATTGCAAGGCTGGAAGAAGTGCTTGATAACCAGGCGCTACTTAATTTCCATACCCAGATCGAAGCACTCAAACAAGATATCAACAAGCTGCGCGGTCAGATCGAAGTGCTGGTCAACGAAAATGAACTAACGCAGAAGCGACAACGGGATTTCTATATTGATCTGGACAGCCGGCTGAGACGGATCGAGCAGCCCGCCCCGCCCGCAATGTCCGCCTCCCCCGTTCCGTCAGAAGTTGCTGGATCGGAATCAGATGCGCCGCTTCCGGTTACCGTAGTGGATACGCCTGCTGCCAATGCTGCAACGGCGGAAGCTGCAGAGAATGGTGCCTACGAGGCGGCTTATGATCTGTTCAAGGCCGGCAGTTACCAGGATGCCATTAGCAGATTCCAGAATTTGCTCGAAAGTCATCCTAGATCCAGATTTGCACCCAGTGCTCACTATTGGATCGGTAATGCTTATTATGCGCTGCGTGATTTTGACAACGCCATCGAAACCCAGCGAAATCTGATCAAAGCTTTTCCCGATAGCGCCAAGGCTCCCGATGCGCTGCTCAATATCGCCAGCAGCCAGCGAGAGATGAATAAAATTGCCGCATCCAGGAAAACTTTGGAAGAACTGATCGCCAGATACCCCATCAGCGATGCTGCAGATAAAGCCAAGCAACGACTGGTGAATAGAAAGTAAGGCAGCCACCGGTTGCTGGCGGTGGCTCCACTTGGCGCTATGGTTCACATCCCTTCCTCATTGCGACACAAATTCACACGAATTCCTGAGGTCAGAACTTTGCGCGTCAGTGAAATATTCTTTTCCCTGCAGGGGGAGACCAGCCGTGTCGGCTTGCCTACCGTGTTTGTGCGTCTGACCGGCTGCCCTTTACGTTGCAGGTATTGCGACACCGAATACGCTTTTTACGGCGGTGAAAGCATGACTATCCCCGCCATTCTGGATGAAATTTCCGGTTACACGCCGCGCTATGTCACGGTTACTGGCGGCGAGCCTCTGGCGCAGAAAGAGTGCCTGATGTTGCTCCGGTCATTGTGCGACACGGGCTATTCAGTATCGCTCGAAACCAGCGGGGCACTGGATATATCCGCGGTGGATGTGCGCGTGTCCAGAGTTCTGGATATAAAAACACCCGGTTCGGGTGAAGTGGAGAAGAATCGCTGGACCAACCTCAACCATCTTGCACCCCATGATGAACTGAAGTTTGTGCTGTGCGATGAAGCGGACTACCAATGGGCGATTGCAGTGATGCGTGAGCGTCGTCTGGACCTGATATGTCCGATCTTGTTTTCGCCGGTTCATGGCAAGCTTGATCCGGCAATGCTTGCTGCCTGGGTGCTGCGCGACCGCTTACCGGTGCGGCTGCAAATCCAGCTGCACAAGCTGTTGTGGGGTGAGGGACCGGGGCGATGAACAGTCGGGAAGGGGTGCGGTACGAATTCATTTTTTTGGTCTTATGACTAAGGCCGTGGTGCTGCTGTCGGGGGGGCTGGACTCGGCCACCACACTTGCCATCGCGCGCGACCGGGGGTACGAGTGTTATGCCCTGAGTATCGATTACGCTCAACGTCATGGCGCGGAACTGGTAGCAGCAGAAAGGGTAGCGCGATCCACCGGAGCATGTGAGCATCGGATCGTCAGAGTTGATTTGGCGGCGTTCGGCGGATCGGCCCTCACCGACGCATCCATTGCCGTCCCTACGGAAGGGATCAAGGCGGGTATCCCAGTTACTTATGTTCCCGCCCGCAACACCATTATGTTATCGCTGGCGCTGGCATGGGCCGAGGTGCTTGGAAGCTACGACATTTTTATTGGCGTCAATGCGGTGGATTATTCCGGTTATCCGGATTGCCGGCCCGAATACATCGCAGCTTTCGAACAAATGGCGAATCTGGCCACCAAGGCTGCAATTGAAGGCAACAGGTTGAGCATCCATGCGCCGCTTATCAGCTTGTCCAAGGCAGAAATCATCCGGCAAGGGATTTTGCTGGGGGTGGATTACGGCTTGACGGTATCCTGCTACCAGGCAGATGCGGCGGGGCTGGCCTGCGGAGTGTGTGATTCCTGCCGATTGCGCCGGGCAGGATTTACGGCAGCGGAGGTGCCGGATCCGACGCGCTACCGGGCGTCGCTATAGGGCGCTTCTGAAAAATTCAGATACCGCTCTTGTGACAGCATCTCTTTGTAAAACCCTACTCCGCATCCGGTGGTTTGGTGTGGTTTTTGCGACGGTCAAGCCACCAGGCAAGTACAGGCAATAGCACAAAGGAACCCGGGAGCGCAATCACGGTGAGATAAGAACCCAGGCGAGAGATGCATTGCAGCTGCTGCTTGAGTTCAGCGCGATCTTCTGCGGCCCACTTCTGCTTGTTCCGCGGTTTCATCAGAAGCGGTATTAACCCCTTTACCTGTAGCATCTCGCTAAGAATGTGTTCTTTCTCCCGCTCCAGTACTTTCCACATTCTTTTTGGTTCAGCTATAGGTTAGCGGGTACTGGACAGATTGTTTCTTCTGCTATTCCGCCATGTCGTACCGATACGTAACCAGACAGCACGACCGCGAGCAATCCAGACACTCAATGAGCGATATGTCCGCCATAAGGCAAAAGCGCGGAACAGGACGAGTTGAAGCAGGCGGAAGATGCTGTAGTTGCGCGATAACATAAACGCCACGCCCATGCTCACCAACGCAGCAACCGGGACGAGCGGGTGCGCTTTGAGATAACGCAGGCATGCTACGGCCGTATCCACCATGCGTAACGGCTCAGCCAGACGTTGCAAGACTGCGGTTACTTCTCCGCGCTGCACAGCGGCACGCGCCACCAGTTGTGTTCGCCGCCAGCGGATATCGTCCAGACTGGCGCTCATGGGTTACTTGAATTGTTCACGGTCTTTTGCCAGCTCTGCCAGGGTGGTGGAAAACATTTTCGTGTTTTCTGTTGTTTTGGCGCGCAACGCCAGCACCGCAAATATCCCCATACCAAGAAAAAAACCTGCCATAACACCCAATACAGCAAGACGGTAGCTGTCCCAGAACAGCACCACGAAAAAAACAACCAGCAAAACAATTCCCAAGCCAAGGCAGAACAGTGCAACCAGACCTAGCAGCAACAATTGGCTTAACTGCAGCTTTGCTTCCTCAAGTTCAGTGGCAAAGATTCCCAGCCGGGTTTGCAGTACCCCAGCCAGCGTTAATGCCAGTTTTCTGATGGAATCAAGCAACCCGCTTTCGCCCCCGGGATCTTTTTCGACCATGATGGGGAGTTTAACGCCGTCCGATCAGCAATCCAAGGATAAGGCCAACACCGGCCGCGATACCCACCGCATGCCAAGGGTGTACCTGAACATAATCGCAAGTAATTTTTGCCGCCCGATTGGTCTTGTCGACCACCATATCTTCCACTTTGCATAACTGCTGTTTGGCTTCCTGCAGGCTTCCGCTAATCTTTTCGCGGGCTGCCGCAACCTTTTCACCAGCCTGTCCGGCGGTAACCTTGAGTAGTTCTTCCGCATCCGCTACTACGACCTTTAAATCCGCTACAAGTTTGTCTTTGGCTACATCGTGGGTTTCTGTCATTTCGGTACTCATTTTTTCTCCTTGAATATTTGACAATTGTACCGCTGGCTAAAGAGGCATCTTGCCAGCTACCATAGCCAGTATAGCGCACCTGAGATGACTGCGCAGAGCTCATTAATGCGCATATCAGCTTATCGATTTCGGCTGGCTGAATCAATCGAAGCGTTGTGTAATATCTATCATGCTATATTCCAAGTCGGATTAAGCCATATTCATGTTTTCGCTGATCCGTAGCGGCGACTTGCAAGGGATGAATGCAGGGCGCCCCTGACAAATCAAAGCTGGGTTAAACTGCGGCACCTGATTATGCGAAATAATGATGCTGTTTAAGCGCTTCCCTGTTTCCTCCGGCTACGATAACGATGTCAACAATGACCGCCATATCGCTTATACCGAATGGGGGCAGCCGGACAACCCGCACATGGTTGTCTGTGTTCATGGGCTGACGCGCAATTGCCGCGATTTCGATTTCCTGGCGCAGGCGTTGGCAGCCGATTGCCGTGTGATCTGTGTGGACGTGGTGGGGCGTGGACAAAGCGATTGGCTGACCGATGCGGCGGGTTACGATGATTACCTGCTGTATCTGTCGGATGCGGTCGCATTGCTGAAGCACATCGGCGCCTTGGACAACGACCGCATTCAACTGGACTGGGTCGGTATCTCGCTGGGAGGATTAATTGGCATGATGCTGGTAATCCAGCCGGGGCTGCCCCTGCCTTTGCCCCTGCCGATACCCATCCGCCGGCTGGTCATGAGCGACATTGGCCCGTTGATTCCGGTCGCGGCACTGGCACGAATTGCGCAATATCTCGGCAAGGACCCGCGCTTCGCCAGCTTCGACGAGTTTGAGGCCTACATGAAAAAAATATCGGTCTCATTCGGCCCTCTGAGCGAGGCTCAGTGGCACCATCTCGCGCTACACAGTGTCCGCGAATTCGGCGATGGAACCTACGGCTTCCGTTACGACCCAGGAATCGCCGCAAGTTTTAAAAAACATCTGTCCGAGGATATTGATTTATGGGCGCAATGGGATGCGTTGCACATTCCCACGCTGGTGCTGCGTGGCATGGAATCCGACTTGCTGTATGCTGAAACGGCGGCGGAAATGCAAGTGCGCGGCGCCAAGGCGCGGGTAATCGAATTGCCCGGCATCGGCCATGCCCCCATGCTGGTAAGCGACGATCAGATTGCGATCGTGAAGGATTTTTTGCTGGCAGAAAAAGCCACATCGGCGGCTTGAACCACTTGCCCGGCAAGCGCATTGCCAGGATCAGTACGGAAACCCTAGCCCGCTCTCTTCATTCCTTGACCGTGACAACTGACAAGGAACGGGACCAGTGGAGTGATACAGGTCGAGATCCAGCGCCCCGGTGTCATTGGTTCTCCAAGGATGAATGGGATTCCTTGATTGATGGCGATAAGACCAGACCCCACGATAATGGCAACACAAAATGCCATGAATCGCGCATTTCGATCTGTAATTGACCATTTGATTGCGTGTAGATGTCGCATGATTCTTTCCTTTCACGTCATATTCACAGGGTGAGAACTATTGCTGCCTAACGAAGTTGTAGAAAAAGTGTTTTTCGGCAAAATTCGCGTTTACAACTCATTGATTTTGCGATGAGTAAATTTACATAAATGGGATGTCTTGGGTTTTTCTACAGCGTCAACGTAAAGTTAAGGGGCGCCGTGCTTTTGCGCCGTCTGCCGGGTTGGGCTTAGGTTACACGTTGGCCACCGAACATGAGCAATAGATTTGAACTGGGATATGCCCAGAGAGCCGCGCTCGTTTCGAGATTTGGAACCTGGCTTTGTCAGAGCAGAAATTACCGCTTCACGCGGCGCTTCGTAAATGACTGTGGCATCGAAGTTGTCGTCAAGGAGAACGAGTAGAACTGCATCGAATTCTTTCTTGATGTCGATGGAACCCATGCGCTGTCCGGGTTTGCTACCTTCAAGCACACACCGGCCTTTGATTTGAAGGTGGAATACTTTGCCTTCACGAGTTTCGGTGGCATCGTAGCCTGCTTGTCTCGCGGGAGTAAGTGCAACCCCAAGAATGCGAGCAGCTTCATATTCGGCAACCTCTCCGGTTATGCCCAATGGCTTGCCTGTAAGGACGCGATATTTCTGAGCAAGCTTTTTAGCTTCAGCCAAAATTTCGAGTGCTGGATCAATTATCATGGAGAGGCCCAACGAATAGCGTTTATCCGCCGCCCGCCCAAACTTGTTAAATCCGCAACCCAACCTATCGGCGGCGGATAAACCTTGTTGAACTGAACCACCGGAGAGCGGTACCTATGGGGAGTATAAGGTTTTGAAGCGTAGCGTCAAC
>JAUSLF010000032.1 GCA_030646695.1 Nitrosomonadaceae bacterium
GCGCTGTTATGCGTAAATTGCTGCATGCGATTCATGGTATGTTCGCCCACGACCAGCCGTTCGATAATTCACGATTCTATGCGCTTCCCGCATGATGCGGAAAATCAGAAAATAGTGTTGACGGCGAACAGAGTATCTACACTCGCCATCCCAACCTCATCATCCCGTAGGAACGCATTTACGCGTGAATAATTCAACCACCGCCTTTGTAGGAACACCTCTAGGCGCGAAGGGGCTGCTTGTAGGAGCGACTTCAGGCGCGATAAACATCCCGCGCAAAATATCAACCACGATTATCCCGTCCGCGAAACCACCGCGCTGTTTCCGCCAATCCCTGTGCCAGCGTATAGGATGGTGTCCAACCTAATTCACTGCGAATTCTGCTGCTATCGATACACAATGAACCCAACAATCTTGCAACCTCATCGGATTTACCTGTCATCATACCGGCCAATTTCATCAACCCCAGAGGACAGGGCCACAATCGCGAGGATTTACCCAGTGCCTGCGCAATGCGAGTGATCAGTTCGGCAGTAGAAACATCTTCCCCGTCGCTCACCAGATAAGTTTTCCCGGCAGCAGCGGGGTGCGTCAAGCAGGCAGTAATGGCACCGGTGAGATTATCAAGATAAATGAGGCTGCGGCGGTTTCTTGCCAAAGCAAATGGCAGCGGAATACCGCGATCCACTGCCTGCAACAGCCGTAGAAAATTACCCTTCACCCCGGGGCCGAAAACCAGCGGACAACGTAGCACCACCACTTCCAGACCGGTCTCGGCAGCGACGCGAGCAAGCACCTGTTCCGCTTCCCACTTTGAAATGGCATAAGGGTCTTGCGGCCTGGTGGGAGAGGTCTGATCGCACGGCGCATCCGGTAGAGTACTTTCGCCATTGACCTTGATCGAGCTTAAAAAAACCAGGCGCTTGACCCCGCAGCGCGCTGCCGCCCGTGCCAGGGTTTCGGTGCTTAGCGTATTGACGCGGCGAAATTCCGTCAGCGGATCTTGCGCATGGTCACGCATCACATGCACGCGGGCGGCGCAATGGATGACAGCTTGCACACCGGCGAGGGCGGCGTGCCAATCGGTGCTGGTTCCTATCTCAGCCACGATGCGGTAATTCACCCCTGAAACAGGAGTGCCGGGCAAGTTCCGCACTGTAGCAACGACATCAAGACCATGTGTCACAAGGCGGGTGCACAAGGCTCTACCAACAAAACCTGAAGCGCCGGTTACCAATACCTTCACAGAGAGATCACCACAGGGTCAGAGCAGAACAAGGCTATACTTGGCAGGGAGGTTGCGAAGAGGGTGTTCGAAAAATTGGTTTTACAGAGCCGCCCATTAGCTCGATTTGGACCATACCGTTCGGTTGATATAACCCACGTAACTCATAACCACTCGAAGTAATTGTTTTGAGACTGGACCGCTCTCATAATCCTCCACCGCAGACATCACTCTTATGTTTTTTTTGTGCTGGGAGATAATTACCTTCACGGCATCCAGTACACCATCTTTCTTCAGGCCGCTCATGATAAGCGTGCCTACATCCATGCCCTCCGGCCGCTCGTGTGCGTTGCGAATAGTGATTGCCGGCAAATTCAGCAATGAAGCCTCTTCGGTAATCGTGCCGCTATCCGATACCACGCAGAGTGCTTCCATCTGTAGCTTGATGTAGTCGTGAAACCCGAAGGGTTTGACGAACTGAATCAGCGGATTAAGTCCGCCAATCTCCAAGGCGTCCAGCCTCTTCCTCGTCCGTGGATGGGTCGACACAATAATCGGATAACCGTAGGTATTTACCAGCGCGTTGAGCGTCTCGACAAGATCCAGAAGATTCGATGGTGTATCCACGTTTTCTTCACGGTGGGCGCTGACAACAAAATACTTGCCGCTTTCCAGACTCAGGCGTGGCAGAACATCAGATGCCTGAATACCGGGCATGTAATAGTCCAGCACTTCCCGCATGTGCGAGCCTGTTTTGATAATGGTCTCGGGCCGGATTCCTTCGGCAATCAGGTAACGGCGTGCGTGTTCTGTAAGTACCAGATTGATGTCGCTCAGATGATCCAGAACCTTTCGATTCAGCTCTTCCGGAACCCGTTGGTCAAAGCAGCGATTACCTGCTTCCATGTGGAATACCGGGATTTTCCTACGTTTTGCGGCGATCACTGACAAGCATGAATTGGTATCACCATACAACATGACTGCATCCGGCTGTTCTTTCCCCATCACTTCATCGGCTTTCATGATCACCTGGCCGATGGTTTGCGCAGCATTCTCTCCCGCCGCTTCCAGGAAATAGTCAGGTTTTCGAATCCCAAGATCATCAAAAAAGACCTGGTTCAGTTCGTAATCGTAATTCTGACCGGTATGCACCAGAATGTGCTGTGTATGTTGATCGAATTCCGCAATAACGCGACTCATCTTGATAAGTTCGGGTCGTGTCCCGACAATTGTCATGACCTTAAGCATTAAGCTCAGCCTTAATATAATCCAGCTTTAGCAGTAACACCTTTACTTGCTCAACACTAAGCTGTTCGGTGTTGTGCGAGGTATAGTCATCAAGGTGCGAGATTTTTTCTTCACCGGCATTGAAGTACATGTTGTAATTGAGATCACGATTGTCTGCCGGAATTCGGTAATAACGTCCCATATCTTCCGCCCGTGCCATCTCCTCGCGCGAAACGAGCGATTCATATAATTTCTCACCGTGACGAGTGCCGATGATTTGGATCGGGTTGTTTTTGTCGAAAAGCTCTTTGAGTGCCTGTGCCAGATCACCCACGGTGGAAGCAGGTGCTTTCTGTATGAAAATATCGCCTTGGGAACCATACTCATATGCGTGTAGCACCAAATCAACGGAATCTTCCAGCGACATCAGGAAGCGTGTCATATTTGGGTCGGTGATTGTCAGAGGCTTGCCCTCCTTCAACTGGGATACAAAAAGCGGAATCACCGACCCGCGCGAAGCCATCACGTTCCCATAGCGAGTAGCACAAAGAACGGTTTCGCCCTCATTCTGCATCCGTGCCTTGGCGACCATAAATTTCTCCATCAGCGCCTTGGACAGGCCCATGGCATTGATTGGATATACGGCTTTGTCTGTACTCAGTACCACTACGCGCTGAACATTATTCGTGATTGCAGCGGCCATGACATTCTCGGCCCCCAGCACATTGGTACGCACTGCTTCTAGCGGGTAAAACTCACAAGATGGCACCTGTTTCAGCGCTGCGGCATGGAACACATAGTCCACACCCTTCATTGCTTGATGCAGGCTGTCATAATCACGCACGTCACCAATAAAAAATTTTAATTTGTCATTATTCAGGGCGATGCGTATTTCTTCCTGCTTCTTCTCGTCGCGACTGAAAATTCGAATCTCACGCACGGCTGTCGATAAGAAACGTTTGAGGACAGTATTTCCAAAAGAACCGGTGCCCCCCGTAATCATCAGTACTTTATCTTTGAACATAATCTCTTGGCTCTGGATTATTGGTATGAAAACATAGTTTTTATTAGTACAGGCCAATCAGGCGCCACATACCCTGTTGCCGCCTTGAATCGATCTGCATTCAACGAACGGTCAATTGTGAACTGATCGTCTCGCACAATCTCGATTGGTTTGCCATAAATCTCGGCAACCAATCGTAACAAATCATATTTCGCGATGGCACGTCCGGCGACATGATACAACCCAAACAAATCAGACCGGGGGATCACAACATCACGTATTATTTGTGCAAAAACAACCGTCGGCAATCCTGAAAAAATCGCGCGAGAGAATCCCTTGCACTGTCCCTGCTGTGATAAAAACCAATCAAGTAAGCCATAGGAACTCTGCAACTCATGACCGATAGTCGAGGTGCGCAAGGTAATTGTATGAGGATAATAAACCTCTCCCAGAGATTTCGATTTGCCATAAATATCCGTCGCATCTGACGGGTCGTCCTCCGTGTAATTCCCTTTCTCGCCGGAAAATACGCAATCTGTACTGACATGGATCAACCGCGCACCTGCGACAGCACAGAGACCAGCCAACCGATGTGGCAATAGGGAGTTAAGTGGAATTGATGCTAGTGGCTCGTTTCCTCCCATCTTGTGCTTAGTCAAACCAATGCAATTGACGATTACATCCGGACGTATCCGGCCCATAATATTAACTAGAGAATCGTGATTGTTAACGTTGACATCTGCCAGAAGTCGTTCTGCGACATGCGGCGGAAAGAAATGCCTGAGGCTTTCAGAGCGTATCGTTCCGAACACCTCCCAGCCTGTCTTCTCAGCAAGAACCCGGATAATCGCACTACCGATCATGCCGCTCGCTCCCAGCACCAGAATTCTCATCTCTTTTTCCGGAAAGATAGAGTTAACTCATGCAAATGATCGACCAATTGCTCTGTCAGACGATCATGATCAAAATGTGCCTTGTAATAGGCGCGCCCGTTCTGTCCGATTTTTTCTCGCTCTTCAGTAGACATCACGTAGAGCTGCAATACCGCATTGGCAAGGGCAGTCGCATCCTCTGCCGGCACTACTAGCCCGCTACTAGCCTCACGGATTAATCTTGCCCCCTCGCCATTCAGACAAGCGATGATGGGCCTGCCAACTGCCATATAGGCCTGTACCTTATTCGGTATTGTTGCAGCAAAAATCGGCTGATTTGCCAAAGTCACCAGCAATGCGGAAGCTTGTCTCATCAAACCCGGCATAGTTTCAACCGGATATTGTCCAGCAAGCTGCAGATTGGTCAAGCCGCGTACTTCAACTTGTTCACGCAGCCAATTCCAGCGACTGCCTTTGCCCAACACGACAAAATGAATGTCAGGATGATGACGTAATTTATCAGCCGCATCCACAATGACCTCGACTGCCTGCCCAACGCCGACATTGCCGGCAAAAAGCACAGAGAAGTTACCAGCCAAACCGGGAATATCCGGCAATGTTACCACCGGTGGGCTATAGAACCCAGCCTCAACTGAATTCGGATAATACACAATCGTTTTCCCGTGTGCCAATGCAGCAACAGGTGATTGAAATGCCTTTGATGGAACCAGTAGCAAGTCGGTATGACGATAAACGAACCGCACCAGACTTTCTAGTGGTTTCAATACCCAGGCACTACGGATGTAGCCCGTTGCTTGTGCGCTTTCTGGCCATAAGTCCTGCACCCATAATGCGACCGGGCAGTGTTTCAACCAACCAAGAAAGGATGCCGGAATCGCCTGAAAAATCGGGGAGGGCGCATAGATGAATATTGCGTCATATTTTTTTTTGCGCAGCAGCCACGGTGCGAACAACAGCCCAGATACAACAAATGACAAATAATTCAGAGCTAGTCTGATACCGCTTCTGCTGCCCCTGGCGACAATCGGCACGCGGTAGATTTTGATGCCTTGCCAGGTTTCTACTTGGCACCCCCATGAGCAGTAACCCGGATAAATTATGCCTTCTGGATAATTTGGTTTCCCCGTCAGGACCTCAACCATATAGCCTTCTTTTACCAATGATTGCACGAGATCATTAATACGGAAATTTTCCGGCCAAAAATATTGGCTGACAACAAGCAATCTCATTTGCTTGCTGCCGGACTCAAAATGCTTCCATATAAATTCAGATACCGGGCAACGATAGAGTGCCAAGTGTATCTTTGCAATACAAAATTCTGCAGGGGTGGCGAGATCCGGTCGAGCAATCCAGGTTCAGTAAGGAGGTGGATCAATCCATCCGCTATCCCTGCAACACTTGCTGGTACCACAAGACCGGGTTCAATGGATTTGAGTTCATCGAAGCCGCACTGATTGGTCAGCATAACGGGGGTACCACTGATAACTGCTTCCAAAGCGACGATGGACATCGCCTCCTGACGAGATGGCACTACCAGCAGGCGTGCCAATTGATAGGCGGCTGATTTGTCGTTACCGCTGACGAAACCCAGAAAATGTACCCGCCCTGCAATTCTTTCTTGCTGTGCCATCTCGATCAAAGCGAATTGCATACCTTCATCCGGGCCAGCGAATACAAGCTGATAATCAGGGATGCACTCTTGTATCGATGCAAATGCCCGCAATAGCAAATCGGGCCCTTTGATCAGATTGAGCCGGCCCATGAATAAAATGATTGGCGCATCCGGCAAGTTTCTCGCACGTCGAAATGCTCCAATATCCACAGGCGGGAAATCTTCCTTGGATATCCCGTTGGGAATCACGGTAACATTCGATGATGGGATACCATAATTTTCAAAATGTGGAAATTCAGAGGCGGTTACCGCGATCCACCCCGACGCATTGCGAATGATCCTGTTGCCCACGACGAAATTGTAGATACGCTTAAGCCATCGAGAACGACCAAAAATTGGTAAAGCTCCCGCAGGGCAGACAACGTATGGTTTCTGAGTGCGGCGGAGTACCATATAGACCAGCGCATTAAGCACACTCCAATGCCCCATAAGATGGACGACATCGGCAGCATCCACTAGGGTTTTGATCGTCTTCCAGCTTACTTTAGGCACATAGAAGCGTCTCAATAGCAAAGGAACCACGATCACTTTAGCTGGCGTGAGTGCCAATACCCGCGATTCATCAAGACCGGTATCAATAGTCAAGACAGTACACTGCACCCCTTCAGCCGCCAGGAATCGGCTCATCTGGAAAGTACGCTCTGCTGTACCCCCCCCCGTCCTAAATTCGAGAGAGGAATTAACATTCAGTACGTGTATCACATTACCTCACTGCCATGCTCGACAAGATATTTCGCCCGGTACCAGTTGGCATATTCCATCAATCCATCCTCGAAAATTACCGACCTTTTGAACCCGAGATTCTGCAGCTTGCTCTGCGAATAATTGCAATTCGGGTTGATGTTATTTCTACCGAGAAATCTAAGTAGGAGACTAAGCACCCACTGAGGCAGGGGGATTGATGGCAAAGCGTAATCCGGACAATCCAAAAAACGCATTAGGGTGCGTTCCACCTCCGCAAAATTATTAGCTATTGAATCATCATCCGAAACGATAAACACTTCCCCATCCACATTCTCTTGGTAACTTGTCAGGAATAAGATTGCGGCAACAACATTGGCAACGTGAACCAAATTCATGCGTCGGTATCCAAAGAGGCAGGATTTTAAATAATTCAGTAAACGATTTCCAGCAACAAGATCAGCAGCAAGTTTTTTTAGGGGTTCGCCATCGAGCCCAAAGACAGATGCCGGACGCAAGATGGAGATTTCAAAGTTACCGTGTGCTACCGCCCTGATAGCACGTTCAATTTTAAGTTTGGTGATGCCATATTCCGTGATTGGTTGGCAAGGGGTATTTTCCGTGATTAAATTGTCTGGAGACCGTCCTACCACTGCAGCTGTACTACAATGAATGAGTCTCTTTACATTTCTATCTATGCAGGCGCTTGTTAGATTAGAGATTACAGCCAGATTCTCTGTTTCTCCATTATTCCAGAGATAGGCAAGATTAATAACAGTGCAGCCAGGTTTAAGCAGATTTAGTAGAGATTCTGGAGAATAAAGGTTCCCCTCAACAATTTCCAGGTTGCTTCCCAATCCAAAAGTATCCACCCCTCGCTGTCTGGATCTGCAAAGTATGCGTACCTGGATTCCAGAGATATCTCTCAGCTGATTTACAAGATGTCGGCCTATGTAACCTGATGCTCCAGTGATGGCTATGGTCTGTGCCACGCTTATTTTATAACTCTGTGCGAAGACCCATAAATGATAGCGAATGCCCATAAAAGAACTGGAAATATTGCTTTACGCTGAATAACGCCGCTATGTAACATGCTTAACCCAAGCAATACTATCACCGAGAATGCGAAAACAAGCAAAATGCTATCACTGCCCTTTGAACGATTAAATGTGGTCCAGAAACTCACTACAGCAGCAAAGAATAGACCAATGAAAGCGATAGCCCCAAGCAGGCCATATTGTGTAACGAGTTGCATTACAAAAAAATCATCGTTGACCCCCGCAACACCCATAAGCGATGCTCCAATTCCATGTCCAAACAGGCCGGAAAAGAATTCGAAACTCATCACTACATGCCCAAGCCGGGATGCGATCAAATCGGTTGCATAGCTTATCGAACTGTTTACCACGGGCACGGGAGTGATTGGAGTCGGATAATTCGGATTCCAACTACCTGTTAATAAAATTGACAAGTAAAATTTTTGAACAGTTCCAAAGGGATCAAGTACGACAACGAGAACCCCGGTAATAACAAGTACCCATAAAGCAGTTTTCCATCTTCCCTGTCTATTTCCTGACTGGGACTTGCAAGCCAGGAAGATTAACACCACTACTGCAATGCAGCTTGCTATAAGAGCCAACCGTATACCGTGAACGATGAGAACGACCTCGCAGACAGTCGCCCAAAGGAGACAGAGTTTGTTGCCATGCTCGAGATATATCGCCAACCAGGCGAGCATACCTATTCCCACATAAAATGTGCTCACATGAACATGCTCTAATAGCCCTGTCGGACGGTATCCGGGAAGATAGAGTTGTGACAGGTATTCACCTGACCTTGAAAAAACGTAATCCTTGTTCATCAGCTGAAAAAAAGTTGGCTCTTGCAACCACCAGATATGGACATTCTCATAGAGCAATTCCAGCGCAACCACAGTGGCGGTAATGGCAACTACCTTTACCAACTTCCACTGCTGATTGTCACTGTAATTACTGGCTAAAATAAATACACCAACAGGCAGTACAAAAAGACACAGGACACGACCAGCTATGGCAATATTGCCAGACAACAGAATTCCCAAACCCGATATTGCATTATGCGCAATGACAAAGAAAACCAATGCGCCCAAAGCATGCTGGAAAAATCTATCTTGGATTGTTTGCCACTTAATCCCTTTAACCATCAAAGCCGCGACAAGGGGGAAATATCCGACCAACGCAGCTTCGGGGATTCCTGTCAAAACCTGGAGAGCATATGCGAATGGCAGAACGGCAAAAAATAGGCACAGAAATGCCAAATCATGTGAGAACATTCCGTAGGATTGACTATGCAGGCGCAAGAGAGAAGTATTAATCAATTCTTACTTGGCGAATTAACGAATGCGTGAGGCTCAAGATATTCAGAACTAAGGCAGCGTAAGTCTTGCTATAAAAAGGCCAGTAGGCCAGCGAACTAAAAAGCAGCAGCCATGCTCCGGCCAGATGGTTGTTTTTTTGCATCGCCCGTCCGGCGCTATAATAAGCTAGTCCAAGGCGACGCCTTAGACGTATGCGCAGCTTCAGGCTACTCGAAGAGTCTGCGGGCATGAATTCCCTGATTACACATAAGACGGATTCTAGGTGTCGCAGCACGGATCCACTCTGGTTACCGGCATGAATTCGATATTTCCCCAGAATCTCTTTTACAAACAGCATGCTAACACCCACCTTCGCCAGCTTGATCCAGAGATGGTAGTCCTCCGACGTAACGATTGACGGATCTTCAGAAAAACAGCCAACAGATTCCAGGATGTCTTTACGCACAAGCGTGGCTGAAGGTGTGATGCAGTTTCCTTTGTCGAGCAACGCATCGAAAGTAGCCCGCTGTTGCGGGCCACAATACATATCGCTCTCACGGGCGCCTACACGGCGAAGCCCATGACAGACCAAATCAGCACCTTTGTCGAAATGAGGAATACAACGTATCAACTTATCCGGATGCCAAGTATCATCGGAATCGAGAAAAGCCACGTAGCGCCCGCGCGCCAAAGTAATACCTCGATTGCGGGAAGCGGCAATTACTCCATTGTTACTAAAATTCTCTAGGCGAATACGCGGATCAGAAAAAGATTCCACGACCATAATAGTATTATCCACGGAGTAATTATTGACAACTACCGCTTCCCAGTCAGAGAAACTCTGTGCACATAGCGACTGGAGTGCCTCATGTAAAAAACCAGCATCATTGTATGTCGGGATGACGACAGTAACAAGCGGAGCCTGATTCATAGAGAATTGCCATAGGCATCATGGCAAAGCCGCAGTGTGGCATCGATTTCTTCAGCAGAGTTGTCGCGCGGACTGAAACCCGTGGCAAGCAATTTATCAATTCGATATGTCAGCGGCAGATCATTTTCACTAGCGCTAGCCTGCGGGAGCATGATCGGTGGAATATAACCCAACACTTCACCACAACGAGAGGCAATGCGATTAGCCAAGTCGATCACACGCACCGCGCATCCCCCACCAAGATTAAACAAACCATCGCCACACTCGGTCCTTGGTATATCTAAACAATGCAGAACTGCCCGAACCACTTCAGTCATTGTAATGAAATCACGGCGTTGCAAACCACTGGAGCGCAGTCTGAGTTCCTTTAGCTGTACTGCTTGGCGGCAAAGATCATTCGCCAGCAACATCCAGCAATTGGCATCTTTATGCGCCGGCGCCCCATATCCATTGGAAAGACGAATCACAACCCCTTCAATTTCCCCGCGATGGTGTGCGGCCCGAACCACATCTTCCCCGGCGCGATGGCTGGTCGCATAAGGGTGTAGATTAGTTGGGCAGGTCTCTTCGGTAATTACTCCTGCCAGGGGGTTGCCATAGACATGGGCTGTAGACAAATAGATAAATCGTTTTACCCCTTGCTTTATCGCCGCATTCAGCAAGTGAGCTGTGGCCAACCCATTAACCTCCAATGCAGCAGCAGGATCTGCAGTGCAATTCTGTGCATTCATCCCGGCCAAATGCACCACCGTATTAACACCGATACAGATTTGTTCAAGGCTGGCAGGTGAGCCCCATCGAGTCTGTATCACCTCGACATGAGGCAACCAATCAGGCGGTCTGGTTTGTTGTCGTGATCCCAGAAGGATGGTGTGGCCTGCCTGATTTACAAGGAATTGGGCTAGCCGCCCGCCCAGATAACCAAATCCGCCGGTGATAAGTGTTCTCATGCATTGCTATCCATGCCAGTTTCAAGCGTCCATGAATATGGGATGGCGGGGTCATCTGCATCCCGTAGCTCACCATCGGTTGGGTCATGGGGGAGGTCGGTGCAATTTGCCAACAATGCCGGTGTCACACTGATACAAGTAAATCCATACGAGAGGCCGGATGGAATTCGCACCCGCAAATAGGCATCTGGTCGACCCAATTCCAGCACTTGCAATTGCCCTTGCGAGATTGATTCTATCCTATCATCATAGATTACAATGCGGATGCGCCCGACCGGCACTGCAAAGTTCTGAGTCTGGGTGCGATGTCGTTTCCAGGCTTTAACAGCCCCAGGCAGCACCTCGGAAAAGTAGCACTCGCCAAAACGAATGAATTCCGGTGCGTCACAGCGTAGCATGTGCAGCACTGAACCGCGCTCATCAGTGATCTGGCGCAGTTCAGTAATAATGACGCCGTCGATCGTGGATAAATTCTTCATGATTGGATCCACGGCACATCTCTTGCCTGGGCCGCCTGACAGTAACGCTCAATCTGATCAACTGTGTAGGTGTAGAGATCCTGCTGACCTTCATGCCAGGTACGGTACCAATCCACCGTGAAGGCCACGGTCTCGGGGAATTGCAGCACTGCCCGCCAGTTGAGATGGAACAATGCTTTGTCGCAGGACAGTTTGAGCAACATAGCCTCATGTCCGCCCTGTTCGCAACCTTCCGGCACCTGCCATTGCACACCCGGCCAGCGGACTGCCATGGCCCCTAACAAGTCGGCGACGGTCTGAGTGACATGAGCATCCGGACCAAAATTGAAGGCTTCGCCATTGAGCTCATCGGATTGCTGCCACAAGCGCGTCCCCAGCCAGAGGTAGCCGCTCAATGGTTCGAGGACATGCTGCCAAGGCCGCGTAGCCTGAGGGCTACGCACGGTAACAGTCCCCCCTTGAGACCAGGCGCGGATGCAATCAGGCACGATCCGGTCATCAGCCCAGTCACCGCCACCGATGACATTGCCGGCTCGGGTAATGGCTACCCGAGTGGGGGTGTGGCGCAGAAAAGAGTGAAAATAAGAATGTGCCACGAGATCGGCGCAACTCTTGGAGCCGCTATAGGGGTCATGTCCGCCCAAGGTATCGGTCTCGCGATAGCCCCAACACCATTCAACGTTACGGTACGCTTTATCACTGCTGATGAGCACCGCCACTTTGATCCAGGGACGGGTGCGCACACACTCAAGTAGATTCACCATTCCCATGATATTGGTTTCGAAAGTGGTGACCGGGTCAGCATAGGATTCGCGCACCAAAGCTTGAGCTGCGAGGTGAAATACCATCTCCGGCCGAAACTCATCGATCACCTGGGCCAAACGCACCTGGTCTCTAATGTCACCAACATGGTGGTTCATCTGCCTTCCAAGGTTGAGCAAGTCGAAATTAGACGGCGAACTGGGTACATCCACGGAGAACCCTGCAACCTCGGCACCCAGATGTTTGAGCCAAAGCACTAGCCAGGAGCCCTTGAAACCGGTATGCCCGGTCACCAGCACTCGGCGGCCGCGATAAACATTTGCAAAGTAAGTCATTAGATCAACCCTTCCAAGGTGCTTTGTCATTTATCGATAGTTCCTCGAGGGCCTGTGCTTATCACGCAAAAGGTGTCCATAGAGACCGCCAGTAGCCGGGATGTTGATATGCTCCGTCGAGCGATGCGCTCTCGAGAATGGTGGCATCGCCAGCGATGAAATCAAGCACTCCCAGCTCAAACACAAAGAACCCGCCATTGACCCATCCTTCGCCAGCTTAAGGCTCTACTTCGAAGTTTGTCATCCACGACATCTCTGATGCGAGTCCCATGACCATCTGCAGGGATGGTCATTTTCATGTGAATCAGGCTTTAATTAGGGATTGATAAAAAGGCATGTAATTTTTGACTGCTACTTCCGCGGTAAAGTATTTCTTGAAGCGCTGAAGTCCGGCTTGCCCCATCCGTACGCGCAGTTGTTCATCAAAACTGAGCTTTGTAATTGCCGCAGCCAGTTGATCGATGTCTCGTGGTGCAACCAGAAGGCCAGTCTCGCCATCTATAATTTGCTCCGGAATGCCTGCAAGATTACTTGCGATAACTGGTTTTCCCACCCCCATCGCCTCAAGGATTACGTTTGGAAAATCCTCATGGTCAATGGACGGTAGTATTAGAACATCAAGAAAAGACATGAAATTCATAATATTCTCTTCGTTCCCAACAAAAATGCAGTGGCCCGATAACTTATTGTTAGCTACAAACTCTTGCAAATTCTTGCATAGAGGACCATTTCCCTCAATCAGGATTTTGATATTAGGTGCTTTTGCCGCTCCCATAAGCTTGACCATTGCTTCGAGCAACACTTGGTGTCCCTTATTAGGCCGCAATATAGCAACCACACCAAAGATAACCCCATCAAACTTATCCAAACCAAGACGTTTACGAGTTTCATCTTGGCTTTCTGTTGGTTGGCGCAGGGTGATACCGTTATGCAGCGCTAGACATTTTACTTCATTTAGTTGAAGAACTTTTTTCAATTGCCGCGCTGCTGCCGTTGAACCAGTTACAAATCTGGAGGTGGACAGCGCAATCAGCCGATCCATCGGATAGCCCAACCAGCGAGATGGCCGCGTGTAATCCACTGCCTGATTATTTACAATCATTACTATTGCTTGTATTTTGGCGAGCCGTGCTGCAATCACGGCTACTCGGGTAGAGAGTGCGGCTGGGTATCCCCCGCTGTTAATATGAACAATGTCTGGATGAATACGCAAAAAAAGACATCGCAATGTCCATATTTCATAGCATAGCAACGGTGGAGTCAATACGAGCCTCAAGCACAGCAGCACACCCCGTTTCGCTAATATCGGCCATTGTCCAGGGAAAATAGCTGGATCAGAGAAATCCAGAAACTTCAGCGGGTAAACAGGGAAATCAACTGGTATTCGCCGGTTAAGCCCCTCCGTATAACGGACTGAATCCCGATAACTGAAACTTACTTCAAATTGACTGCGGAGCATCGGGGACGACCAGAAATTCACCAGCATATTTTCACAACCGGCAAAAAAAGTGCAATCCGAATGGTAATGAATCTTTCTCATCATGGATTAACTTGCCAATGTCACTGTACGATAGTAAAGAATGGTCTGGCGTAAACCTTCTTCCAGCGAGATAGTAGGCGACCAATTCAGTAGTTCCTGTGCCCGCACATTGTTGGACCAGTAATTCATTGTTTCCCCAGGACGATAGTCCCGGGCACCAAAATTCAGCAGATTCTCTGTCCCAGGCCCAATCAGCTGCGCTACCTTTTTTGCCAGGTGATCAATTCGAACAGGTTTTGCGGAACTTATATTGATTACTTGACCCACCACATCAGGTGCATTCAAGGCATGCAGAATAGCATTTACCATGTCATCAATGAACAAGAAATCTCGGGTCTGCTCTCCTCGGGTCATTTCAAATTGTTTCCCTGATATAAGTGTCTTGATCAAAGCAGGCAAGAACATATCAACATCCTGCCTTGGCCCATAGACGATGGAAGGCCGCAGAATTACAGCGGGGAAGCCGTGGGCCTGTACGAGCGCCTGCAGAAATTGAATTGCGGCGAGTTTAGTGACACCATAGGCGTTGATAGGGGCTTCCCTGAACGATTCTTCAAATGGCACTGGTAGCCGGCCATATTCCTCGCTAGTCCCAAGAAATATAAACCTGCTTAAGGTAGTTAACTCCTGACACGCCTCAGCGAGGTTGAGCGTTCCAAGGAGGTTGATTTCATATCCAGCTCTATACTCAGCCGAACCAAGACCTCTATTTTTGTTTCCAGCCAGGTGCACCACTAGATCGGGTCGTGTATTTTTCACCAACTGCCCTAGCCGTAGCCGATCTGAAATATCAACTACATGCTGTTCGGTAGTATGTTGCTTAAATGCATTGGTATTTTTCACAAATCCGATGACCCGGGCTCCTTGAGTATGCAGCGCCCGGCATAAGTGGCTGCCAATAAAGCTACCTGCACCTGTCACCAGCACGCATTTGTTCCGTAGACTCATCATAATTAAAGGGGGGTGCCTTTCCTGGCCTGAATTACCAAATTTAAATAAAGCTGCCTACGATCGGGAAGGGTTATCTGTAAAGTCATTGCAATAAGCTGTATTGGAAAACAGATCGTCAGAGCAACCAGGCGCCCAAAACCATGAATAGGCGGCGCCAAGTTGTCAACAATATAGCTGTTTAGTGTCACCGCCAGTGTTTCAATACCCACGGTATCCTTGACAATGCGGTCTACTTCGAACCCCGTTTGTTTTAACATATCGGCAATGCCAAGTTGAGTAAATCGAAAAAAATCATAGGGCTCTTCGTGTACCTGCCACATAAAAGGAAGGGAAATGATTAATTTCACCCCGGCCTGATCACATGGCGCATTTCAATCAACAAACTGCGTGGGCTGGGCGCATGCTCCAGCACTTGGGTGCTGATAACTCCTCCGAAACTATTATCCGAGAAAGGCAATACCCGGCCGCCGTAGTAGTGGTCAGGAGTTTTCAAATGGGGGTCGCATCCATTGGCCTCTATATCAACACCAACATATGAGCCGGCTGGGAAATATGATTCGTATGGCCGTAAGCCGCAGCCGACATCGAGCCACTTTTCTGATGGAGCTACAACCGATTCGACTGCAGGCTTTATTTCAGAGCGAAGCTTATGTTCAGATATCCAAACAGGGGCAAACGTAACCCCCGCTTTAACACACCACAAAAATTTGCGGAGCGATTCCATCATTAATCTTTAGGTTCCTCTGATTCACACGAATGTAAGCCAGTGGTTATCATAGTTTGCGCAAATAAAACGATATGTCATCCAAGGGATAAAAATGGCTTAAATAATGCTCATACCGGCTAGGCCATCTATTGGCAAACCCCGAGATCATTTTTTTCAGACGCCGATTTTTAAGGTTTTCATTGAAAACAATTTTCTCCACCTTAAACCTTGCCAATGAATAAGCATAACGGTCACAGATTGGATGATCGGGATCAAAGTACGCAAAGGAGTCAACAGTAAAAAAATGCCGGTGGGTCGGATCAATACAGGCCCAGATTGATCTGAAGTAGGGAACAATCACTTTAACCAACCCGCCCGGCTTACAGATACGGTGAATCTCTTCCATGGTACGAATTACGTCATCTAAATGCTCCAATATATTATCGAGATAGATTTCATCAAATGAGGAATCTTCCAGCGGATATGGAAAAACATCAAGGTCATGAATGACATCAGCCGCTGTGCGACCGTTAAAGTCAATGCCAACCGCGCCTTCCCGTTTCTTGTTACCACACCCGAGGTCAAGTATTTTTAGCGGCTGGTTCATTTGCTGCTCCCTTGATCTGTATGTGTAGTTAACAGCCGTTTCATCGCCCAAACTGGTTTTTTCTCTGCTCTGGCATATCGATCGCAAAACGTCCTACGCGCATCCTGTACAGTACTCTGCGCCCACCAGTTTTCTATATTATCCCAAACCTCATTGACTTTCGTTGCGGCAGATTCCGGGGTCAGATGAATAATACCGGCATCCACAAGTAGCTGATAGTAAGGTTTAGCGCTATCTCGTAAATGATCAAGACCATTCTGCCAAAAAATGAGCGTCGGAATGTTTTGTGACAAGGTCTCCAGCATGCCAGTGGAGTCATAGCTATGGATAACCAATCTGCTTTTGGCTATTAATTTAGCAATGGGTTTGGCTCCAGTCTCTATTTTTAGATCTGGATCGAAATCACGCCACCGATCTATTTCAGACCATCTTGTGTAACAAGACCCACCATGCATTCTTATTGTTAATTGCTCTCTAGGTATTTTTTGTAGCTTCTCAATAAATTTACGCTGATCTGTAGAATAATTACCAAACTCAAATGTTCCGTCCCATGTAGTAATACGATGGGGTTCATGAAGCTCGATCATCAACAATCCACCATTGGGGTCATAGTTCCAACCTATACGCCTTGTGATTTTAAAGAGAAATGCTGGTGTGTGTTGCGATAAACCATCTGTCCAGCCCCAGGTCAGGAACTTATCAGTCGTCGCTTCTTCTATTGAAGTATGGATGTAGCGATGAGTGCCATAATTATTTCCATGCTGACCGGTTATATATTGACAGCCAGACTCAACTTTCAGCGCAGTCCAGAGCTTAAACATCTCATCCGTATCAAAACCATTACTGGTGAAGATAAATTTAGGTCTTTTAGGCCAAGGCAATTGTTGTACTTTTTCAGTCAACTCTGCAAACCCCTCCAAATAACAGGCTGGCAGAAGTTCAAATATCATTGAGCGCAGGATATCTGAGAGGGTATTGATTGATTCTCCAGCGATCTTATTAGATAAGCTGTACCGAAGTGCGCGATCTGGCCTTTTTGTGAACTCTTGCATCGGGGAAGTCCACAATTGCGGCACTTGCCCAATTGCCAACTGAAGTCTTATCTCTTCTTTTTTGGGCAGATAGCTATTAATAATAAAAGCGTCATTCTCTCTTGCCAGTAATCCGGCTAGCTTTCCTGTCTGTCGATAGCCCCACTTCAGTATTCGCCGTTTTAGGGGTATTTCAGTCAACGTTGCTGGCCAGCGATATCCTTCGGATATGTCGCCAGGAATCACTTCCACGGGGCAACTTACCCCGCCAAGCAGAGTCAGAATCTGCACATACAACGCGTTATTCCATCGATCATCACTGAAAGCCCAGATCGCCGCATAGGAATCTAGCGGGGCGAGTGCGTAGTGCTCATCCGCAAATGCAGTCGTGCCCGAAAGTTGATGAGTCTGCAAGCACTGCTCAACCGTTCTAACGCGATTAAGCATCAAGTCCACATAGCGGCGAAACCAGTGGCCCAATACAATTCGCCAGAATCTTGAGCCATGCTGCGTACCATGGTAGCGGTTTAGCACAGAGCATACTTCGGGGAAAAGCGCTTCCTCTAAAGCGCGTGCTTCGGCGTAATCGGCATCCTTCTTCGCCTGGCCCAGTCCATATGGCGCTGCAACGATGGCATCCATGCCTTGCCAAATGTGTTTTCGGTCATAAATTCGACACCACTCACCCAGAAAAATAGCAGGGCGATCAAATTTCCAGGTCCTTTCATCTGCGGTGGTAATGAGGTGCCGCAGCACACCATCGTACTTTTGTGGTATTACCATATGAGCCCTTCAGAGCAACTGCAGATGGCGTAACTACTTCTTGCGGGTAGGGCAGGGCAATCCATTAAACCTTTTCCAGTAGTCCATGTTTCTCCAGCTTTTCAGCTATCTGCGCACATTCCATGATGTTTGCGTCAATTATGTCAGCAATCCCCAGAAGATCTGCTTCACCATCTGCATATGCAAGTAGATCCATCATGGTACGAACCTCTTCACCACTCTTTACCATGCTCAAGGTCGGATAAAACCCCCGCTTTCCAAGTTGAGGCTCACAGGGTACGGTTGCCCTGTACCGATAGTTCACCTCAAGTGCCTGCAGACAACGCTGTAATACTCTAAATGCCCCCTCCAAACCATCAGGACTAATCAGTGAGAGATCGTCCAGGGAAGTGTGGTATTCGGGATAAGCGCCATATTTTGTACGCATGATCGATACAACCGGCAAGTCGATCAATGGGCTGCAGTACTGTCGCTCATCACTCCCGCGATCAAGAAAACTATAACGAACGTAATCCGTAACCTGCCGATTCAGCATATGCTCAGCAACCCGATCCGCCAAGGTGCGGCCTTTTCGGGATGGGAGAAACGAATAGGCACGATTATCACCGACACAGGTCACCACAAACCCGGCTATGGTTCTTTGTTTCATCTCTTCTGCGTGACGACTGAGATAAACAATTGAACCAATGGTTTCGGGAACGAAAACGATTCGATAGGTATAGCGTCGGTCTTCGAGGCTCTGTAACCATCGCGCAAGTGCCGCAGTCACCACAGGCCCCGAAATCTCGTTATTTCCCATGGAGGGGTGGCAGATGTAGGTGGAGAGCAAGATTTCCCGATCCTCCCGTCCAGGCAGAATTAACTCAGCGTAGTTCAGTACGCCGGGTTTTAGATCGCTATCGACCACTACATGATAACGGCCGGGCGGTAATGCTTCCCGCTGTTTGTGGGTCAAGCAGAATCCCCATCGCCGCGTGTAGTAAGAGGTGATGTACGGAATTGCATCTGGCTGATCAGGCAACGAATAAAGATACTTCTCCAATTCATCGCGGTCCAGCCAAATGTTAGTTGGCTCCGAATAGCCAACTACATGCAGATTGTGTTTTTGAAAATCAATGACACGATTACCCGCTTCATCAGTGACATAGGCATCGCGGATAGTCCATTCATCAGGTATGGTCCAGTCAAATGCCGGGGTGCCGGAGGAAATTTCATGAACAGCTAGACCTGGCAGTAGGTTGCCAAGGTAGGCAAGTGTCTCCCGAACGCCTGGGCCTGTAAGGCTACGGTCGATGGGAAAAAGATCTTCTGCCCATCGATACATCTCATCTCTAATCATTATCTACTGGACTCTTACATTTGAGTTGTTCGACCAACTTTGAGATTTCGTTGATGGACGCGAAATTCTGAATCGTCAAATCTGCAGGTGGAATTTTTATCTGAAAACGCTCTTCGAGAGCAAGGACGAACTCAACGATACCGAATGAATCAATGAGCCCACTCTCAAATATTTTTTTGTCATATTCAGAGATTGACTGTCCTTTTTGACTAAGAATATTATTTAATACAGAAGCAACTAAATTTTCGGTAGGCATGTTAAAAACCCTTGAAATCATCTTTATTAACTACAGCGAGAAGGGGATCTCTCTTCATTGCAGGAAGAACAGACCGCAGAACATGTTGGACATCATATAAAGCAAGGGGCACACCTTGCACAGCGGTTGACACCATGCCTGCCGAGTCGAGCAAACCCTTGAGTACGGTAAAATCATTTTCTGCCTCTGGCTTGAGGCAACGTACAAAAAGTTGCTCATGGCACTGAATATCCTTTCCATCGCGACGCAGGGTTCCATCAAATGCCTTGACATAACGATAGGGGATTACATCACGCAACAGCCATTCTACTCGATGGAGGTAGCTGCAGTGTGTTGGGTCAGTGCCCAACATAAGAAATCGGACATTTTGATGTTCCATCCAGTGATAAATGGACCCATCCCCCCATGCATCTATTGGCATGAGATCAGACACCTCATTGATTGCCGGGCCACGCACAGAGAATGAGAAAAAAGCACTCAACGTGCGTACATTCCCGTGTTTACGCCGGAATGCCTCCGATAAGACTCCTGTCGAACTAGGGGCACTATCCAGGTCACAGAGGCCATTCTGATAACCACCGGAAAAAGTTGGCATCAGCATACTCCGCTTACCGACCGCATTTATCACAACGTGCAGCAACTCTTCGGTAACCTCAGTATTGGCATGCCCGATAGCACGGAAAAAAGGCCACGCTGAGGAAAAAATAACTATCGGACGGTTGTCGTGGCTCAGCAGTTCTCGAAGAGCACTGTCAAGTTCATCTAATATGTGCATCAATTGATAGCTTTAAACTTAAAGAAATCCCAAATCGGGAATTCCTTGGCATACGTATAGTCGGCATGACTCGGATCAGTGGGCTCAGGATGGCAATATTCCACAAGACCAAAACCCGCATCAGCCAAAGGAGCCAAGATCTCGCCCAGATTAGGCACAACATTGAAAACGTGGTTACGATACTCAGTGACAATTGCATAGGGCGCTTCAGGGTTGCCATACCTTCCAGCAAGCCAAAAAATAGCGTTCGGCTCCATTGCAAAGAGCTCACCATCAGGTGTCAGAACGCGACGAAAAGCCTGAAACAATTCAGATAAAATATCACTTGGAACACCCCCTTCCGGGTTTAGCAGCAATAACAAAGTATCCTGAAGGTAGATTAAATTTATTGACTCGGCGCTTAAGTTGTTCAGGTATTGAATAGAGTCCTGCATTGTTTTCGCCAGAATGAAATCCAGCTCGCTGCGAAAGCCATAATTTTTTCTGGCCAACGACATGAGTTCTTCAGAAGAATCCAGTGCGATAACGCTGGCACCTGCATCAGCGAACTTGGCACTAAAATAACCGTTACCGCAGCCAAAGTCCAAGACCCATAACCCGCTCAAATCTTTATGTGTAAATCTGCGATCAAAAAAAGGTTCTTGGATTTGGCGATAATTCTCACCTATTAGTTTGAGTCCATCCTCAGAAAACTTTTGGTTCTGCCATGCACGCCACGGTTCACGCTCTCTGAGGCCGAGTAAAACATATTGTCCGACCCTCTGATGGAACGACCCCAAATGTTCCTGATCCAGCAAATTATCCATGGGCGCAACGCGCGACTGAGACTCCGCAGATTTCTCTATGAGAATTAGACGGTCTCGCAACAACTTAAAAAGTTTATCTCCCACCGCTCTGGCGGACTCATTGTCAACATCGGCCTGAAAACCAGAATGGTCGGTGACCAATCCGCGCATTCCCACAAATCTTTGGGATCTGTCTATGCCACTGCAGCCATCCAGTTGCATTTCCCATTCCAATTGGCCAAGGCCACGGAGATGTAGCGCTAGCATACTGGCAGTTTTTGCGTCCACCTCGACATGAAGACGGAGTCGAGGATTGGAAATAACAATGGATCTCTCAGCAATTCGTAAAAAACATTCTTTATTGAAAGAAAAAATGGGGAACACATTCATTATTTAACTCTGATTAATATTCATGGATTTATATCAACAGTTAGGGTGTCTTCATCCTTATATCGTTTGCCTGCAAGACTGATAATTGAATCAAGTATTGCTTGTTTATGTCTCCTGGTAAAAACAATCAAACGGCATGATTCTTTGATGGCATTAATGCATTCAGATGGGGTAAATACCATTTTGTCAAAGCGACCATCATAATCTAGAAGCAGATTCCGCTTGCGAGAGTCTGAATCAACAAAAGTAAGAAAATTGGGCGCGTTTGAATTCGGATAAGCATGCCCAAGAAAATCGACAAGATTCTGGTTGGCGCCCCACAATATAACCACTTCATTCCCAGCATTCTCGATAAACTTTTTGGCCTGCGAAAGGCTATCATTAAAATTTCTAACCTTGTGTAAGCCAAGACTGAAAAATTGCCTGTTCATTCGATATTCTGGAATAGCCGCATGGCCCTGGAATGCAACTATATCCTGACAGGAAGTTTTTTTGACATTAGGGGGGGGTGACTCAGTGGAGCCATTTTTAATTTTTCTAAAAACCGCCGTCATGCCAAAAGACCTGCTCGATTTGTCAGTACATTCAACCTGAACAAACCCTGCCTTACTTGCCAAACATTCTAGTGTCCTTAAAGAAAAATGGCTTTGATGCTCATATAAATGCAGGGCAACCGGATCGGCTGGATAAATTGCAATGTTTGGCACTTCAACGATCATGAATGCATTCATCTTTAACAACCGGTTGCATTCTTTAAGAAACTTTAGCGGATTCGGAATATGTTCCAATACAAAATAATGTGCAACGATGTCAGCTAAGCTGGCCTCTCTAAAATCTTGAACATTCTTCCACTCGCTCCCAAAAGCGCTACTTGGTTCAATGCCCCGGTAAGCAAAATACTCGCTAACCCTTTCTTGAAATTCGCAAAAAGTACTCGGTCCAATTTCAATAAATTTAGGCTTGACTCCCTTGGGGAGAAACCTGTTGATAACATCCATTCGAAAGCTTATATCGTAGTCTAATGATTGATCTAAAGGACTCCTTAATGAGGAGCCATAATAATCAGCCAATACATCTTCATTAAATCGTGGGGAAACAAAGGTAAAGCCACAACTGCGACAAATAACGTTATTTACCTTGAATGAATACCCGTTAGTGGATCCGTTTATACAAACATTTTTTTCATATGACCATAGTGATTCCAAGTCTTGGGAGCCACACACATCGCAATCTCTTTTCTCAAGGGTTACCTCGCTGAATCTCTCCGCAATCATTTTGGTTCTCGATTGAGGATAGCAAAGGCCCGAACCGGAGCACCATCACCGCCGCGTATCTTGAGCGGAGCAACCACCAAATGCACAACAGACTGGTCCAAGGCAGCCAGGTTGACCATGTATTCCAAAAGGATGACGCCGTTGCCAAGGAGTATCTTATGGTTGGGAGAATCCTTAGGGCAATTTCGCCCATTCTTGGGGTTGTCCGGCATTGCGGTATCCATGCCCAGCAAGCGGCAGCCGTGATCTACCAGCCACTGAGCGGCCGCCTCTGAGAGGTAAGGCGAGTCATTGTAATAAGCCATGGTTCCTAAGGTGCGATCCCAGTCGAAGCGCATCAGCACCCGCGTGGATGGCCGTTCACCCAGAATCCGTGCCAAGTCATCTGGCCCGACTTCCATACCCGCGCCGAAGGCAGTGAGGTCAAGCACCGAAGCCGGCCCCACCAGTTGTTCCAGCGGGATCTGATCCACCGTGTCACCACCGGGAATAAAATGGCGTGGCGCATCAATGTGCGTGCCCGTGTGAGTGCCCAGTACCAGCTTGCGCGTCTCGCGGTTTTCCAGGCCATGGCGACCTAGCTGGGTAATTTCAACGAAGGGGTGCCAGTGGGTCGGAAATGTCTGCATACCCTCTTCAATAGGCATGGTGAGATCGACGATATGTGTGGTCATGTTTTATTCCTAAGTTTGATGACTAAATGGATGAGATTATGGTTGAGGGCGGTGAGAATCATACCAAGCGCTCTACGAGAACATGTTTTTGCACCTTGCCAGTAGAAGTGCGTGGTAGGACATCCAGCCAGACGTAGCGGTCGGGGCGCATGCCTTCTCCCAGCTCCTTGGTGCAGCGAAGGTGCAGGCCCGCCTGCAGCGTGTCGACATCGGTACCTGCTTTAGCCACAAGGCAGGCAACGATAGACTCGCCCCAGAAATCGTGGGGTAATCCCACCACGGCGGCTTCCTGGATACCCGGTTCACGCAACAGCACATTTTCTACCGCCACTGGCGAGACATTGAGACCGCCACGGATGATAAGATCCTTCAGCCGACCGGCGATAACGAGAGCATCACCCTCCATTCGGCCGACATCCCCACTGGGCATGCCGCCATCGGCCAATAGCGGGGAGGCCTCACCATTATCCAGCAGATAGGCAGTCAGGACATAAGGAGTGTGGATCACTAATTCCAGCCCGCTATGTTCTGGTGCGGCGCGGAATGCAGCATGCACACCTGGCAGTAAACATCCGACATTACTGCTGGTTTCGGCCTCGGCTCGGGTTTGCGCCGACACCAGCAGCACCTCGCTCATACCATAGCTCTCCTGTAAGGAACAACCAAAGGTGGCGCGGAAGGCTTGACGCACGGCGATTGGCAGGGGTGCAGTGCCGCAGAAAATATGGCACAGGCTCCCACTTACCTTGTGTGCAATGTCAGGATCTCGATTCATCCGCACCAGCACGGCAGCCAATGTGGGCGTAAGCCAGATGGCGTTAGCCCGCCAGGAAAGGGGGCGCTGCCAGAACTGCAAGGCTTCTGCTGCACGGAAACGTGGCCCGAGCAGCACTGTGCCACCGGCCAACCATGGGCTTAACAAAGTATTGAGAAATCCGGCCATGTAGGCCATGGGTAGGCAATGGTAAAGACGAGTATCACTATCTAATCTCATGCTCTGATTAAATGCCACCGCGTTGCCTACCAGTCCGTCCAAAGTATGACACACCCCCTTCGGACGACCTGTGGTACCTGAGGTGAAAAACACCGCCACCACTCCACCAATCGGATAATCGAAGTCTGGAGTATCTGCCCCAGCAGGGGGCAGCGCCGCCAGTACCGCCTCATCTTCCATAACAACGCGGGCCGCTACCCGGTCAAGAATGTAGCGCTGATCATCTGCATTCAGTTCCAGGTTTACCGGCACTAGGCGATAGCATCCCAGGATACAGGCCAGATAAGCAGCGGCAAAAGGCCAGCTATTGGGTAGGCGCAAGGCTACTGTGTCACCCGCCCGGCACCCCTGAGTCACCAGCCAGTTGCGTATACCAGCGGCGTGTGCATACAACTCGCCATAGCTGAAGGATCGTTCATCTGTAACCAATGCCAGCTGCGTCCAGCGTGCGGCGAAGACTTGATTGATTTGCGTTGATGCAGTCATTTGGGGCTTTGCTCTTCACCGTAATAGGTACCCCAAGGCAGGGCGCATAGGGCGACATGACGCGCATGGAGTTCAGCGGCAAGGCGATCCAGGAGATCGTCCGGTGCGCTTACTTTGTCGTGCTTGCACAATTCAATGATAAGCACACGCGGGTCAATGCGATGTCGTTTGGCAGCGTTCAGCACCGCTGGCATATAACTGGAATGAAACTGGGCCTGTCCAGCGGCGATATCAAGTGAACTCAGACCCCGTCGCTCAATAAGTGGGCGAATCAAGGTTTCACCCAGATGCATGGCCTCAATGGGATCAATGTTAATTTCGTAGCCGCTACGTACCAGAGTGCTGAGGAATTGTTCTGTAGGGGTATTGCCAGCGCTGCGACCGAAGCCCTGCAAGGAGGTATCCACCATCGCCACCCCCTCCTCTGCACACACCAAGGAGTTGGCCACCGCTAAACCCAGATTATTATGTCCATGAAAACCCAAGGCGACATTAGGTGCTTCGTCGCGCGTGGCTCGCACATAGGTACGTACCTCGCTGGGCAGCATTCCACCAGCAGAATCTACCAGATAGACCATGCCAACACCGAAACCTGCGGAACGAGCAGCTAAACGAGCAAATTCCTCCGGCAGCAGCGCATAGGATTTCATGAAGTTGGCGTAGACCTCCACGCCCAGATCTCTAGCTAGGGAAATAAAAGGTGCTGAGCTATCCACCGCGGTGACATCGGTGCCGATGCGTACAAAGTCCATGCCATGGTCGGCCGCCAAGCGTAAATGGTCGAGTTGGGCGATACCGGGGATACAGAACATTCCCCACTTTCCTTGCTTAACGGACTTTGCCGCAGCCTGCATGTATTCAATATCAGTAGCGGCCGCGATGTTTTTTCCTTGTTCGGACGCACCTAGGCCAACTCCATGACCAACCTCAATATAGGGAAAGCCGGCTTCGTCCAACGCGTATGCGATGTTTTCAGTATCGGCTGCAGTAAATTGAAAATCTATTACATAGCTGCCATCGCGCAGCGTACAGTCGAGAATTTTTGGTGCGCCCATTTGCACGATCTCATTGATCATATTCATGACTCATCCTAGTATCCCCCAACTCAATGCCGTTCCGCATTTCACATCCTGCTTTACAGTTTTACCCAATGCATATTCTAAATATTTTGTCGGCAAACCCAGCCCCGGACGAATCGCCCGTACATTCTCCCGCGTCAACACATCTCCGGCTTTCACATCTTTTACAACATACAGTGAGCGACGAAATTGAAGTGATATTTTCTCAGCAGCAGTCGGACCATAGCTCACCCGTCCCAGTGACTGCCAGGCCCGTTCAGTTTCCATCACCAATTGTGTCATTTCGGCAGGCTCCATGGAGAATGTACTATCCACACCACCATCGGCACGATTGAGGGTGAAGTGTTTCTCGATAACGCTGGCTCCGAGAGCTACACTAGCCACCGCCACGCCGATACCCATCGTATGGTCGGACAAGCCCACTTCGCAATCAAACAACTCGCGCAAATGCGGAATAGTCAGGATGTTGGTGTTCTCGGGCGTGGCCGGGTAGGTGCTGGTGCACTTGAGCAGGATCAGGTCCTTGCAACCCGCTGCACGCGCGGCACGTACGGTTTCATCCAGCTCTGCCACGGTCGCCATGCCGGTGGAAATGATGAGCGGCTTGCCGGTGGCAGCCACGCGGCGGATCAGCGGTAGGTCAGTATTCTCGAACGAGGCGATCTTGTAGCACGGCACATCCAGATCTTCGAGAAAATCCACTGCCGTGTCATCGAATGGCGTACTGAACGGAATCATACCTAGCTCGCGTGCCCGGTCAAAAATCGGTGTGTGCCACTCCCAAGGGGTGTAGGCCTCACCGTAGAGTTTGTAGAGCGAAGTGCCAGCCCATAGGCTCTTCGGGTCGCTGATGCGAAATTCGCGTTCGTCCAGATCCAATGTCATGGTGTCGGGCGTGTAGGTCTGGAGCTTCAGCGCGTGAGCGCCCGTCTTGGCAGCGGCATCAACGATTTCCAGTGCGCGTTCGAGGGACTGGTTATGGTTGCCGGACATCTCCGCGATAATAAAGGGGGCGTGGCTTCGCCCTATCAACCTGTCAGCGATCTTGAATTCTTCAGTCATTTTAATGCAGCCTCTTTGAATAACAGGTGGACTCAACTTGATAGCCCATCCCTAAGAATAGGCGCTGAGAACGTTCGTTACCGCCAAGCACATGGGCGCGAACCTTACATATCCTCGGCCGATTAACCGCAAACCAATGCTCCGCGCTCTGTAAAAGGTCTTGTCCTAGGCCCGATTCCTTGATACCCGGGACGAGATAGATTGAAACTTCGGCCTCATCATCCTGAATATCGAAACGCACGACCCCCACTGGCGCACCTTCACGCTGACCGATGAGCAGCAAACTGTCAGGTGACATCAACACCGCAGCAAACCATTTTTGATGATTTTCCCAATTGATCACCTCAGGATTGCGAGATACCGTTCTGACGGTTGGATGATTGCGCCACTCAAACAATTTCTGTAAATCATCTTGTCTTGCAGTTCGGATTTCAATGCCGCTGCAACCCAAATTCCCGGTGACTCGCAATACGCCGCGCCCATCCACAGCCTGTATGCCATTACTGGAAATAAAACGCCTAAGGCAGCTGTTTTCCATGAATGCGCTCACATGACGATTGACCACAAGAACCAGTTCGTCTTTCAGTTCAGGCGCATACAGCAATCCTTCGGACGCCGCGTCAACAATCTGTTTGTTCTGATTGTCGGCTGTACAAATAGTCAACGTGGGCAATCCTAAACAACAACGCTCCCAAATCGCTGAACCACCGGCACCTATCGCCAAGTCTGCCGCAGCCATCAACTCGGCCATACGATCGGTTTGTACATGGTAAGTAAAACCGTGCTGCACACACTCAGATTCAATCTGCTCACGACTAGGATGCTGCGAGCCAATCACCACATCCACATGCAGCCCTCTGATGCCAAGATTGGCCAAGGCTTCAACGATGCGGCCTGTGTAGTTGTTTGCATCCACGCCACCAAAAAACACCAGCATGCGCTTGACTGGCCCTGTGCGTGGCTTGGCCTGCTCATGCAATTGACGGAACTCCTCGCGCAGCAAGGCGTAGCGCGGTCCGAGCAATAACTGGCAATGCGAGGGCACTTTGCCGGTGTAGCGGGTGCCCATGTCCGCGTATAAATTCTGATCCAGCAGAACATCGCAGTCGTGCTGTCGGTCGGCAATGTCGTCTATGACCAGGATATTCTTGACCATTTGTCGAAGCGCTGACTCCCAACGAGCATCCAGTGCATAGTGGTCTACAACTAGCCAATCCCAAGTGTGGTCAGACAGCACCTGAATACTGGCTTGCGCGTCGGCGTGCTGACTGATGCCGAGCCAGTGGGCATGAACCAGATCATCTGCAATCGCCTCGCTTGGGTTGCTATTAAGTGGCGTGAACTCATGCTCCTTCTCTGTCAACATGTCTCGTAAATGCTTGGGCAGTTGACGGCTGACAAAACGAATCAGTGCGCCGCGTTGTTTCAGTTCATCCGCCAAGGTCAGGCAGCGCATGAAATGGCCGGTGCCGATTTGGCTTGAAGCATCGACGCGGATGGCAATTCTCATTCGGCGCTCAATTCAGGCGTTTAAACCCACCATGGCACACCGGCCCTTTAAGCAGGCTCATCACGTCACGCCCTTCTTCACATTCTTTGACCAGCGCAAACACCGGTTCCAGTGCCTCGAAAAAGTTGGTGACAACTTCCGGCGTATGTTCGGTACACACATACACGCTCGTTCCGGCTAGATATCCCTTGGCCAGCATTTCTTGTGTAATCAGGGTCTTGTACGCCAACGTGTTGGGGCTGTTAAATGAGAAACCAGTCAATGCGGGCAAGCCGTTGGTGGTGATGGAAAGTCCATGCCTGTCAGCCAATGCTTTCCACTTGGCGGTTATCTCTAGCCCGGTCTGTGTGATCTGCTCCCAAGACTTCACGCGCTCCATTACCTCCAAGGTTTTGAGTGCGGCAGTTGGGCCGATACGCTCGGTCCAGAAGGTGCTGCTGATGAAGGTAGTTTGCGCTGCCTCCATGATTTCACGTTTGCCGATGGTGGCAGTGATGCCGTAGCCATTACCCAGTGCCTTGCCGAACATAGCCATATCCGGCTCCACGCCGTATATCTTGTGCAGCCCACCAAAGGTCTGACGGAAGCCCGAAGTGCATTCATCGAAAATCAGCACCATGCCGTAATCTGTGGCGAGCTGGCGAACCTTGTGCAGGAAATCGTCTTCCGGCCCCTTGTTACGCTGAACCTCCATCTTGATCACACCAATATCGTGGGCATTGACCAGAGCTTCCAGTTCGGCAAAGTTGTTGTAGTTGAATGGGAAGACAGTATCGCGCAGGCTTTGTGGCACGCCGTTGGGCGCCAGGCCTGGCAGCAGGTGGCCCGCCAGCGTCTTGTCGTCGCCTAGATTGGCGGACAGATACCAGTCGTGCCAACCGTGGTAGCCACAAATAGCGACTTTGTCCTTGCCGGTAGCGGCGCGGGCAATGCGGATGGCGACGGCATTCGCCTCACCGCCTGAGCGGGCAAATCGCACCATGTCAGCCCAGGGGTGCAATTCAATCAACTTTTCAGCTAGATAGACCTCTTCCGGGCAATTGAGGGTGGACATATTGCCGGCGTCAATGGTCTTGCGTACTGCGTCATCCACTTCTGGATGGCCGTAGCCCAGGGTGTTGGTGCCTATGCCCATGATGGACATGTCGGTGTATTCATTACCATCAAGGTCCCATACCTTGCAACCCTTGGCTTTACTGAAGTAAGCAGGCCATAGCTCCGGTAGGAACATCTCGGCACGTTTGGAGAGCAACATGTTGCCGCCGGGAATTATTTGTTTGGCGCGCTTCCAGAGTTTCTGGCCAGTGCCCATGGCGGCTCCTTCGTTACGAATTATATGTTGGTTGCTGTTAAAAATGTCTGGCTGCTGGTGTTGCAAATTAAGCACTTCGACCCAGGTGAAGTCGATCCGAGGGTGAAAATGCTGAAAAACCTTTTCAATAACGGCAAAGTCAGCAAGCTCATCTGCCGTCCAACGTAAGGCGGAGAAGTCTTGGCTGTGTTGCATGGCAGCCGTATTGAACTGCCCCGATTCACGTAGATAGGGCGTCACATGCTCGCGGTCAAAGGGTTTGCTGGTTTCTTGGCTGGTTTGTTCCAGTGCTTTGAAGGAGCAGACCTCGATGTCCAGGCCGTCCGGGTAGGTGGGCGGACTGATATTGCTAAAGTAATCTACCCCCGCAGCCTTGAAGCGACGGATGCATTCATCAACCAGCTCGGGATCAACCAGCGGACAGTCGCCGGTGATCCGCACCACTACATCAGCTTGATGCGCCCTTGCGGCTTGTACAAAGCGGTCGAGCACATCATGTTCGCTGCCCTGTTCGCAGGCATAATCGAGCTTGCGTACATGTTCGACCAGGGATAGGTTGCGCTCATCGACCGAGGTTGCGACGATAATTTGATCCACTTCTTTCGCTCGCGATAGGCGCGAAAGCAACAGTTCAATCATGGGGATACCGCCGATCAGCTTCATCACCTTGTTGGGCAGACGGGTGGAACCCATGCGGGCTTGGACGAGCGCAACAACTTTCATAAGTGAGGCCACAGGGTCGGGTTAATCAAATTGTCTGCATCACAAGACAGATCAGGTAAATCACTTGGCACGTCACCGGTTGCTGCACTGATAATTTGTCCCAATTGGCTCACACTGTCTGCGCCCACGACAATACGGTCGATCTCTGGAAAGGCGAGCGGGAACGCTAGACAAGCCTGGATAGCAGATGCATCGTGATCTGAAAGCCATTTGTGCCATCTCTCCCACAAGTCACTCCATGGCGAGAATTTAAGCGGGATGGCTGTTTGTGGCATCAACAGCAAACCTTGCAAAAAGGCAGAACGGGTATGAATCTCTGTGCCTTCTTGCTTCAATCGTCGCAGCCATCCCGACAGGAGTATGCGACGGTCAACCAAGCTGAACGGGGCTTGTACCAGATCAAATCGATATTGTGGAATCAGCGCATCCAGTTCTTTTGGAGCATAGATGGAGACACCTATTTTTTTCACTTGCCCGCTGTCTTTCAAACCTTGCAAGGCTTGATAAAGTTCTTTTCCATTCGAGCCAAGCAACTGCTTCGAGCAGTGCAACAACAGACCATATAAGGCACGTATGCCAAGCCGGGTCAGTGATGTGGCAACTTGCTCTTGAACCCAGCCACTAACATCAACGCAACCCTCGGGCACTGCAGGCAATTTGGTCACCAGCCTGAAACCTTGGGCCCCAATTTCACCCAAGCAGGTTTCGCTTTCACCGTAGGCAATCGCGGTATCGAGCGTGTCGATACCGTTTGCTGTTGCCAATTGCAGCATAGCCTTTGCCGTCGACCGTGTGACCTGACCATCTTGATTGGCGATGCCGTAGGGTAGGCCAAATTGAACAGTGCCGAGAATTAGACGGCTCACGCGTTAGGCCCCCTCTGGCCAAAGTTTAATAAGACGTCATTTTGTTTCATTAAGACACTGCATTCAGTCAAAGCTTCAAAAAATCGTTTGATGTCCGATGGGATTAATCAACCACCGAACCACTTCTAATTGCTGTTCTTCTGTCAAACCTGGATATATCGGCAAACTGATGGCTTCGGCGTAATAACGCTCCGCTTCCGGAAAGTCACTTGGGCTGAACCCCATGCGCGCATAGTAGGGTTGTCGATAGACAGGGATGTAATGCAGGTTTACGCCAATCCCATTCATCCGTAAGCGCTCGAAAACCTCGCGATGGATAATAGCGCTCAGATCCAGTCGGATGACATAAAGATGTAAGCTGGAATAGCTGTCTGCATGTTGCCATGGGATAAGTACTGGCAGATCAGATAATAATTCGTCATAACGTCGAGCAATGGCGAGCCGCTTGGTGACAAACTCATCTAAACGCCGCATTTGACTTGAGCCCAAGGCCGCTTGTAAATCAGGCATTCGATAATTAAACCCCAATTCAATTTGCTGGTAGTACCAGGGACCATCAGGAGCGTGGGTCATCTCGGCAGTATCCCGGGTTATGCCATGACTTCGCAACCGAGCCATGTGGTTGGCCAACTCTGGATCATTGGTAAGCGCCATTCCACCCTCGGCCGTAGTGACGATCTTGACTGGATGAAAACTGAACACCGTGATATCGCTATAGCGGCAATTGCCGATAGGCTCACCTTTATAGCGTCCGCCGATGGCGTGGGAGGCGTCTTCAATAATGCGAAAGCCGTACTGCTGCGATAGAGCATAAATTGCCGCCATCTCGCAGGGTTGCCCACACAGGTGAACCGGAATTACCACTTTAGGCAGTTTTCCACTAGTCCTGGCTTGCGCTAGCTTTTCTGCCAGACGGGCTACGCTCATATTGTAAGTGCGCGAATCGACATCCACAAAATCAACCTGTGCACCACAATACAGTGCGCAGTTTGCACTGGCCACAAAGGTAATGGGGCTGGTCCAGACGACATCACCGTGGCCAACTCCAAGAGAAAGGCAAGCTATGTGTAAGGCTGATGTAGCGCTGTTAACTGCAATTCCATGTCGTGCACCACAATAGTTGGCCACAGCGTTCTCAAATGTGGGAACTGCCGGGCCTTGGGTAAGGAAATCAGAGCGAAGGACGTCGATAACTGATTGGATGTCAGCCTCATTAACGTCATGTCGTCCATAGGGGATGTACATTAGGTATCTCCAATCTTGTACGATTATGCCAAATACAGGCCAGCAACGCCTCTATACTGCTCGGTTCTATTATTAGAACAGTAGGTAAATTCTCTGAACTTTCTGACTGCCGCACTGCTTCATTTCATTGCACGATAGATCAACAATCGGCGGGGATTGTATTTAGCCAGAGTCATGGGCACAAAGGTATGGCCGAAGGAACCGGTACCGCCGGTGATGAGGATCGATGAATTACTGAGCATGGGAGGTATATCGATCATTCAATTGAACATTAAGGAAACACCGAATAAGTCGTGAACGATTCGTTCGTCATAGAGTCAGACGAGGAATTCTGATCACAAGGGATAAGACGATGAAACAGATAACACTGGCGGCGGTAACCGGATTCGAGAAGCACGGACGGGCGACGCGCAAGGCGGAGTTTCTGTCGCGCATGGAAGGCTTGATGCCTTGGGCCGAGTTCTGTGCGCTGATCGAACCGCATTATCCGAAGGTGGGGAATGGACGACCGCCGGTAGGCCTGGAACGGATGCTGCGGATGTACTGTGTGGCTAACTGGTTCAACCTGA
>JAUSLF010000033.1 GCA_030646695.1 Nitrosomonadaceae bacterium
GCTGTTATGCGTAAATTGCTGCATGCGATTCATGGTATGTTCGCCCACGACCAGCCGTTCGATAATTCACGATTCTATGCGCTTCCCGCATGATGCGGAAAATCAGAAAATAGTGTTGACGGCGAACAGAGTATCTACAACCGCATCGTTCGTAGGAGTGCCTTCAGGCGCGAATGCGGCACAAGTTGCGCGACTGGCTTTCACCGTTTCTTGAGGAGTGCCTTGATCAAGACAATCTCCATCGCATCATCTGACTTGAAGCTTTCATCATTGGTGACGAAAAATTTACAGCCTGCTTTGAGTGCGGTAGCGAGATGTAGGGCATTGATAAACTTCATGCCTCGTTTTCCGCGCAATTGGGCTGCCAGATCGAATGTATCTGCATCGTGAGACTGAATTGAGAGAAAATCATCTGTTGCAAAGAAAGCCTTGAAGCTCGCGGCAAGTCCAACATTATCTGATTGATACGGCTTTACCAGAGTTTCGGCTACGGCAGCATCCCCGGTGTAGCCAATAATTCTGCCGGATTCGGCTGCTTCAATAAAGACAGCGGCAGTCTGAAAAAATTCTGGATTGTGATCAAGAAAGTAGACGAAAACGTTCGTGTCCAGGTAGGCACGTTGCCCAGCCATGCGGGCAATGATGCTTTCTATCTTTCCCATGAGTCGCGGTCGTTTCGGATAGAGGCATCAATCTCTGTCGCGGTATTGCCCCAAAGACCACGGGCAATGCCTGCGTAGGACATGATCGATTCTTTGCGCTGATGGCGTTTTTGCGGCACTAGCGTGATAATCCCGTTCACATAGGCGATGTCAAGCACATCATCAAGCTTGATGTCCGCCGCTTGTGCGATGTTAGAGGGGATGGTGATCTGGTGCTTTGGACGCACCCGTACCTGCGACATGTTGGCCTCCTATAGGTGGGAAGTAGGAAATGTAGGTGGAATTCATACAAATTATATTCAGACATGGGTTGATGTCAAGGCAAATGCTGCTGCCAGGGCAAGTGTCGTAGGAGTGCCTTCAGGCGCGAAAGAGCTAACCATGGATCATGGAATGTTAATTAGATATCCATTGAACATCCATAAGATATCCTTTAGACTGCCCAGTCAGTAACCAACCGGAGTGACGATCATGCCTAAAGAAGTGCAAATGTCGATAAAAATGGAGCCGGAATTGCACGAGCAGTTCATGGCTGCAGCCGCTGCAATGCATCGGCCGGCGGCGCAGATTGTGCGCGAACTGATGCGCGCTTACATTGCCCATCAAGAGCTGCCCAATGCTGAAACCATTGCTGCTATTGAAGCCGTTGAGCGCGGCGAAGTAAATACTTACGCCAGCGCCAACGATTTCTATAACAAGATGGATATCTGATGGAACCGCGCAGGCTCAACACCACAAACAGATTTGAAAAGGAAATTGAGCTTGCAAAACGCCGAGGCAAGGATACTAGAAAATTGCGTGCCGTCATCGAACTGCTGGTGCATCGCCGGCCTTTGCCCCACGAACTGAATGACCATCCTCTGCGGGGCGAATTCAAAGGTTATCGCGACCTGCACATCGAGCCTGATTGGCTGCTGATCTACAAAGCTGACGATAAGGATTTGTGGCTATCGCGCACCGGCTCCCATGCCGACCTTTTTGGAAATTAATCAAACTTACATCGTGCCTGCAGGTGCTGCTAAAAAAGTCCGATCAGCATCCTGGTTCCCAGCAGATAAAGCAGCACCACGAAAATCTTCCTGAGCGTGTCGGTCTGCACGGCATGGGTGGTTTTTGCACCCAGCGGTGCGGTCAGCATACTGGCCAGCACGATCCACCCCAGTGCCGGTAAATAGACGTACCCCAGGCTGTATTCCGGCAGCGGTTGGGATTGCGCCATGCCGTTGGCGATATAGCCGATGGCTCCTGCCACAGCGATGGGAAAACCCACTGCGGCGGCAGTGCCGATGGCCTGTTGCAGTCTGACATTGCAAACGGAAAGGAACGGCACAGTCAGCAAGCCGCCACCGATCGCGACCAAACTTGAAACCGCACCGATTACGTTGCCCGCTGCGAACATTCCTGCCTTGCCCGGAAGCTGGCGACTGGGCGGAGGGGCAATCTTGAGCAGCATCTGGGTGGCGGCATAAAAAATGAACACGACAAAAATCACGCTCAGAAACCGGCTGGAAAGCGTGCCTGCCAGCGTTGCTCCGCCCAGGGTGCCAACGATAATCCCCGGCGTCATGTATTGCACCACTTGCCAATTCACCGCACCGTGGGCGTGATGGGTGCGCAGGCTGGAGACGGAAGTAAAAATGATCGCCGCCATGGCAGTGCCGAGGGCGAGATGCAGAATACGGTCAGCGGGAAAATGCTGGGCGCTGAAAATGAAAGTGAGCACTGGCACCATGATCAACCCGCCGCCGATGCCCAACAACCCGGCAAAGAAGCCGACCATTGCACCCAGCAGCAAATAAGCCGGCCACCATTCCATGCTACGTTTTGTCCCGGTTGAGATTCCGGTTCAGCACTGCGGGCGGATCATCACAAAATTTCCATAATGAATGCCCACTCCGCCGGATCGACCGGCGTGATGGACAGGCGATTGCCTGTCTGCAGAATGCGTAGGCTAGCCAGTTCAGGGTAACTTCTTAACTCCTTGATACTCACCAGGCGGGTCTTTTTGACGAATTTTACCTCCACGTTGAACCAGCGTGGATTCTGCGAGGTGGCTTTCGGGTCAAAATATTTGCTGGCGGGATCGAACTGGGTGGCATCGGGGTAGGCGAGCTTGCAGACTTCGGCGATGCCGACGATACCCGGTTCGGCACAGCTTGAATGGTAGAAAAAAACTTGGTCGCCACCGCGCATCTGGTCGCGCATGAAATTGCGTGCCTGATAGTTGCGTACGCCATACCACGCGATGGTTTGCCCAGGCATCGCCGCGAGGTCGTCGATGCTTACATCGGAAGGTTCGGATTTCATCAGCCAGTAGCGCATAACTCTTCCATTTCACTCTTCTATTGAGCTTTACATAATTGAAGACAACATTTGAAACGAGTGCACCAGTAAACGAAACCCATCAATTCGTCATTCCCTGTCACCCTCGCGAAGGCGGGGGGGGCAAGCGGGAATCCAGGTTGTCATCAAATCTCCGCGTAGTGGCCGAAGTCGCGTTTGGGGTGTTGTCCCACTGTGTGTGAGCCTTGTCAATTGTCTGGATTCCCGCTTGCGCGGGAATGACGGCTACGGTAATGGTAACTGTCATGAGTTATGTAAAGATCAATAAATTGTGCATCCCATCTCGCAAAGCCATCGTCGCACTCGCGTATGAGTCCCGGGAAGACGTACAAAATACACTATCGGCGGGTATTCGTGCAAAAGTCTATTTGCTCTCACATATCAAGTCCCCTGCCTTGACATAGGTAGGCCAATGGCCCACCATGTACACATGGAATTCGAATGGGATTCGGACAAAAGCGATGTGTGCTTTACGGAGCGTGGTTTTGATTTCCCCTATGTGCTGGGCGCGTTCATGGATGCGGATCGACTGATTCACAAGGACGCACGCTGGGATTATGGAGAGGACCGTTACCAGTTGTTGGGAGTCATCGATGGACGGGTATTTTTTGTGGCGTATACCATCCGTGGAACGGTTATTCGGATTATTTCGGCTCGCAAAGCCAACCAACGAGAGGTACATGACTATGAAAACAGTACACGTGAAAATTGATCCGGTATCGCTGGCTGGTTTGCCAAAAGGCCGTGTGGACAAGGCCCGCTTAGACGCTACGAGTGAACGGGACATTATCTTGCAGACGGCCGCCGATAATGCGGAAGCAATGCAGGACACTGCAAAATTCACACGCCGCGTGCGCATGCGTCTGGGACTCAGCCAACTTGAGTTCTCGCAGCGAATCGATGTTTCACTTGAAACAATCCGCAACTGGGAGCAGGGCAAGCGTCGTCCGACCGGTGCGGCAAAGGCATTATTGAAAGTGCTCGACAAGGCACCAGAGGCCGCGCTGTCTGCTTTGGGTTAAACAAACTTTTCGGAATCCTGCTTTGATCGTTTGGGTCTGGTGTCGCTGCTTGATGCAACGCGACGACTCCAGTTCATGAACCGTCGTATGCAGAACCGCACGTACGATGGTGAGAGAGGGCGGCGGGGGTGACCCCGTTCCCTCTCGATTTACAAAATAAAGTCCCCCGCAAATGCCGTCAGGCCATTATCTTGAACCTTAAGGTCCAAGGTGGTCGCTTGCCGGACGCATCAGGCGCTTCCGCATGGGACGCGCACAACAGCATCACTATGGTTAGCAACCAATTCTCAAAGAATGGTTCAAAGAATATGAGCCTAAACGAACACCGCAGGGAACAACTGTAATCCACTCTGTATTCAAGCAGAGAATCTGGCCGAATGCAAACCGGAAATTGGGTGAGGCTGGCTTGGGAACCGTGTAACTCTGGCTAAAATAACTTGTCCTGTTCCGGCATCGCCGCATCAAGTGCTGCCTGCATGCGGTCGATTCTACGCTTGAATTCACCCATGTCAAATCCCCCTCTGATTTTCGTGGTGAGCAGTTCATGGGTAATGTTGAGCGCCGCCATGATGGCGATGCGTTCAGAACCGACGACCTTGCCACTATCCCTGATTTCACGCATCTTTTTATCAAGATAGGACACCGACTGGAGTAATTCCTCGCGTTCCTCGTCAGGGCAGGCGACGCGGAATTCGCGCCCCATGATGGTAACGTTCATGGTTTTGCTGGCACTCATTGTTCGTTTTCGGGGATTTGGGTCAGGAGAGTTTCCAGGCGGCTGGTTGCAGTGCTTATTTTTTCCGACAGGTGTTTATTTTCACTGGCGGCGCCGGCCAGTTGCTGGCGCAACTGGATATTCTCCGATCGCAGGCGCCGACACAATTGCACGAATTGGCTGATTTTCTCTTCCAGCGATTTCAGTTCTGCTTCCATCGGCGCACTATAGTTTGAAAATCCTTATTGAGTCAACTGGTAACGGGATTTTTTAAATGTTATTTCCAGTAACCTGGACAAGGCATGCACGCAATCTTTCAGATCGGGTTTTCCGATTCTGGTAGAATCCGTGCCACGTTTGAGGTGCTCGGCTGAATGAGGTTGCTTAGTCGAGTTAAACGGGAACCAGGTGAAATACCTGGGCTGCCCCCGCAACGGTAAGCAAGCGTGGATATATCCACCAATGCCACTGTGAATTCTCCAATTCATGGGAAGGCGATATGTCAAATCTTGTGAGCCCGGATACCGGCCTTTAACGCGGATGGAAATATCGCGTGGGGCGGTATCCTGATCGACATCTTTTCTTCGTTCATGTAATTTCCCCTGCGGTATTTCCCTGCCTATCACAACAGCAGACGGCGGGCCTGCTCAGGCTAAAGAAACTCCATGGCGCTATCCAGAGGTCTTCTTTTGGTGAATTACTGCGAGGAATGACGCATGAAATTAGGACGGCTGTTAGCCTTGGGGTTGATAACATCCCAGATTACTTTAGCGATGGCGAACGACAACTCGCCAAAGAAACTTCCAGAGCTCACCATCTATGGCGGGAACCGCATTCCCACGTCCAAAGAGTTAACCAATCTTCGCATCAACACGGTCAAGCTGAAGGTCGAGGACAATGACTGGAAGACCGTGTTGCAGGAGCAGGTGCAGATAAACGAGACCGGACCTGGTGGCCCGGTCTCTCTGTTTATGCGCGGCTCCAATTCAAATCAGACGCTATTTCTGATAGACGGTGTGAGAATGTCGTCGGCAACTACCGGAGCACCAAACTTCGCTGCAATTGCCCCAGGTCTGCTGTCTTCGGTCGATGTGATTCAGGGTGGAACGTCGGCAGCTTTCGGCTCCAATGCGGTAGGAGGGGTGATTCGCGGCAATATTGACATTCCGACAGGGTTGATGGTGTCAGCCGGTGGCGGTTCGAGATTCTCGGAGAGGTCGGCCGCGAGCCTGGGGACACGCGGGGATTCATATTACGCCGGGGTTCGAGTGGTGCAGGACATCATTCATCAGGGGTCAGCAACGAACAGCAATAGTTCCAGCTTTAACCCGGACAACGATCCGCGCAAACGCGTGGGGGTCGTGGCCAAGGCAGGTGGCTGGATAACGCCGGATTTTCAGGTGGAAGCTACTGTACTGACTTCCGCAGTCAAAACCTCATTCGATGCTTCTTCTGCAACCAACGATGTAAACCGGCAATCGATTTCCATGGCGAATCTCAGAGGGATCTATTCGCTGCCGCAGAATTTCAGCATCATGGCGACATACGGAGGTTCTCTCGATAGATCGACGGTGCGCGGAGCCTACCCGGCCATATTTAATACCCAATCGCTCCAGGCAACGGTACAACTGGAGAAAAAATTGAGCTTCGGACGGATATTTACCGGGATGGATCACGAGATTCAGAAGGTGACCAGCACCACGCAGTTCACTACTACCAGCCGGACCAACGTAGCAGGGTTCATCGGATCGCAATTGAATACCGGGCGGCATGTGGCAGAGGGTATGTTGCGCCACGATGACAACAGCCAGTTCGGGGGCTACAACACTTACTCATTCTCACTCGCGCGCAAGCTGGGTGATGCCTGGCGGGTAGGTGCTATCACTTCGTCGTCGTTCAAGGCGCCAACTTTTAGCGATCTTTACTGGCCTTTTGAGTTCGGTGGATTTAGTGAAGGTAATCGTAACCTTAGGCCAGAACGCGGCCGGATGCACGAGGCTTTTATATCGTATGACCGGGATGGCGCCAGCTATCGGCTGGGTTATTTCATCAATAACATCCAGGATGCCATTGTCCTTACCGGAACACTTTTTCGACCGGAGAACATCTCTCACGCCCGGATCGACGGCGTCGAGTTCAGCGGGATTCAGCCGATCGGCAAGAACTGGACGGTACGAACCAATGTGACCGGGCAGAATCCGCAGAATGAACAGACCCACACTACTCTGGCGCGCAGATCCAAGGTGTTTGGGACGATGGTGCTACGTTATGCTTCCGGGAATTTCTCCGCCGAAGCGATAGCAAGAGGAGAGGGATTGCGTTACGACGATGCAGCGAATACCCACAAACTACCAGCGATGGTGATTGCGGGCTTCAGCGCAGCATACAAGATCAATCGGGGACCTACTGTGCGAGTCCAGATCGACAACCTGCTCGACAAGAAATACCAGCCGGCGGTTGGTTTTAACGGTATTCCACGAACTGTCTGGGCAAGCGTCACGCACACCTTCTGAGTGCTGCTGCCGGAATTGCTGGCAGCGCCACTTTTTCATTTCTTCCCTGGTTCTGCTATTGTGCGCCCATGCAAAACGCACAGACCATGACCGGCCATCAACTGTATACGCGCCTGACAGGCTATGTTGAGCCTTATTGGGGGATGCTTGCACTGGCGCTGCCAGGCATGCTGGTGCTGGCGGCAACCGAACCAGCGCTGCCACTATTGCTGAAGTTGATGCTGGATGGAACGCTCGTCAACCAGAATCATGAATTGGTGCAACTGGTGCCGCTGGCGGTCATTGCATTTTTTGCAGTGCGCGGCGTGGCGAGCTACCTCAGCATCTATGCGCTTGACTGGGTGAGCGGCAGGCTGGTGCTGGATTTACGCGTGAGCACGTTCGACAAGCTGTTGACGCTGCCTGTCCGTTATTACACCGATCACACCAGTGACAATCTTGTTGCCACAGTCACTTCCGGCACGAGCCGGACCGTTGCTACCGCCGCTGCTGCGGTATCTGTGCTGGCGCGGGATGCGCTGACCATCATTGCGCTGCTGGCATGGATGTTTTATCTGGACTGGAAACCCGCATTGCTGGCACTGCTGGTGATCCCGGTGATCATGTGGGTTGTGCGGTCGAGCAATGAGCGGCTACAGAAGAACGATCGGGAAACGGCACCAACACCGGATGGCATGACCCGGATACTGCAGGAGTCGGTCAAGAACTACAGAGTGGTCAAGCTTGACGGCGGCCAGCAGTACCAAAGCCAACGCTTCCGGAATGGAGCCGACCGGGTGCACCGCGCCACCATGAAACAGGCTACTGCCAAAGCTCTCAGTACAGCGCTAGTGCAAATGGCCGTCGGCGTGGTACTGGCGGTTGCCATCTATCCCGCCGTTCAGCAGGCTGCCACCGATGGAGCCACAGGCAGTTTCGTTTCGCTCAGCATGGCCATGCTGTTGCTGATCCTGCCGGTGAAACGCATCACCGTTGCTCGCATGTCGCGGCACCAAGGATTGGCCGCCGCCGCAAGCGTATTCTTGCTACTGGAGCAGGAGGCCGAGCCGGATACCGGTACGGTCGTCATTGGTCGCGCGCGCGGGGAATTGCGCTTCGAACAGATCGGTTTTTGCAGTCAGTCGCCAGCAGGTACTGCACTGGAAGAGATTACGCTGACGCTGGCGCCGGGCGAGACAGTGACGCTGGTGGGTTCTGCACTGGCCGATCTGGTGCCGCGTTTCTCTCAGCCTGATAGTGGGAAAATTCTGCTCGATGGCCAGGACCTGGCGACCCTCACATTAGCCAGCCTGCGCGCCAACATCACACTGGTATCGCGGGAGATGACACTGTTCAACGACACGGTGGCGGCCAACATCGCTTATGGCGCCAAGGGGCATGCCGCCGAAGCGGAGATCATCGCCGCAATGCATGCTGCGCACGCGGCGGAATTCATCCGGGAACTGCCGCAAGGGCTGCAGACTGTGGTGGGCGAGCAGGGCATGCAGCTTTCCGATGGGCAGCGCCTGCGCATCGCCATTGCCCGGGCGTTGCTGAAAAATCCGCCGATCCTGATCCTGGACGAAACGGTTTCGGAGTTGGATGCGGAATCCGGACAGCAGGTGCAGGCGGCGCTGGCAACCCTGATGCAAGGCCGCACCACCATCGTCATTGGAGTGCCTTCAGGCGCGAAGGATCAATCTACCGTTCTGTAGGAGCGCCTTCAGGCGCGAAAGAATATCCGAGAGATCCAAATATCTTACCCCTGTAGGAACGTGTTTACGCGTGAAAAGAATCAACCGCATCGCCCCTGAAGGGACTCCTACAACTGCATTCCGACCTCATCATTCGGTAGGAGCGCCTTCAGGCGCGAAAGAATATCCGAGAAATCCAAATATCTTACCCCTGTAGGAACGTGTTTGCGCGCGAAAAGAATCAACCGTATCGCCCCTGAAGGGGCTCCTTGTATGATCGGAATTGTTCGGATTTTAGTTGAAGGTGCAAGTAAGATCATTGGTTCACTGGGGAAGCCGTGGGCTCCTGAAGACAGACTGACCGTCTGAGCTTGTGTGTAGATTGGCTCC
>JAUSLF010000025.1 GCA_030646695.1 Nitrosomonadaceae bacterium
TGCGTATTCCGGTGAACGTGACCGCGCATTCCGGTTGAACGTGACCGTTGCGCATGAGATGGTGTTACGCGGTTAGATTGTAATGTCTACGGTCACGATGGGTCGATATTTTTCTCCTTTTTGCCGACTTTTTGTCTTTCGTTGCGCAGCGAATCGCCGGTCAGCGTGATGCGGTGATGGCGCTGTATGATGCGGTCGAGGATGGCATCGGCAAGGGTGGCATCGCCGATCCAGGCATGCCAGTGCTCAACGGGCAATTGGCTGGTAATGATCGTGGCCTTGTTGGCGGCACGGTCGTCAATGATCTCCAATAGATCTGAGCGGGTCATGCTATCGATCGCGCCCATTCCCCAGTCGTCCAAGAGCAAGACATCGGTCTTGGCAAGCTGAATCAGCCATTTACCGAAGGCACCGCTGCCGTGCCGGATACGCAGATCTTCCTGCAAACGGGGTACCCGCTGATAGATGGCAGAGTAGCCGCGCCGACAGGCGTATTGCGCCAATGCGCAAGCGAGCCACGATTTGCCGGCGCCGGTCGGCCCGGTAATGAGAACACTGTGACCAGCACTGACCCAGTCTCCCAATGCCAGGCTCATCACCTCGCGACGATCAATCCCGCGGCTCGGCCGAGTGTCGATGTCTTCAATGGCGGCCTGGCCATATTTCAAGTGCGCGTTCTTTAGCAGGCGCAGCAGCTTGCGATCGCTGCGGTAATGAACTTCGCGGTCGACCAGAAGCGCCAAGCGCTCTTCGAAACTCATCGCAGCCATACCCGATTGCGTGAGCTGTTCTTCCAGGCCCGTCGCCAGGCCATCTAATTTCAGGGTGCGCAATTGCGCCAGGGTGGTATGCATCATCATGATCGAGATCCTTATTGGTAGTAGTTGGGGCCGCGAATATGGGCATGGTCGGGACTGATCCAGTCACCGGCGGTTGTCGGCGTGCTCTGGTCACGGTTGTTGGCAAGGATGTCACGCACATGGCGGTACCGGCAGGCGCCGATTTGCAGTGCCAGAGCGCAACTCGCTTCAAGCCTGGGCTTACCGTAGCGCTTAGCCAGCGACAGCAAGCCCAGACAGGCACGGTAACCGTGTTCGGGATGCTTGTTCACTTCCAATAGGCGCGTCACTGCCACGGCCGTGGCCGGGCCTATGCTCTGGCCCCAGTGAATCAGACGTTGCGGTGTCCACTCCATGTGCGCGCGATGCGCCGCCGGCATGTGCGTAGAAATGGTGGTAAAGCCGCCGTGTCGGTTATTGCGCGCATGGCTAGCCACCCGCTGCCCACGATGCATGATCTCGACCACCGAGGTCGTGATACGCGCTTCCAATATCTGGCCGACCAAGGCGTGCGGTACGCTGTAGCGATGGCGCTCGACTTCAACGTGATAGTCGATGTGAGCCTTGACGGTTTTGAAGTGGGCCAGTTCATATTGCTGCAATGGCAAGGGTAGCAACGCCGGCGCATCGAGTGCCGCGAAGGTGCTGGCGCGGCTGCCGGGGAGTTTCTGAAATGGCCGCTCATTGAGCTGTTTCAGCAAGGGTGCGATCGCTTCGTTGACTTCATGCACGCTAGCGAACTGCCGATGCCGCAGGCGTGCCATGATCCAGCGTTCGACGACCTGCACCGCCGACTCCGCCTTTGCCTTGTCCTGGGGGTGGTAGGGCCGCGCTGGGAGAATTGAGGTGCCGTAATGGCGCGCGAAGTCGAGCACCGTGTCATTGCTGCGCGGCTCGTAGCGATTGGCATCCGAGATCAGCGCTCGCGGATTGTCGGGAACAATCAGCTGGGTCACGCCGCCATAAAAGCTCAGTGCGCGTGCCGTCGATTCGAGCCAATCGGCCATCGTTTCACGGGGTGTGGCGCAGGCGAATGTGTAGCTGGAGGCACCCATCGCTGCGACAAAGATGTGGGCGCGGCTGCCGTCGCTCAATGCGAGGGTGGGACCGGCGAAATCGATAAACAGCTTCTCGCCAGCTCGATGGATCTGGCGCATCGAGCGCTTGAGCTGCCTGGCAAACCGTCGGTAATTGTCGCAAAACTGCGAATAACTGTAGGTCTGGCTGTCAGCATGATCTGCCCGATACTCTTCCCACAGCAGCATCAGCGTTATGCCCTTGCGGCGCAACTCCTGATGGAGGCGACCGAAGTCCGGCTGTACATGTCCGCGCGGTTTCGGGGGTGCGACCAACAGTCTGCGCTCAAGTGCGACTTCGTCACAGCCTTGTACTGCCGGCCAGTCCAGGCCCGCAGCTGCAGCGAGTCCAACATATTTGGTGACGACGCCTTTGGAAATGCCCAGCGCAGCGGCAATCTGCTCGTGCGAAAGCTTGGCGTCAAGCTTCAAACGCAATACATCTTTAATTTTACGCATAGTGATCCTCGGCACGGGCATGCTGTCTCCAGACAAAAAGCTGGAAGCCTACCCGCTCGGTTGCTCAAATGCGTAACACCATTGCAGTGCTGTACGACACCGTTCCGGCATCATGACCGGCGATTCCGGAAATCACCCAAAATCGGTCACGTTCGTCCGGAACCGCCGGTCACGATGAACCGGAATGACCGGTCACGTTCGTCCGGAATGGCCGGTCACGATGGGCCAGAATACCCA
>JAUSLF010000031.1 GCA_030646695.1 Nitrosomonadaceae bacterium
AACGAATAGCGTTTATCCGCCGCCCGCCCAAACTTGTTAAATCCGCAACCCAACCTATCGGCGGCGGATAAACCTTGTTGAACTGAACCACCGGAGAGCGGTACCTATGGGGAGTATAAGGTTTTGAAGCGTAGCGTCAACTAGGTGTCATGAGGGTGCAGCGATTGGTGAAGAAGAAACGGATGTCCCGGAGAGACTTTGTGGCTTACCCCGGCACCAGAAAGCCGCACAAACCGGCCAATCAAAGCCCCATCCAGGCCGCATGGGCGAACGCATCCCCGGCTGGTGCGAATACTCAACCGCTGGACGAAACGAGAGAGGAAACAAGAAAGTCGCATGGTTGTTCCTGAGGTGGGGCGCGCGGCAAGTGAGTACGAAAAACATTTGTCCGGACACCCGCAGGAGGAATCGCCTGCACCACTTGGAATCGCCCTTCATGGCAGTGCGGACAGTTCAGCCATTCGATGCCAGCCACCCGCCGCATGAACGCCTCCACCGATTCCACCCTAACCGGATCGGGAACAGGCGCATCCAGCGCGGCGCGTGCTGCGGCGAGATTGGCAGTCTTGTGCGCGGGTCCCAGCAAACCGTAGTGACGGATACGCTTAAAGCCGCTGGGCAACACATGCAGCAGGAAGCGCCTGATGAACTCGCCCGCTTCCATGCGCATCACCTTCTTGCGGTTGCCATTGGCCGAGTCGCGCACCCGAAAGCACACGCTGTTACCAGACATGCCGAGGATACGCTCATTGGAGATAGCCACCCGGTGCGTGTAGCGACCGAGATACTCCAACACCTGCGCCGGGCCACCCAGCGGCTGTTTGGCATAAACCACCCAGTCGTGGCGGCGCAAAGCGGCAAAGAGAGTCCGCCATGACGTGTCGCTCTTTGCTGCATCGTGGCGCAGGCCGCCCACCTTATGCGCCCCGTCGAGTGCGTCCATGAACTTGCCCCGGTACACACTCGAAAGCGCCCTGACTGGAAACAGGAAGCCGCGCTTCGGACTCACCCAGTGGCCATCCGCCGTCAACGCTCCACCCGCTACCAAGGCATGGACATGGATATGCCGGCCAAGGTCTTGCTTCCAGGTATGCAACACCAACGTAAAGCTTGGCGTTCCGCCCAGCCAGCGCGAATTGGCGGCGAACACATTCAGCGTATCCGCCACCGCGCCGAACAGCAACGCGTAGAGCGTGCGCGAATCGCATCCTGCCAGCGCGTTAATGGCGTGAGGCAAGGTGAACACCAGATGGAAGTACGGCACCGGCAACAGTTCCCGCCGCCGCGCCGTGAGCCAAGCCTCCTTGGCGCGTGTCTGACACTGCGGGCAGTGCCGGTTGCGGCAGGAGTGATACATATAGCGCAGCACGCCGCAGTGATCGCAGCACTCAGCATGTCCACCCAGTGCAGGGGTGCGGCAGGCGACAATAGCCCGCCACGCCTTCTCCTGGGTGGCGGACAGTGCGTGCGTCGCGAGATAGGACTGGCCGTGGTTGCGCAGAATACCGGCCAAGCCCACACCGTGGGCCACTGACGGCTAACGCAGGACGGTGTCGAGCAACTCCAGTGGCGAAGTGGTGCCGGTCAGCTTGTGGTGCGCCAGATGAAAGTAGCGCATGGTGGTCGACACATGACCGTGGCCGAGCAGGCGCTGGATGGTATGAATATCCACACCGGATTCCAAAAGGTGCGTAGCGAAGCAGTGGCGCAAGGTGTGGATGCCACCCTCACGACCCAGCCCCGCCTTGTCTCGCGCCACGCCATACATGCGCTGTGCCACCTTGTGATCTATCGGCTCACGACCTGACGGGTTGGGGAACAGCAAGATGCGCGGGCGACACCGATGCCAGTAGCCACGCAGGATTTGCAGCAATTGCGGGGAGAGCATCGTATAGCGATCCTTGCCGCCTTTGCCTTGACGTACCTTGATGCACATCCGGTCCGGCGCGCTCTCGATATCCGCCAGTTGCAGCGCACACACCTCGGATACGCGCAGCCCTGCGGCATAGGTGGTCATCAACAGGGTGCGGGCGCGCAGATTTGGCGCCGCTGCGAACAGACGAGTGACCTCATCACGGGACAGCACACGCGGCAGGGACTTGGGCACCTTCGCCATCGGGATGTCGAATCTGGATTGTGGGCGCCGCAACACCTTATCGAATAGAAAGCGACAGGCGCAGACTACCTGGTTCACGCTGGCGTAAGCAAGCTTGCGCTCGACAATCAGATGCAAAAGGTAGGCTTGCATCTCTTCCGTGGTCAGCAGATCCGGCGAGCGGTGGTAGTACTTCGCGAGTGCCCTCACCGCCGCCAGGTAAGATTCCCGCGTGCGCGGCGCAAGTCCGCGCAATATCATTGCATCGTCCATCTGCTTACGTAACGTCTTCATCTTCGTCTCCTTGATCGAACCGGGGACATCCCCCGCGATCAAGGATCGGCGATCTCTACGTTAATTGCAGCAAGATGAATTGGGAGGCTGAAGAGGAGGCGGTGGAATCGGAGCACCACCGCGATAGCGGTTTAGTTCAAC
>JAUSLF010000034.1 GCA_030646695.1 Nitrosomonadaceae bacterium
GGGGGGGGGGGATGAACTACAATGCTTAAAAACAAGCAGCACATCATCGATGAGTTGTAGCTCCCTCTCTCACCCCGGATGAACTACAATCTCAGACTTACGCTTCCCTGCCCTTGGGCGGTTGTAGCTCCCTCTCTCACCCCGGATGAACTACAATCCTCCATTGCCAGGCTGTGCATTGCGCGGGGTTGTAGCTCCCTCTCTCACCCCGGATGAACTACAATACCGCGTAGGCGTGGCAGTCGCGCTCCAGTGTTGTAGCTCCCTCTCTCACCCCGGATGAACTACAATGGAGCGCCGGATCAGGAGGCCAATCATGGCGTTGTAGCTCCCTCTCTCACCCCGGATGAACTACAATATCTACGCTGAGCTGCCGCGCCCTGGGCGGGTTGTAGCTCCCTCTCTCACCCCGGATGAACTACAATACAAGGATACGCTCAGTAATGTGTTCATCAGTTGTAGCTCCCTCTCTCACCCCGGATGAACTACAATTCAAGCGCATTAATAGACGGCGCTGGGCGCGTTGTAGCTCCCTCTCTCACCCCGGATGAACTACAATGGCGCGGCAAGAGGCAAGGAAGCGCATCTGGTTGTAGCTCCCTCTCTCACCCCGGATGAACTACAATCGAGAGAACGGCGGCTAGGGCATCAGTGGTGTTGTAGCTCCCTCTCTCACCCCGGATGAACTACAATTTCACCCGCCTGAATATCACCACCGCCACCGTTGTAGCTCCCTCTCTCACCCCGGATGAACTACAATTGAGCCATGCGCTACAGTGATTCGTGCCACGTTGTAGCTCCCTCTCTCACCCCGGATGAACTACAATTAGTGAAGGTCGATAGGTGATACCGAGTATGTTGTAGCTCCCTCTCTCACCCCGGATGAACTACAATTTCGAGAAAACTTGAGCCGTAGCGGATGCAGTTGTAGCTCCCTCTCTCACCCCGGATGAACTACAATACTTTACACCACCAAGCCAATTGCATACGGGTTGTAGCTCCCTCTCTCACCCCGGATGAACTACAATATGTAGTTTGTTGTTATATTCACCCATAAAGTTGTAGCTCCCTCTCTCACCCCGGATGAACTACAATGCCGCACTTTGCCACCCAGCGCACGAGGAGGTTGTAGCTCCCTCTCTCACCCCGGATGAACTACAATAATGACCCTGCGGGGGCCTGCGACTGCGGAGTTGTAGCTCCCTCTCTCACCCCGGATGAACTACAATCGCTACCATTTTGCGGCCACTGGATGCAACGTTGTAGCTCCCTCTCTCACCCCGGATGAACTACAATTTGCCGTCCCCGTAGTCGGCTGTCTGAGTGGTTGTAGCTCCCTCTCTCACCCCGGATGAACTACAATACAGCATCACGCATCACCTGAACCATGCGAGTTGTAGCTCCCTCTCTCACCCCGGATGAACTACAATTAACGCTACCACTTATATTCTGCACCGAAAGTTGTAGCTCCCTCTCTCACCCCGGATGAACTACAATGAATCGGATGGGCGTAAGCTGTTGAGAAGAGTTGTAGCTCCCTCTCTCACCCCGGATGAACTACAATGCGCCCCTCAATTTCACGTTATACACCTATGTTGTAGCTCCCTCTCTCACCCCGGATGAACTACAATAGAGCGCCGTGGACAGCCCTCCTCTGGCTCGTTGTAGCTCCCTCTCTCACCCCGGATGAACTACAATCTCGCAGAAGAAGATGCCGCCAATATTGAGGTTGTAGCTCCCTCTCTCACCCCGGATGAACTACAATCAGAATGTAGCGCATCCCACTGATCCCTGAGTTGTAGCTCCCTCTCTCACCCCGGATGAACTACAATTTGCCGCCAGCATTATATGTTCGTGCGGCTGTTGTAGCTCCCTCTCTCACCCCGGATGAACTACAATTTTTTCCTGAGTTCATCGGCTATCAATTGTGTTGTAGCTCCCTCTCTCACCCCGGATGAACTACAATGGATGCCCAGCAATCCCCGCCGGTCTGCCCGTTGTAGCTCCCTCTCTCACCCCGGATGAACTACAATTGGCAGACTGATGCTCTGGCCGCTGCTTCTGTTGTAGCTCCCTCTCTCACCCCGGATGAACTACAATAGCCCTCACGCAAATGCCCGCCCAGCCTAAACTGGGCGGGCATTCTGCTTGATAAATCTCGGTTCAGAACAGTAGCATTTGATTGACCTTGACTGCTTTTTCCTGAAAAAGCGGCAAGCCGACCAGCATTTTCATGCTGGCAAACTGCTTCTCCGTTACATTCAGGCAACGCACCGACCCATCCGGCGGCAGGCTGTTTACCAATCGCTTCATGTGTTTTTCCAGCGCGTCATTGCCATTCAGGATGCGACCATAAACCGAGAACTGGATCATGTCGTAGCCATCGTTGATGAGGAAGCGGCGGAATAGAGTGTAGGCGCGACGTTCGGCCTTGGTGACAACCGGAAGATCAAAGAACACAAGCAAGCGCATAAACCGTCTTGTCTCCGTACTCATGTCTCAGCACTCCAAGCGGTGCTGCTCCAATCCAAGCAAAACGGGTAACTCAAGCAGTGTCTCGCTACCGCCGTCATAAACACGGGCCAAGCTCTCTATCGTGTGTTCGATGGCGGAAAGCACAGACATTTTCCCACGCGGCATGCCCATATCCACGTTGAGCAAACCTACCAGTGCCACTTTGTCCTCCGGGCGCAGTTCATCATCATCCGGCATGACATGCTTAGAAACGAACAAGTCCACTAGCGGACGGAACGGTTCGATCACGTCATCGGCGAGGTTGAAGGCATTCTGTTCGCTGGCGTGGAACAACCCCAGCGACGGCAGCAGCCCATGCGCTACCAGACCGCGTGCGATGGTGCCGCGCAACACAGCGTAGCCATAATCCAGCGCGGCATTGGTAAAGCGTGCTTGGTTACGGTGGAAATCCTTGCCGAAAAGTTGGACAAAATGAAAAGCAGCAGCCTGTCCCTCCAGATTTTCGCTATCGCCAGAGCGTACCCGCCGAGAGTATGAATCCAGTCGATCCGCGCCATCGAACCCAGCCAGCCGCAGACAGGCGGCTTGGTTGGCGATCTTCTTGCGCACAATCGTTGCCCACGTTTGCTTGGCGACAGGACGCGGCAAATCCAGTTGCAAACGCATCCAGCGTGTGGCGCGCGAGTGCTGCAAGAAGGGCAGAAACACGCCACTGGGATGGTGCGTATCGCCCGTGGCGAATAGGCTGATGCCATATTCCCCGCAAGCCGATAGTACCGGATGGGTGAGCGAGATTTCGCGGTGATTGAGCACGATCACCGCGATGTCTTCGAACGGCACGAACGCCGTTTGTTCCTGCTCGATGGCAAGCCGGAATTGCTCGCGCCGCAGTCTGGCAGGGCGCGAGATGACCACACTACGCCAAGTCACGGCGTTTCTCCGGCGGGGCTGGGTAGCGGTTGCCGAGGACATCGACGTTGAATTTTTCGATGCTCAACGCCATTTTTACCCCGACACGATAAAACCCATCTTTACCAGCCAACTTGCTCCGGTCTTGTGCCCATAAACCTATTGCTCCCGTTGCACGATCACAACCTGAGAAATATCCCCAGTATGATTCGCCTTTTAATTTCGTATGTATGAGGTCATTCGGATACATCGAGAAATAGAACTCGAAGCTATCGTCAATCAGCGTCCATTCATCTTCATCTTTGAATGCAACAACTGCCCGATTCGGCAGCGCCTTTGCTACAGTGTGATACACATACACAGGCACGAGATGGAACTTGTTGTCCTTGGTAAAAACATCCACGCGCACCATGCTGTCATTTTTGGCGATGCCACCTCGAATAGGAATGCCGGAAAGCTTGTCGATCACCATCGTAACGCCACGCACAATTGGCCCCGTCGGATTACCTTCGCTGTCCGGTTTACGCAGTGGGTTACTGGACGGGAAGGCTTTGTCGCCTTTGCCGCTGTGTTGTTCCAGGCGGGTGCGAATGGCGGCGTAGAGTTTTTCGTTGCGGTAAGGGTCGATCAGCTTGTCGAGATCTTTCAAGGTCAGACTAGAGAGAGCCACTTTTTGCGTAACTCCGCCTTGTGCTTTAAGCCGTTCCGGTTGCGCGTAGATGGTGTCTTTGTGTGCCGCACCACTGTTGCGTCGCTGCGGCGCGCGCGAGACAAACAGAGGATGTAGGGTTTCTAGTGCATCCTCTGAATAAGTGCCAAGACGTTGCATTTCTTCACGCAACAGCGCGGGGTCATCTAGTTTCAGGCGTGCTTCGAGTTCGTTGCGAAAATGTTGCCACGGATTGGGAAAGTGTTGCTCTAGTTGATCGAACATCGTGGGGTTGGGTATCTCGCCCGTGGTGACATCGACAAAGCCTTCGCGTACTTGCTCCAGTTCCTTGCGACGTGAGTAATCGGACAAACGCTTGACCATGCCATGGCTGCATGCAGCGACCACGGCAGCATCCAGCGCATGGTGGCGGTCGCTGTCGCCGCGCACTTTGACCAAACCCCAGCGGGCGCGCAGGAAGGAGGTCATCTGGCCGCTGAGTACCACGCAGCGTTTGGCTTCGCTGTCTTCATGCAATTGTAGATATTGCTCGACATAATTCTTGAAGAATTTGCAGATGTAGCGCGTGTCGTTGAGGTTGCGTTCGCGGAATTCCTTCGCTTCCTTTTCATCGAAGTCCTTGCGCAATAAGCGGCTGCGCTTGGCGAGGCGATAGGCTTTGTTGCCTTCGACGAAGGCAACAAACTGCCGCCAAGGTTCACTGTTGTCTTTACCGCCGAGATATTCAAAAGGTGTGCGATTGCCCTTGTCGCGATTTTCTTTTGCAAGAACCAACACGCGGTTGTTCTTGCTGTCGTCGAAGCTGCGTGAATATGGCAGTGCGTGGTCGATCTCGACATAGCCTTGTTCAAACAAACGGTGAATATCTATCGGCTCTATGGAGTAAGCGCACTTGCTTTGCTGTTCGCGATAAAGCTGGTACTTCTCAAACTCTTTGCCTTTGACCGCACCCACGATGTTGAAATCCTGCGCAAACTGGACTTTGCCTTTTTCATTATTGTCGCGGAATTCTTTTTGCAGCTTCTCTATATCGCGCCGTTCATCGAGTGGGCGCGATAAATCCCGTGCCATCTCAATATGCACTTCATGTGGCGAACCGTATTTCTTGATGAGTGCATTTACTACCTTGCGCGCCTGATTGAGCGCGCGCAGCACCACCGGGTTGCGTGGGATGTCCATGTCATCGATGAACACCATGCGCCCGGTTTTATCACGCTCCTTGTAGAACGGTGGCAGGTATTTATGTTCGCCTTTTCCGGCCTTGTGTAACTGGCTGTGATGGCCATATTCCGGGATGTTGGCGATAGCCTCGTCATAACGCTGGCCTTGCTCCATGCGTGGCACGATTTGGTGCAGAGCCTTGAGAGAGAGGTTACTGAACTTGTCGAAGCGAATATCCAGCAGCGCGTCAATCATTTTTTCTGCATTGGGCAAATCCAGCTTGCTCAACTCCACTGTCACTTCGTCATCGTCTTTATATACGCTCAACACCCAGGCGATCTGGTCGAGCAGTTGTGGTCTGCCTTCTAGAGCGTCGGTTGAAATCTTTTGCCATTCGTTTTCCAAACCTGCATCTTTGAGCGTTTTGCGCAATTCCTGCCAAGCGGGGAGTTTCACTAGTGCTGCTGCTTCGGGGTCTTTGGTTTTCTCATCGGCTTTTTGACCGCTGGCATACGACAGCCCCGTGTAGCGGAAGGAGTCAGGTAAATAGTTGGCTTTGGTTAGCGCGGTGCGCAGTTGCTTGTAGGTAAAGTCGCCTGCCTGCTGATAAGGCATGGGAAGTGCAACGCGCCGCTCCGCTTCATTCAACGAACGGGTCGTGCCATCCACCACGATGCGCAAATTGTTGAGACGGGTTAGCCAAACATGTCGTTCAGCGCTGAAACTGGCTTTGGGTGCGCGGTATTCGCCCTTGCCATCATCGCCTCCGGTTTTCTCAAAGGTGCAACGTCCCAACATTTCCAATAACTTGTTTCCAGCCAGTGCTGGGTTCTGCGCCCAGAACAAACCGCTCTTCTTGTCGCCGTCGCCGAGGACGGTAGTTTCCAGTTTTTCGCTGGCGAACGGGTTGCCGAGTTTGCGCTGATGCTCAAACAGTACTTTCAATTCGTCGCCAAGCAAGATGCGGGACAGCGCTTTGCTGTAGTCGCCTTGCTTGTTGCGTTGTGCCTCCGGGAATTCGGCAAGTACCATTTCGGCAGCAGTTCGGTAGCTTTTATCTGCCATCAATTTTTTTGTCCCAGCCAAGCCTTGCTTGACCTTGCCGCCTTCACTTTTGCTGTCGCCTTCCGCTGCTTTCTCTTCTGCACGGCTAATCCAGTGGAAACCACGATGCTTGCACAGGTGATAGATCACGCGCGCCCATTCTTCGGCGGTCAGTTGACGGTCAAGCGCGTCAACGCGTAATTGCCAAGATGATTTAGGAACAGGTGTGTTCTTCTCAATTTTGCATTTGAACAGGTTGGCATCCACAATCACCCCTTCACGTTTGAGCAACCGCGCCAACTTGATGAGCCGCCATGCTCTACGCCGCAAACGACGGCGCAACAGACGCGCGGAGCGTCTGGCAAGGTTGAGCGATTCGCCTTCTTTGGCGGTTTCAGCTTTATCGAAACATCTCACGCCGAGGTCGATGATGCGGTTTTCACCCAATACTGTCCAGCCAACGGAGGCAATGCCAATGTCCAATCCGAAAGTCAGTGCGCCGAGATTTTCTTGCTTGCTTGTCATTGCATTCTCCGTGATAATGGAACCGTTGTAGTAGTTCATCCGGGGTGAGAGCCGTTGCTACAATAAAGATGAAGCCGAAAGGCTGAATCTGTATCCGAAAGCCCAGTGGGGAAACCTGCTGGGCTTTCTCTTCGCGATCTCGCAACGGCAAGGATACGATCTATCAAGCTCGCCAGCAACGTCGATAACGCACGGAATCTATCCCCGATTCTGGTATGGTGCGGCGCATCATTTTCAAGAAAGTGATAAGCCACTTCTTCGTTTGCAACCTCTATACCCGCAGGTATTCGCTTTTCTCCCCCAGCCAGCGTTGCAGATGACGCTGCGCCGATGCCGGGTGATCGCGCAACATTTCCTCGGCAGCGATACGAGCGGCGGCGAGCAGATCCGCGTCCTGCTCCAGATCGGCGAAGCGTAACATGGGCACCCCGCTCTGGCGTGCACCGAGAAATTCACCCGGGCCACGCAGATGCAAATCCTGGCGCGCAATCTCGAAACCGTCGGTGTGTTCAAAAATGATTTTGAGCCGTTCACGCGCGATTGCTGACAGCGGTTTCTGGTACAGCAGGATGCATACGCTGGCTTCCGCGCCGCGTCCGACGCGACCCCGCAATTGGTGCATCTGTGACAATCCCATGCGTTCGGCGTGTTCGATCACCATCAGCGAAGCATTGGGCACATCCACTCCCACCTCGATTACCGTGGTCGCAACCAGTAATTGAATTGCCCCTTGCTTGAACGCCGCCATTACTGCCGTTTTTTCCTGCGGCGGGAGCCGCCCATGCACCAGGCCAATTTTTAAATCCGGAAAAGTCAGCGTCAGCGTTGCGTAAGTCTCCAGAGCGGTCTTGAGCTGCAAGACCTCGGATTCCTCAATCAGCGGACACACCCAGTAAGCCTGTTTGCCGGCCTGGCACGATTCGCGAACACGCGCAATCACTTCGTCGCGGCGAATATCCGCAACCAGTTTGGTCACCACCTGAGTTCTGCCCGGTGGCAACTCGTCTATCACCGATACGTCCAGATCGGCGTAATAGCTCATCGCCAGCGTGCGCGGGATGGGTGTCGCGCTCATCATCAACTGGTGCGGGACTGCCCCTGTTTTAGCGCCTTTCATGCGCAACGCGAGCCGCTGGTGCACGCCAAAGCGATGCTGCTCATCGATGATGGCAAGCCCCAATTGGCTGAACTCCACCTGTTCTTGAAACAATGCATGGGTGCCGATGGCAAGCATGGCTCCACCCGTTGCGATATCGGCGAGCGCGGCTTGCCGCTGCTTTTTCTTCTGGCTGCCGGACAGCCATGCGATCGTGATTCCCAAGGGTGCAAGCCAGCCGGAGAGTTTCTGATAATGCTGCTCGGCAAGGATTTCGGTCGGCGCCATAATGGCTGCCTGGTAGCCATTCTCGATGGCCTGCAGCGCAGCCAGCGCCGCAACCACCGTCTTGCCGCTGCCCACATCGCCCTGCAACAGACGCTGCATCGGATGAACCGCGGCAAGATCCCGGCTGATTTCGGCCAATACTTTCTTTTGCGCACCGGTCAGTTTGAAAGAAAGCGACTGCAGCAGTGCGTTGGTTAATTTGTTCTTCTCCGTCAGCGCAGGTGCGCTGCGGCTGCGGCGCTGCCGGTAATGCAGGCGCATGGATAATTGCTGCGCCAGCAATTCATCGAACTTGATCCGGCGCCAGGCGGGATGGGTGCGCTCCTGCAGCAAAATAGCCGATGCATCCGGCGGCGGCTGATGCAGAAACATCACGCTGTCACGGAAACCGTGCAACTGATGATGCTTTATGATTTCAACGGGCAGGACTTCCGCGAGGCTGCCCGCATGATCGCTACGAGCCAGCGCCTGCCTGATCAGCTTGCGTATTGCTTCCTGGGAAAGTCCCGCAGTGGCCGGATAAACTGGCGTCAGCGCATCGGCCAGCGGCGTGCCCGCGCTCACGACACGGCACTTGGGGTGAACCATTTCAGCGCCGAAGAAACCTGGGCGAACCTCCCCCAGCAGTCGCACTCGCGTCCCGACAGAATATGCTTTTACCTGGCTGCCGTAGAAATTGAGAAAGCGCATGAACAGAACACCGCTGCCATCCTCCACCTGACATACCAATTGCCGCCGTGGGCGGTACATGACTGCGCTGTGGATGATGACGCCTTCGACCTGCACGGTTCTATCTGCGGGGACATCGGCGATGGGATAAAGGTGCGTTTCGTCTTCGTAGCGCAGCGGCAAATGCAGTACCAGATCGAATTCATTAGCGATGCCAAGTCTGGCGAGTTTTTCCTGCATTGCCTTGCCGGAAAAACCAGCGGCAACGGGAGAGATGGAGCTGTCCGCGCTATTACCCTTCACCCTTCATCCTTGCAACACCATCACCGCATCCATTTCCACCAATGCTCCACGCGGAAGCGCCGCCACACCTACCGCTGCGCGCGCCGGATAAGGCTGGCTGAAGTAGCTCGCCATGATTTCGTTGACTCTGGTGAAATGGACAAGATCAGTCAGATAGACATTCAGTTTGACGATGTCACCCAGATCACCGCCGCTCGCCACTGCCACCGCCCTCAGGTTCAGAAACACCTGCTGGATTTGCGCCTCGATCCCCTCCACCATCTGCATGGTAAAGGGATCCAATCCGATCTGACCGGAAAGATAAACCGTCTCCCCTGCGCCGACGCGTATCGCCTGGGAATAAGTGCCGATAGCTTGGGGTGCATCGGCCGTCTGTATCGTCTGTTTTTTCATTTGATCTCCTGAAGTGTTTGAGTATCAGCGCGCTGCCGGGTCGAAAATGCGAAGAAGGATACTCACAAATTTGGTTTATAGAAGCGACCTTTGCGATATGATGAAGGGAACCTCGGCACATTTCAACCAGAAACCCATTACCAGCCCTCTGAGCGCCGATCTGGAAAAATGGATCGATACAACGCAGACAATATTTTCGACTCATGCAAAAACTAATCATTCAAGGCGGCACCCCCCTGGCTGGCGAAGTGTGTATTTCCGGTGCAAAAAATGCTGCATTGCCTATTCTGTGCGCTTCCCTGCTCACTGGCGGCACCCTCAAGGTCGAGAATGTGCCTCATCTCAATGACGTCACCACCATGCTGGCTCTGCTCAGGCAGATGGGCATGGATATTACGCTGGACGGCAAGCAGGGTGTAGATCTGACCGCCGCGCATCTCTCCAATCTGGTCGCCCCTTACGAAATGGTGAAGACCATGCGTGCCGCCATCCTGGTGCTGGGGCCGATGCTGGCGCGCGCGGGCGAGGCGAAAGTATCGCTGCCCGGCGGCTGCGCCATCGGCTTGCGTCCGGTAGACCAGCATATCAAAGGCTTGCAGGCGATGGGCGCGGAGATTCAGATCGAACACGGCTATATTCATGCGAAAGCAAAACGCCTCAATGGCGCGCGTATCGTGATGGATCTGGTGACTGTCACCGGCACCGAGAATCTGATGATGGCAGCAACCCTGGCCGACGGCACAACGATTCTGGAAAACGCCGCGCGTGAACCGGAAGTGACGAATCTGGCTGGCTGCCTGATCGCGATGGGTGCAAAAATTCACGGTGCGGGCAGCGACATTATCACCGTTGAAGGAGTCAGGACGCTGCATGGTGCAACCCATCGGGTCATGCCTGATCGTATCGAAACCGGCACTTTCCTGGTGGCGGCTGCTGCCAGCGGCGGTGAGATTCATTTGCGAGAAACCCGTGCCGACATACTCGACGCGGTACTCGCCAAACTGACAGAAGCCGGTGCAGTGATCCAATCGGGACAGGACTGGATCAGTCTGAAAATGAATAACGCACTGAAATCTGTGAGTTTGCGGACCGCACCCTACCCGGCTTTCCCCACCGACATGCAGGCACAATTCATGGTCCTGAACAGCATTGCCGCAGGCACCGCCATCATCACCGAAACTATATTCGAAAATCGTTTCATGCATGTGCAGGAATTGAAACGCATGGGCGCCAACATCGAAGTAGAAGGCAATACCGCCGTCGTGCGCGGCGTGGCCAATCTCGACGGCACTAATGTCATGGCCACTGATCTACGCGCCTCCGCCAGCCTGGTACTGGCAGGGCTGATTGCCCGCGGCGAAACCACCATTGAACGCATCTACCACCTTGACCGTGGTTACGAACGCATTGAGGAAAAATTAACCCAGCTAGGAGCGAGAGTCAGGCGTGTAAGTTAGAACATGTCAGCTCTCTGCGGTAAACTACGGCTTTTCATGGACCCTCATCATGACCTGCATTACCATCGCCCTTTCCAAGGGCCGCATTTTTGACGATACCGCACCGCTGTTGAAAGCAGCAGGTGTGGTCGCGCTCGACAATCCCGAAACCTCGCGCAAGCTGATACTCGCCACCAATCGTGCGGATGTGCGGCTGATCATCGTACGCGCCGCCGATGTGCCGACTTATGTGCAATATGGCGCAGCCGACATGGGTATCGCTGGCAAGGACGTGCTGCTGGAACACGGTGGTGCGGGGCTTTATCAGCCGCTGGATTTAAATATCGCCTGCTGCCGCATGATGGTGGCAGTGCACGACGATTTCGATTACGAATCCGCTGTCCGCCAGGGAGCACGGCTACGGGTGGCGACCAAGTATTTGCAAACGGCGCGCGAGCACTTCGCCGAAAAGGGTATGCATGTAGATCTGATCAAGCTCTACGGCTCAATGGAACTTGCGCCGCTGGTAGGATTGGCAGACGCGATCGTGGATCTGGTTTCCAGCGGCAACACTTTGAAGGCCAACCATCTTAAAGCGGTGGAAGAGATCATGCCGATTTCGGCCCGGCTGGTCATCAATCAGGCGGCACTGAAACTGAAACGGAACACAATCCAGCCGATGCTGGAGGCATTCTCGGCGGCAGTCGTAACATAGTGAGCCGCTGGAGTACGTCAGCAGCAGTGACACAAAACCCAAAACCCTTCCTATCTTCTTATGATCCAGATTAAGCGACTGTCTTCCACCGATGCCGGGTTCGATGCGGCGCTGGACAAACTGCTGGCCTTTGAAGATACGCAGGATGCGGCAGTGGATGTGACCGTCAGCGGCATTCTCGCAGACGTTAAAAAACGAGGTGATGAAGCGCTGCTGGAATACACGCGCCGCTTCGACCATCTGGATGCAGCTTCAGTGGCCCAGCTTGAATTGCCCAAAAATCGTTTGCAGCAGGCCTTGCAGGATTTGCCAGCGATGCAGCGGGAAACCCTGGAGCAGGCTGCCGGACGGGTGCGCGCTTACCATGAGAAACAACTGGCGCAATCCTGGAGCTATACCGAACCTGACGGTACGCTGCTTGGCCAGAAAATAACCCCGCTGGATCGTGTCGGCTTGTACGTACCCGGTGGCAAAGCATCTTATCCTTCGTCGGTGCTGATGAATGCGATTCCTGCCAAGGTAGCGGGAGTGGGCGAACTCATCATGGTGGTGCCGACTCCAGGCGGCGAGAAAAACGAACTGGTATTGGCAGCAGCAGCGATTTGCGAGGTGGATCGCGTGTTCACCATCGGTGGCGCCCAAGCTGTTGCGGCGCTGGCCTACGGTACCGCGACTGTGCCACAAGTGGATAAGGTCGTCGGTCCCGGCAATGCTTATGTGGCGGCAGCCAAGCGCCGGGTATTCGGCGTGGTAGGTATCGACATGATAGCGGGGCCATCGGAAATTCTGGTGATTTGCGATGGCAAAACCAATCCCGACTGGATTGCAATGGATCTGTTTTCGCAGGCCGAGCACGATGAAATGGCGCAGGCCATCCTGCTTTCCCCTGATGCGGCTTTCATCGATGCAGTGGCGGCAAGTATCGCCCGGCAACTGCCCGCAATGTCGCGCCATACCATGATACGCACTTCGCTCGAAAGCCGCGGGGCGCTGATTCGGGTGCGCGACCTGGATGAAGCCTGCGCCATCGCCAACCGCATCGCGCCGGAACACCTGGAGCTATCCGTTGCGCAGCCAGAAAAATGGGCAGAAAAAATCCGGCATGCCGGTGCGATTTTCCTCGGGCGCTACACTTCCGAAGCCCTCGGTGATTATTGCGCGGGGCCCAATCATGTGCTGCCCACTTCGCGCACTGCACGCTTTTCGTCGCCATTGGGCGTATACGATTTCCAGAAACGCAGCAGCCTCATCCAGGTGTCGGCACAAGGCGCGGCAAAACTTGGCGCGATTGCTTCCATTCTAGCTCGGGGAGAGGGTTTGCAGGCGCACGCGATGGCAGCGGAGTATCGCTTCAAGAAAAACGATTAAGGCATTGCCGCATGACCGATATAATCGATAACCGGGAGGAATTGCTTGCCGAGCATGTTTGCAAAATTTTGCAGCAAACAGAATCGGTCAAATTCGCCGTCGGCTATCTCTTCGTTAGCGGGCTTCAAGAAATTCGCCAGCGGTTAACCCATATTTCCGCTATCCGCCTTCTCATCGGCAACCAATCCAACCAGCAAACCATTGATGCGCTGATGCAGCGCGAGATGCATCCCCAGCGGGTGCAGTCGGCCATTGGAAAACTACAAAGCCCCAAAGAAAAGAAACGCATCGCGGAAGAGACTGGCAAGGGCATTCGTGAAGCACTGTCCGTCCCACCGCTGACCGATGAGACCGAAGGATTGCTTGCCGAGATCAAGGAATGGCTGGCTTCAGGCAAACTCGAAGTCCGGGTCTACACGAAGGAAAAGCTCCACGCTAAAGCTTATCTCTTTGCTTACCCGGAGAAAACTTACGAACATGGTATCGGCATTGTGGGTTCCAGCAACCTGACACTTTCCGGTCTAAAGAACAACACTGAGCTGAACGTTTTGGTTCACGGCAACGACAACTTCAAGCAGCTCAACACCTGGTTTGACCGATTGTGGGAAGAGGGCGAACCTTTTAATGCCAGCCTGATGGAAGAGATTGAACAGAGCTGGGCCAGCCCCGCTTATACGCCGTGGGACATCTACCTCAAAACCCTTTATAAGCTGGTGGAAGACCGCCTCGATTATTCCGACAGCCACATCCTGCATTGGGATGGCAAGTTTCCGCCCTTAACGCAATTTCAACGAGTCGCTGTTGACCAAGGCTTGAAAATCCTGCGTGACCATGAAGGTGTGTTTATCTCGGATGTGGTGGGGTTGGGCAAAACCTTCATCGGTCTCGGTATGTTGAAAAACCTCTATCGTTCCGGGTTAAAACACCAGATCATCATCTGCCCCAACTCGCTGGTGGAGAACTGGAAGGAAGTTACCCGCGAATATGGAATATTCCCGGACATTATTCCTATGTCGCAACTTTCCATCGAAAATTCACCGCTGGAGAATGCCTGGACGCAGAGTGCAGACCTTGTGCTGATAGATGAATCTCACAATTTCCGCAATGCCGATTCACAGCGCTACGAGGCATTAGAGATTTTTTTGCGCGGCAAGAAGGTTATCCTGCTTACCGCCACCCCGCGCAACAACAGCGCATGGGATATTTATCACCAGCTTCGCCTGTTTCAGGACGATGCGACACCCACCCTCGATATCGGCGCTTACGATAACCTGAAGAAATATTTCAAGAAGGTGGATGAGTTTGAAAAAAAATCCCGCGAGAAGGAACTACCTCAAAATCTGCGCGATCAGGCCACCAAATCAGCGGGGCAAATGATTGAGCATTTACTGCAACAAGTCCTCATCCGCCGCACCCGCAGCCATATCAAAAAGCACTATGCCGACAGCCTGATAAACGGCGCACTGATTGAATTTCCAACCCGCAAACTCAACCGCCTGGATTACAGCATAGATGAGACTTACAACGGTCTGTACTCGGACATTCTCAAAAAAATTGCCGAGTTGGAATATGCGCGCTATTCCATCGGCCTGTATTTGCAGGATGAACTGAAAGAACGCCAGCCTTATGCGCGCTTGGCACGTGCTGGCCGCAGCTTGCGCGGCCTGATGCGTATTTTACTGCTCAAGCGATTTGAATCTTCGGTGGAAGCCTTTCGCTCCACCGTGCGGGGAATGATTCGAATGCACGAACGTTTCTTGGCGGTGCTGCAAGAGGGCTATGTGGTATCCGATGCGCGGCTGCTCGACAAGCTGGAAACTGAGGGCGGCGGACTGGATATTGAAATGCTTGAGACCGAAGAAGACAGCCGCTACGAAATCGCGTCATTCAAGGTAGCTGAGCTGGAAGCAGCGTTGCATGAAGACATACGCATCCTGCGGGAAATTCATGGTATGGTGAAAAATATAGGCGTGGAGCAGGATGACAAACTGCAAACCCTGCTTGCCACCATGCGCAATGAAACGCTGTCGCGGGAGAAAGTTATCGTCTTCACCCAATACGCCGATACCGCCCGTTATGTCTACGAGCAGCTCGGCAAGGAAGTGAGTGACTTGGCGGTGATCGACAGCAAGACTAAAAACAAACTGAATATCCTGCGCCGCTTCTCGCCAGAATCCAATCGCCACGAAATCAAAAACGGCGAAAATGAAATCCGCGTCGTTATCGCCACTGACGTGTTTTCCGAAGGCTTAAACCTTCAAGACGCCGCCTGCATCATCAATTACGACCTGCACTGGAACCCCGTGCGCCTGATCCAGCGCGTCGGGCGGATAGACCGTATCGGCTCGCCCCATGACACTATCCATATCTACAACTTTTTTCCGGAAGTTGCGCTGGACGAAGGGGAAAAGGGGCTGGGACTCAAGGAACGGCTTACTCGCCGCATTCAGGAAATCCACAACACCATCGGCGAAGACGAAAGAATTCTGGACGAGCGCGAGCAACTGAACCCAAACGACATGTATGGCATTTACAGCAACGATGAGCAAGCCACTGAAGATGAAGAAACCGGCTTCGACATCAATGAAGCCGAGATGCTTATCCGCGATTTGAAAGACAACGATCCTGAACTATTCAAGCGGGTGTGCAACCTCCCTGACGGCATCCGAGCAGGACTCGCGTCGGATGTATCAGGCACTTTTGTCTTCTGTGGCGTGGACAAGCGATACAAACGCATGTATCTGGTGGATGATAAAAGCCAGATCGTTGCTTCCGATCCAGCCGAAATCGTTCCATTGCTGCGCTGTGACCGTAATACACCGGGACTGACCCTACCGCAAACGCACAACCAAACCGTTGAAGCCGTAAGGAAACTTTTTGCCGAATATGTCGAGCGCATTTACCAGAGCCTTTCAAACCCGGAGTTGGAGCCAGAACAGCAATACACCAGAGAACAATTGCATACCTTACGACAGGACTTGTTCATTTCCGACAGCCGCAAACACCTGCTGGATCACCTCATCAGCGCGGTGAGCCAGCAACTACCCTCCTACGTGGTGGGCGCGCTGCGCAAGCTCAAGCGCGAGAAACGCAGTGGTGATGACCTGCTTGATGCGGTGGACAATCTCGTCCGCCACTTCGAGCTGGATAAACGCCTTGCCGAAAAACAGGAATATATCCTCGCGCACCCTGCGCCGAAAATATACTGCTCCGAAGCATTTATTACCCCGCCTTCCGCCAAATAACCGGACTAGGCCAGCTTGCCTATTAGTAACTTAAGAGTTACCATGATGACTTATCAGGTCCATGAATTATTGTTGCTGGATGGCTCCAGTCCATACGCCAAATGGTTTATGCGTCTTGACCCGCAGGCTGCTGCCAAGGTCACGGTTGCGAAGCTTCGGTTGCAGCAGGGCAATCTGTCTAACGTGAAATGGTTACGCGGCATCGGCGAATACCGGATTGATTGGGGACCCGGATACCGCCTCTATCTTGCTCGGGAAGATGAACATCTCATTTTGCTGCTGGGTGGCGGAACAAAAAAGGGACAGCAGGCAGACATTAACAAGGCACTTGAACTGTGGGCAGAATACAAATCCCGCAAGGCGGCGCAAAAAATCAGGGGGTGAAGATGGCATTGACACGCGATTTCAAACAAACCGTCCAGGCACGGGCGAAGGCTGAACCGGCTTTCGCAAAAGCGCTGCTGGACGAAGCGACCATGCTTTTTCTTAACGGCGAAGCGGAAACGGCCAAGCTGATACTGCGTGATCTGGTCAACGCGACGGTGGGGTTCGAGCAATTGGCCGCATCCATGCACAAGCCCAGCAAAAGCCTGCACAGAATGCTGTCGGCCTCCGGCAACCCGACCATGGATAATCTCTCCGCCATTTTCGCCGCGCTCAAAATCGCGTTGAAAGTGGAAATCCGTACGCGCGTGGTTTCCGCCTGACAGCACAGATCATGTCTATAGAAACCAGAATAAAAAACCTTCACGGTCTGGAAGACCTGCAAAGCCTGCTGGTGGAAGAAATTGGCTTTGAACCGGAAGATCGCGCCGTTTTCTTTGATGACGAATCCGGGTTGCAAGCCGCCTTCCGCCGCCCTGCCGCGGTTGCAGGCTTGCATGGGTTTTCCGTGCTGGCGCTGCCAGCGGCCACTCCCGAAGGCATGCTCAAAACCCGCCAGCGGCAAGCAGTGGAAGCCTTGCGCAATCGCTACCCATTCGCCCTGTTTATCTTCGTGGATTTGGCACAATCCAATTGGCACTGGGTGTTCTCCAAGTCCGTACCCGGCGCGGGCAAGCGCGTATTGCGGCGCATGGAAATCGGCAACGATCCCCGCCTGCACACCATCCTCGAACGCCTCGAACTGCTCAGGAATAAGTTGCCCTCTTGCGCCAACCAGGGCGCGGTTGCCGCGCTGGTGGAAGAAGCGTTCGATGTCGAAGCCATCAGCAAAACCTTTTTCCGCGAATACCAGGAGCAATATCAAAAATTCAAAGCCCGCATCGTTGCCGACAATCAAGGCAAGCCGTGGATAGCCGATGACAACAAGACATCCCGCTATGTCCAGTTGCTGCTGGGCAGGATCATGTTCCTGCACTTCATCGAAAAAAAACAATGGCTCAACGGCAATCCGGATTTTATTCGCACGCTGTTCGAGCCATACCGCAGAAACGAAAAAAGTGGTTTTCACCAGGCCGTACTGGAACCGTTGTTTTTCACGGCACTTGGCAAGGAAGGCAGGAGCAAGACTATCGCCGGTGTGGAATACAAAATTCCTTTTCTCAACGGCGGCTTGTTTGAAGTGCGCACGGAGTTTGCCGAGGCCGTTCCCCTATATGGCCCTTTGGTAGCCGATGAACTCTTCGTCGGCCTGTTCAATATGCTCGGGCGTTACAACTTCACCGTGGACGAATCCACCCCGCTCGATCAGACCGTGGGCATAGACCCGGAAATGCTCGGCAAGGTGTTTGAAAACCTGCTGGAAGCAGAAGCACGCCACGCCAGCGGCACCTATTACACGCCGCGCAGCATCGTCGGATACATGTGCCGGGAAATCCTGTACCGCCATCTGGCGGCGCATACCGGCATTAGCCGCGAAACCGTCAATCATCTGTTCGATTGCGCACTGGAAGGCCGCAAGCCGGAAATCGAGACCGCCTTGGCGCAGCGGCTGGAGGCCGTGCTCAATCGCGTTACCGTGCTCGACTTGGCGGTCGGTTCCGGCGCCTTCCTGCTCGGCATGTTGCAAGAAATCCTCGCGCTTAAGGAAAGCCTCGCCCGCGCCAGGGGCGATGGCGAAGAACGTATTCTGGCGGAACGCGCCAAGCGCAAGGCCGCGATCATCCACGAGAGCCTCTATGCGGTGGACATCTCCTTCCCCGCCATCGAAATCGCCCGCCTGCGCTTGTGGCTCGCGCTGGTGGTGGACGAAGTCGAGCCGCATCCCTTGCCCAACCTGGACTACCACATCCTGCGTGGCGACACCCTGAAAACCTTGCTCGACGGCAAGCCGGTTTTACCGCCACGCAGCAACCCCGCAACCGGGCTTGCGCCGGGCGGACAAAAACCGCTTCCCATTGCCGGTGCGCAGATGAGCTTCGATGACAACTCGGCCAACCCTCACACCGAAGCGCTACTACGCCATCTGGATAATCTCTATGCTGCCAATGGCGAAGAAAAATCCCGCTTGAGACAAGAAATCCGCGCCGAACTCACCGTCCTGATTGAAACCCACTGGGTGGAACGCGAACAAATGCTGGAAAACCGTAAGCGCGATCTGCTCAAAGGCGCACCCGGCGGCAACCCGCAACAACTACCCAAGCCCAAGCTCAAGCAGTTCGTCGAAAGCGAAACCCTGCTCGGGCGCATCGCCGGGGAACGCCGCGCCCTGCGCGAATCGCGCGACCGCAGCGAAGAACTCGAACTGCCGTTCACCCCGCTACATCTTTATTTCGCCGAAGTGTTCAGCGGCGACAACCCCGGCTTCGACATCATTATCGCCAACCCGCCGTATGTGCGGCATGAGGAAATCAAGACCATCAAGCCGCAGCTCGAAGCCGAATTCCCCGGCTTCTATTGCGGCACCGCCGACCTCTACACCTACTTCTATAAGCGCGGCCTGGAACTGCTGAAATCCGGCGGGCATTTATGCTTCATCGCGCCGAACAAATTCATGCGCGCCGGTTACGGCGAAAACACCCGCAAGCTGCTGACAAGCGATGCTGTGCCAAGGGTCATTATTGATTTCGGCGATACGCCGGTGTTCGATGCCACCACTTATCCTTCGATTGTGCTGGTGGAAAAAATCCTCCCCAACCCCCCTTTGCTAAAGGGGGGAGATGACGCAGCGAATAAGGTTCCCCCCTTTGCAAAAGGGGGGCTAGGGGGGATTTCCGTTGCCATCATCAAGGACGCCGCCGACATCGAGCGCGTCGCCGAAGTCATCGTCGAGCGCGGCTTCGCCATGCAGCCGCAGGATTTGCGCAGCGAAGGCTGGACGCTGGAATCCCCGGCAGTGCTGGCGCTGATGACCAAGCTGCGCGCCGCCGGCACCCCGCTGGGCCAATATGTGCAGGGGCGATTTTATTACGGCATCAAGACCGGCTTCAACGAAGCCTTCGTGATCGACGCCGCCACCCGCGAGCGGCTGATCGCGGCAGACCCCAACAGCGCCGACCTCATCAAGCCGTGGCTCAGAGGCCGCGACATCCGCAAGTGGCGGGCGGAATGGGCAGGGTTATACATCATCGCTATCGCCAGCAGCGCCAACCGCGAGTGGCCGTGGTCGAAATCAAAGAGCGAAGCTGATGCGCGCCCCCTCTTCGCCGCTACCTACCCCGCCATCCATACCCATTTGAACCAATGGGAAACACAACTGCGCAAACGCGACGACCAAGGGCAATATTGGTGGGAACTGCGCTCGTGCGCCTACTACGCCGAATTCGAGCAGCCGAAAATTGTTTACCCAGATATTGCCAAAGCCCCTAAATTTACTTGGGATGAGAGCGGTGCATTCTTAGGAAACACCGCCTACATCATTCCGACTGACGAAGCTTGGTTGGTAGGCTTATTAAATTCCAAGTTAATTTGGTGGTTCTATTTGAACCTTAGCTCCATCATTCGTGGCGGCTTTGTCAGGTTTATCGCACAATACATGGAGCAGCTTCCCATCTTCCCCGCCACCAATGTCCAAAAATCCTCCATCACGCAGCGCGTCCAGACCATCCTCGCCGACCCGTCCAGCCCCGGCGTGCCGCGCCTGGAAGCCGAGATCGACGAACTGGTGTTCGACCTCTACAGCCTGACCGCCGATGAGCGGCGTTTGGTGTTGGCAACACGTGAGTACGCACAAAACGTGGTCGGAGAAAAAACAGGTGATGAGTTGATTGAGGGGGATGGGCTATGACAGAAGAAATGAATTTTTTCAACGTCTATTGCGATGAATCTTGTCATTTGGAGCATGATCGCCAGCCTATTATGGCAATGGGCGCTATCTGGTGTCCGCAATCGGAATCCCGCCGTCTCTCGACAGAGCTGCGCGACATGAAGGCGCGCCACCGTGCCCGAGGCGAACTCAAGTGGTCAAAGGTGTCGGCGTCTCGCTTGCCGTTTTATCTTGAGTTGGTGGATTGGTTTTTGGCCGAGAACCCTTTGCACTATCGCGGGCTGGTTGTGCTGGAGAAGCAACGGCTCAATCACGCCGCTTTCAATCAAGGTGAGCACGATCTTTTTTACTACAAGATGTATTTTTCCCTGCTGAATAAAATTCTTAGCCCTGACAGTAAATACTATATTTATCTAGATGTGAAAGATACGCGCAGCCGGATCAAGCTGCGCAAGCTCGGTGAGGTTCTGTGCAATAACGTATATGACTTTACCAGCCAGATGATCCGGCACATCCAGAACATCCACTCACACGAATCCGAGTTGATGCAGGTAGCCGATTTTTTGACGGGCGCCCTCGCATACAGGCATCGCAAGCTCTCCGGCAATGCGGCCAAAGTTGCTGTGATCTCCCATTTGGAATCCAAGCTTGGACGTTCATTGCTGGGAGCGACACCGTTACGCGAGGAAAAGCTCAACGTGTTTCTATTTACGCCCCAGCAAATTTAACATGGCTAGCCATCCGGATTGGTTGCCGCCGATGTTTGTGATGTCGCCGTGGAACGAGACGGTGATGGAATCCTTGTACACCCTGTTCAGGCGCGACTTCATTGAGCATCCGGCGAACTATCGTGGTGTTGAAGTTTGGTTCTTTCCTGAAAAGGATCGAGGGAAAGAGCTGATTTTCTGGCACCTTGTAGAACGAGGAGACACTGGCGAACGTTTTCCGGATTTTCGGCGCGCAGAACGGTTACCTTGGGCGCGCGCCATGCTTGATCATTTGGATGCACCGGAAATTCTCGATTGGGATTTCGAAGAAGGTGATGGCTCTGTTCACACCTACGTTTGGTTGAAAGATTTCGATTATTTGATCGTAATGAAAAAATACAGGGATGGCCGTCGCCGCTTAATCACGGCCTACCATATTAATTACGAAAACGCGCGCAGGAAGCTTCTGAAGAAATTTGAGCGGAGGCTTGTCCACAAATAAAGAGGCCGGCGCACATGGCGTCGGCCCAACTCCTTCTGCCCTAGGCAGATGAGATGTACGAATTATCCACATATTCGCGGGATCCCGTCAAGTAAAATTATTTGAGTTATTCCCATTTAGCAAATGCTATAAAATGCCCGTTGTTCACCCTGAATTAGATGGTGCTGGAAAACGAGCCAGTCAGTCAACCCGCTCGACACTACACAAGAAGTGACGGAGTTAAATCAGCCCGTCCCGTGTAAAATGCGAGTTTGAAAAAGTATCAGGAGCAAATCATGGATTTTACTATCGTGCATGAGCGTGAAGAAGATGGGCGCTGGCTGGCTGAAGTGCCTGAGTTGCCGGGTGTTCTGGCATATGGCACAAGCGCGCAAGAAGCCATGTCTAAAGCTGAATCTCTCGCGCTGCGGGTGATTGCTGATCGTCTCGAACAAGGCGAGAGTGGCGCTATTGCGATTAATATTTCAATTCCTATTGCAGCGTGAATCAGTAGCCATCAGTCAAGGCCAGGAAAGTTCTTGCTGCTTTACTCCGGCTTGGGTGGGTAATCAAACGGCAATCTGGCTCTCATAAAACGCTTTCCAGAACCGGTTTTCCTGATTATGTGTTTGCGTTCCATGATGATGAAGAAATCGGTCCCAAAATGCTTTCCCGTATTGCAAAGCACACGGGGCTTACTCCATCTGATCTATAGCCATATCAATTTCTGATGAAAAAGAACACAAGGTACTCAACGTAGGGCGCAATTATTTCGCGCCGGATGTGTTTCCAAATATCTCTTCCATGCTCCCCTCTCCCGATCAACTCATCCGCCCGGAAATTCTCGCGCTTTCCGCTTATCACGTGCCGCCCGCGAGCGGCATGGTGAAGCTGGATGCGATGGAGAATCCTTATGCTTTGCCGCAGGAATTGCGCAATGAAATCGCGCGATTGGCGGCGGATGCGCCGCTCAACCGTTATCCCGATGCGAGTGCTGCCTCACTCAAGGCCAGGTTGCAGACAGCGCTGGCAGTTCCTGCCGGGATGGACATCATGCTGGGCAATGGTTCGGACGAGATCATCCAGATCATCGCGCTGGCCGTAGCCAGACCGGGGGCGGTGTTGCTGAGCGTTGAACCCGCGTTCGTGATGTTCCGCATGATCGCCACTTTCGCCGGGATGGGTTATGCGGGTGTGCCGCTGAAAGCCGATTTCTCGCTCGATCTGGACGCAATGCTTGCCGCCATCGCCCAGCACCAGCCAGCGGTGATCTTCATCGCCTACCCTAATAATCCTACCGGCAATCTGTTTGACGCCGCGGCTGTCTCGCGTATTATTGAAGCTGCTCCCGGAATAGTGGTGATAGATGAAGCCTACCACGCTTTCGCCGATGCCAGTTTCATGGACAGGCTGACACAATACCCTCACCTGCTGTTGATGCGCACACTCTCCAAACTGGGGTTGGCGGGTTTAAGGCTGGGGTTGCTGGTTGGCAGACCGGAATGGTTGATACAACTGGAAAAACTGCGTTTGCCGTATAATGTTGGGGTTGTCACCCAGTTGATTGCAGAAAAAGTGTTGCAGCATCCCGATATCCTGCTGCAACAGGCCGCAGCGATCAAGGCTGAGCGAGCCGTTCTGAGCAAGCGTTTGCGAGTGCTGGATGGGGTTGAGATTTTTCCAACTGACGCAAATTTTATTTTATTGCGTGTGGCTGAAGCCAGCCAGGTGTTTCAAGGAATCAAACAACGCGGTGTCCTGATCAAGAATCTCGATGGATCGCATCCGCTATTGAAGAATTGCCTGCGCGTAACGGTGGGAACCCCCAATGAAAACGCACAATTCCTGGCGGCATTGCAGGCCTCGCTCAAGCAACCGATTAACTGATTTTATTACTTCAATCGATTAAATTTTCCCAATCATGCGCCAGGCACAGATCACCCGCAACACATTGGAAACCCAGATCAGCGTCAATCTCAATCTGGATGGGGCCGGCAAAGCCGTGCTGAATACCGGTGTGCCATTTCTTGACCACATGCTGGATCAGGTGGCACGCCACGGCATGCTGGATCTGGAGATTTCCGCCAAGGGAGATTTGCATATCGACGCCCATCACACGGTGGAGGATATCGGCATCACTCTGGGTCAGGCATTCGCACAAGCTGTCGGCGACAAGAAGGGTTTGCGCCGCTACGGTCACGCCTATGTGCCGCTGGACGAGGCGCTATCACGGGTGGTGGTGGATCTATCGGGACGTCCCGGTATGGAATTTAACGTCAAGTTTGTGCGTGCCCGCATCGGTGAGTTTGACGTGGATCTGGCAAATGAGTTTTTCCAGGGTTTCGTCAACCATGCCATGGTGACATTGCACATTGACAACCTGTCCGGGGACAATGCCCATCATCAGGCGGAAACCGTATTCAAGGCATTTGGCCGTGCACTGCGTATGGCGATAGAGCCCGATCCGCGTGCGGCCGGCATGATCCCGTCCACCAAAGGCTCTTTGTAACCGCCCCTACCTTCCCTCGCAGCATGACTGACATTGCAATAATTGACTATGGCATGGGTAACTTGCGCTCAGTGTCAAAAGCTCTGGAGCACGTTGCCCCCAACGCCTCAGTGGTCGTCACCAGCGACCCGGCGGTGGTACGGCAAGCCGCGCGTGTAGTATTTCCCGGCCAGGGCGCGATGCCTAACTGCATGCATGAAATGGATGCGCGCGGTTTGCGCGATGCGGTGCTGGATGCCGCTGCCAGCAAACCGTTTCTCGGCATTTGCCTCGGCCTGCAGATGCTGTTCGAAACCAGTGAAGAAGGCGATGTGCAAGGCCTGGGTATCCTGCCCGGTAAAGTGCGGCGTTTTCCACCTGCGGCCATGAAGGATGCCAACGGGCAGAAACTCAAAGTGCCGCACATGGGCTGGAACCAAGTGCATCAAGCCATCGAACACCCGTTGTGGAAAGGCATCACTACTGATGCGCGATTTTATTTCGTACACAGTTATTATGTCGAGACCGCCGACCCGGAACCGGTAGCGGCCTACAGTTTTTATCCTTTTCAGTTTACTTGTGCAGTGGCAAAGGATAATATTTTCGCTGTCCAGTTCCACCCGGAAAAAAGTCATGTGGCAGGACTGACGCTGCTGGGCAATTTCGTGCAGTGGGAACCGGGTTCCACGAATAAGGCCAGTCAGATTTACGCGTGAATTTGCTTCGAATCTAAAATCTCAACCCCTAAATTTTAGCCCTGATTCAAAATGCTGATCATTCCTGCGATAGACCTGAAAGACGGACAGTGCGTACGTCTTAAACAAGGTGTAATGGAAAATGCCACAGTGTTTTCAGAAAGCCCCGGCGCCATGGCGGAACATTGGCTGGAGCAGGGCGCACGGCGTTTGCACCTCGTGGACCTGAACGGCGCATTTGCCGGCAAACCAAAGAACGAGCCGGCCATTCGCGCCATTGTTGAAGCCATCGGCGACAGGATCCCGATTCAACTGGGCGGCGGTATCCGTGACCTTGAAACCATCGAACGCTATCTCGACGATGGCATCACTTATGTCATCATCGGCACCGCAGCGGTGAAGACGCCGGGATTCCTGCACGATGCCTGCTATGCTTTCCCCGGTCATATCATGGTGGGGCTGGATGCGAAAGATGGCAAGGTTGCGGTCGATGGATGGTCCAAAGTCACCGGCCACGACGTAATCGATCTGGCAAAGAAGTTCGAAAATTATGGAGTCCAAGCGATCGTCTACACCGACATCGGCCGCGACGGCATGCTCAGCGGCGTCAACATCAAAGCAACCGTGGAACTGGCTCGGGCGCTCACCATCCCGGTCATTGCCAGCGGCGGCATCACCAATCTCGATGATGTCAAAGCACTGTGTGAAGTCGAACCGGAAGGCATTACGGGTGCCATCACCGGACGCGCCATTTACGAGGGTTCGCTGGATTTCAAGGCGGCGCAGGGACTGGCAGATGAGTTGGGTGTGAAAACATAAGGTCATAAGGCTCTCGGCAATTCATAGCGGAAGTGAGTGGAAGTGATGCCGGAAAATTCTGTTTGCCGCTTTCCTCTACGCCTCCGTGTCTCTGTTTATCTTTAGGATAAAAGGTCTTTAGTCTTATGGGTCTCGCCAAACGCATCATCCCCTGTCTCGACGTAACCAATGGGCGCGTGGTCAAGGGCGTCAACTTCGTCGCGCTGCGGGACGCGGGCGATCCCGTCGAAATCTCGCGTCGTTACGATGAGCAAGGGGCTGACGAGTTGACTTTTCTCGACATCACCGCCAGTTCCGATAATCGTGATCTGATCCTGCGCATCATTGAGGAAGTTGCCGCTCAAGTGTTCATTCCGTTAACTGTGGGCGGAGGAGTTCGCCAGGTGGAGGATGTGCGCAGATTATTGAATGCCGGTGCCGATAAAGTGAGTATCAACACCTCGGCGGTGCAGAACCCGCAACTGGTGGCAGATGCCGCAGGCCATTACGGCTCTCAATGTATCGTGGTGGCAATAGATGCCAAGCAAGTGAGTGGCGCAGACACGGATACCAATCGCTGGGAAGTGTTCACCCACGGCGGACGCAGAGCTACCGGTCTGGATGCAGTCGAATGGGCGAAGAAAATGCAGTCCCTGGGAGCAGGTGAAATTCTGCTTACCAGTATGGATAGAGATGGTACCCGCAATGGCTTTGATCTGGCGCTTACCCGCGCGGTATCGGACGCAGTGGATGTGCCGGTCATTGCCAGCGGCGGCGTGGGCAATCTCCAGCATCTGGTGGAAGGTGTGTTGCAGGGCCACGCCGAAGCGGTGCTGGCGGCGAGCATATTCCACTACGGCGAATACGGCATCCGCCAAGCCAAGGAGTATATGGCGCAACATGGCATTGAAGTTAGGCTATAGTGATATGATGAAAATCAGGAATTTTTACCACTAACCCTTGATCCTGAATCCATGCCTGCTGCTTGGCTCAACAAAGTAAACTGGTCCGACGATGGGCTGGTGTCGGTGGTGGCTCAGGAAGCCGGCAGCGGCCGGGTGCTGATGGTCGCCTGGATGGACCGCGAGGCATTGCGTCTCACCGTCGAAACCGGCGAAGCGGTATACTGGTCGCGTTCCCGCAAGAAGCTTTGGCACAAAGGCGAAGAGTCTGGTCACGTTCAGAAAATAAAGGAAATCCGTATGGATTGCGACGGGGATGTATTATTGCTGACGGTCGAGCAGACCGGCGGTATCGCCTGTCATACCGGCAGACATAACTGCTTCTTCAACAAGCTGGAAAATGGTCAGTGGGCGGTGGTTGAACCGGTAATCAAGAATCCCGAAGAAATCTACAAAAGATGACAGACTCAGCCATTCTCCGCCGCCTGGCGGAAACCATTGAAGCACGCAAGAGCGCCGACCCCGCCGCTTCATATGTCGCAAGACTGCTGCACGACGGACATGACAAGATACTCAGAAAAATTACGGAAGAAGCAACAGAAACACTACTAGCCGCAAAAGACGGCGACAAACAGCATATCGTGCGCGAGACGGCAGATCTATGGTTCCATTGCCTGATATTACTGGCCTACCATGGCTTGGGACCGGACGATGTGCTGAACGAACTGCAGCAACGTGAAGGAGTTTCGGGAGTAGATGAAAAAGCGTCGCGGAAAACAGGGTAAAAATGGAGAGCTGCCTTTTCTGCAAAATCGTGCGAAGGGAAATTCCCTGTAACAGGGTGTACGAGGACGCCGAGGTTCTGGCATTTCATGATATTCATCCCGCGGCGCCGGTACATTTCATGCTGATACCCAAGCTGCACATTGCTTCATTGACCGAGATTGACGACCAGCACCGTGATTTACTAGGCAAAATGCTGCTGCTGGTTCCCAGATTGGCGCAGGAACAGGGCTGCACAGACGGCTTTCGCACCGTTATCAACACCGGGCGCGTAGGGGGACAGGAGGTTTACCACCTGCATATCCACATTATCGGTGGCATGGAACGTTTGCCCGTGATGATTCATCACCAGAGATAAAGGAGTAAATGATGGGGACATTCAGCATTTGGCATTGGCTGGTGGTTCTGGTGATTGTTGTTCTGGTGTTCGGCACCAAGAAACTGCGTAATCTCGGCAGCGATCTGGGCGGCGCAGTGAAAGGCTTTAAGGAGGGTGTGAAAGGCGCCGATGAAGAAAAAACATCACCCCCGCCGCAGCAAACCGGCGGTCAGACCATCGAAGGCGAAGTCGGGGATAAAACGCAAACAAAACCGTGATGACTGCGATAAAAAGTAGACTGATTGAGCTACTGAGTGGGGAGGAATCCAGCCACCCCTTACTGTTCTTTGTCCACGGTCCGCACAAAAATGTTTGACATCAGTTTCGCAGAAATCCTGATTATTGCAGTTGTGGCGCTGATCGTGATCGGCCCGCAACGACTGCCCAAGGTGGCACGCACTCTGGGATATCTATTCGGACGCGCGCAGCGTTACGCCAACGATGTCAGAGCTGATATCCGGCACGAAATGGAACTGGAAGAGCTGAAGAAACTGAAAACCTCGATGCAGGAAGCCACCCATTCCTTCGGCAATGCGGTGCGGCAGGAAATAAATCAGTTGCAGGAAATAACGGAAACGAAACCCCCAACTGCGGCAGCTTCTGTACCACCCTCAGGAACAGTGGCAGAAATCAAACCATTGGCGGAATCTCCTGCTGCTCAAATTGAGCTGGCACTCCAACCGGAGCCGGGACTGGATAACGCAGCCGGGAAACTGAAACACAGCGCGGGTAATGAGGTCGGCAAATAACGCACATTCACGCTGGCGCGCATCAATATAACTGTGTCGGCTCAATTGCCATCCCCTTCATAACATGAGCACTGAAGACACATTCATTTCGCATCTGATGGAATTACGCACCAGGCTGATACGTGTATTCGGCGTGCTGGCAATCGGTTTTCTACCCTGCGCCTATTACGCGCGAGAACTGTACTCACTGCTGGCACAACCCCTGCTGGAGAAGCTCCCCCAAGGCGGGCAGATGATCGCCACCGAAATCGCCACGCCATTCTTCGTACCGATGAAGGTCGCCATGATGGCGGCTGTTGTCATCACGTTGCCGCACACGCTCTACCAGATGTGGGCATTCGTTGCGCCGGGACTATATACTCACGAAAGACGCATGGTACTGCCGCTGGTGTTCGCCAGCAGCTTCCTGTTCATCTGCGGCATGGCATTTGCCTATTTCGCCGCATTGCCGCTGGTATTCGAGTTCATTACCCATTTCGCACCGCAAGGCGTAGCGGTAATGACCGATATCGGCAAATATCTCGACTTTGTTCTGACTATGTTCATCGCTTTTGGTATGACTTTCGAAGTGCCGGTATTCGTCGTGATGCTGGTCCGTATGGGCATTATTTCGATAGAGAAGTTGAAGGATATACGCAGCTATGTTCTCGTTGGCGCATTCGTGGCAGGTGCAATCTTCACCCCGCCTGATGTAGTCTCGCAATTCATGCTGGCGGTACCGCTTTATCTGCTCTATGAACTGGGCATACTGGCAGCAGGTTTCATGGGCAAACCTGCACCGGTTACGGATTGTCCAGTCATAAGCAACGAGGGCAACAAAGCAACGGCACGAGAACTGGACAAGACCGAGACCGAAAGCAAGGAAAACCGTTGAATCCGGCTGCAGTACTGTAGCAGACGCAAAGGAACAGCTTTATATAAACCAGAATAAGTGATCAGCCTTGGCGGAAGTATTTCTCCTGATTTATTCCAATGCATCCTGATCCTGATCCCGATCCTGCGGCGTTGGTTTGGGACGTTTGCCGATGTTAATTTTGAGAACCTTCTCCGCCTGGTTGCGCACCACTGTAATCACGCCGATTTCTCCCGGCGGCAGCGCTGCGATCAGATTGAGCATGACAGACGAATCGGCGACCACCTTACCGTCCACCACCACCACGATATCTCCCGGCTTCATTCCGGCCTTGTCAGCGGGACCGCCTCTGAGCACCCCTGCAATCAATGCACCGTCTGCGCTGCTGCGCTTGAATGACTCCGCCAGTTCCGGCGTTAAATCTTGTACTTCCACACCGATCCAGCCACGAGTTACGCCGCCGGTCTGAATGATCTGTTCCATGATCTGCTTGGCAATGCTGGCCGGAATGGCGAAACCGATGCCGAGCGACCCGCCTGTACGAGAAACAATCGCGGTATTAATGCCAATCAGATTACCGGCGGCATCAACCAGGGCGCCGCCGGAATTCCCCGGATTGATGGCGGCATCGGTCTGGATAAAGTTTTCAAAAGTATTGATACCCAGATGCGACCTTCCCAGCGCGCTGATAATGCCCATGGTCACTGTCTGCCCGACACCAAAGGGGTTGCCAATGGCAAGCACCATGTCACCCACTCTGGCATGATCGGAATGTCCGAAAGTCATTGCTGGCAGCGCTCCCATATCTACCTTTACGACAGCGAGATCGGTTTCCGGATCCGAGCCAATGATGCGCGCCCTGGCTTTTCTGCCATCCATCAGCGCAATATCTATTTCGTCCGCAGCCTCCACCACATGATGGTTGGTAAGAATATAGCCTTCTGGACTCACGATTACGCCGGAACCAAGACTTGATGTACGCCGGGTTTGCGACTCGAAGCGGTCACCAAAGAAACGTCGGAACATGGGGTCATCCAGCAGTGGATGGGGGGGTATCTTGACTTCCTTGCTGGTAAAAACGTTAACCACTGACGGAGTGGCAATTTGCACGGCATCGCTAAAGCCGCCGGGCTTGGGCGCACCATCGCGGGTGGCCTCTTTCAGCGTCACCATGCCGCCACGAGGACTCCACGGTAACAGTTCGGGCCGCAAAGTAGAGACAACAAACAATACCGCAAGGAATATCGTTACCGTTTGTGCGAAAATCAACCAGAGTTTATGCATGTTGGTATATAGATTTCGACGCTAGAATAACTGCCATAAAGAAACAGGGGGGAAACATTGATGCGACTGAACGAACTCGAAATCTACCTGAATCAACTTCTGGATGTCGCCCATATTCATGATTATTGCCCAAATGGACTGCAAGTGGAAGGACGAAGCGAAGTACATAAGCTGATTAGCGGTGTGACCGCCTCGTTTGATTTCCTGCAAGCTGCTGTGGCCGCGGGTGCGGATGCAGTGCTGGTACATCACGGCTATTTCTGGCGCGGTGAAAACCAGTGCCTGACCGGCATGAAACGCCGCCGCATTGCTCTGCTCATGGAACACGATGTCAGCCTGCTTGCCTATCACCTGCCGTTGGATGCGCACTTGGAATTGGGTAATAACACACAACTGGGACGCAGACTGGGTTTCATTGAAACCGGTCGTTTTGGTGAACAGTGTATCGCTGTACAAGGCACTCTGCCTCAAACCATGACGCTGAAAGATCTGGGAATAAACATAGAGCACCTGTTGTCACGCAAACCGCTGGTAATTGGTGATGAAGCAAAACCAGTGCAGCGTATAGCCTGGTGTACTGGTGCGGCGCAGGATTATTTCGATGAAGCGATTCGCCTGGGTGTGGATGCATTTATCACCGGTGAAATTTCAGAGCAGACCGTGCATGCCGCACGTGAATCCGGTGTAGCCTTCATTGCGGCAGGACATCATGCCACCGAGCGTTATGGTGTCCATGCATTGGGCGAGCATGTGGCACAGAAATTCGGTATTGCCCACCAATTTATCGATGTGGACAATCCGGTATAAACAAGATTGCAGCATATGGAAGAAATGAGCAGGCTCGCCACTTGAGTTTGCTGCAGCATGGACTCATTACACAGACACAAAACAGGATGAATCATGGGACAGATGCCGCTGCAAGGAATAAAAGTTATCGAAATAGGTACGCTCATTGCCGGACCGTTTGCAGCCAGGTTAATGGCGGAGTCCGGTGCGGAAGTCATCAAGATTGAATCTCCCAAAGACGGTGACCCGCTACGGCAGTGGCGCAGACTGCATAATGGCACATCGTTATGGTGGTACGTGCAGGCACGCAACAAGAAATCGGTAACTATCAATCTCAAAAAGGAAGCAGGCCAGGAAATTATCAGGCAACTGGTGAAGGACGCCGATATTGTGATAGAAAATTTCCGTCCCGGTGTGATGGAAGGCTGGAACCTGGGATGGGAATAGCTTAGCGCGATCAATCCAGGGCTTATCATGGTACGCATTTCTGGTTACGGGCAGACGGAACCTTACCGTGATCGGCTTGGTTTTGGCGCGATCGGCGAATCCATGGGCGGCCTGCGTCATCTTACCGGTTACCCAAAACAAGCGCCGGTGCGAGTAGGGATATCGATGGGCGAGTAACACGTACCAGAGAACTTGATGAGGTAATTGCGGCATGGACCATGCAGCATGACCTGGAAGAAATCCTAACAGTACTCGGCAAGGCAGAAGTTCCGGCAAGAAAAATCTACGACATCGCCGATATCGTCAATGATCCACACTATCAGGCACGGGAGATGATCCGGCAGTTCCAGTTGCCGGATGGATGCTCGCTAAAGTTACCCGGTGTTGTTCCCAGATTGTCACGCACACCCGGTAAAATCCGCTGGATTGGCCCGCAACTAGGCGCGCATACCGCAGAAGCCCTCAGCAGTTTGGGATATGACGAAGTGACGCAGGCCGCGCTGAAAACACAAAAAGTAATTTGATCTGCATTGCTGATTCGGGAGAGGGTGCTGTGCACGTTTCCGGCACTACCGGCGGGTAAAGATATCCATGCTGACAGTATGGAGAACAGGGGTTTTCGGGGGTAGATTTGGAGTGTTTAATCCCGCGCAAATTTCTTGACAGGTTTTAGATGAAGCGTTAGGCTACGCGGGTCGTTGGAATGGGCTATTCTGGTTGTCTGAATAGGTCAACAGGTCAAACGGCCACGAACAATATAACAACTACGTAACAACTACGGAACAA
>JAUSLF010000036.1 GCA_030646695.1 Nitrosomonadaceae bacterium
CTGCGAATTTCGTAAATAATGTCCATGTAAAACACTCCAGATACCCCCGGCTAAAACGCCGGATGATTACATACTGGGGTGGAAACTATTGGACGCTGTTTCCACCCCTAATCTGGAAAGTTTTGCACGCTGTTTGACAATCTCGCAATTAAGTGCGCTCTGAATGAGTCCGACATTGTCATTTTGGGATGGGGTTCTTCAAATCGTTTTGAAGAACGCAAAACGTTTGTTCTTGGCCTTCTTGGGGAGATGAAGCAAAAGACGCTATTCAAGACCAGGACGCATCCTTCACGTGGTCGATACAAAGAGTTTATTCAGCCGTATCAGTATTGAATGATGAGGGAGACTACTGCGCTCTTTGCCAAGGACTCGGAGGTGAATTTTCTGAATGCCTTCAAAGCCGCGCGGCATGGCGGCGGGACCGATGACTTCTCCGTTATTGTACTGACGGGACACCGCAACCGAACAGACTACACTTCCTGCACTTCCACCAGCGGCTTGTCAGGGTAGCGTTCCCATCTGGTATGCCAGCCACAGCCTGCTCGCGATGCAGTAGGCCAGCGAATTCGTGACAGCTATTTTTCCATGGCTGGAATCCGGACTGTCTTGACCGCGACCTGCAGTGGCCGCTGGAGCATCGCCAACGACTGCGCCTCATCCCCAGTCTGGTAGGGCCGGGGCAAGATCACGGAGATCAGGTTCATTTTATAGTTTCCCGGTTCGTGCAGATTGGTCATGTTCAGCAGACTGTACCCGGTTGCCGGTGGCTCGGAGCGGATGACGGTTCCACGGACTATCCCCCAATCCTTCCATTGCTCCGGAATCACGAAGGCCTGCAGGTATGTGCCCTGTTTTCCGCTGACGACGTACCACTCGTGATCTTTGCTTGTGACCACCTCCGTTCCGTTCTTTTTACCGGAAAATGTCAGGTTGCGCGGATTCACCGCGTCCCGATAAGTCATCTCGATTGTGCTGCCGTGGATTTCATTCTCGGTGGTAAACTCGAAACTGCGCAGAGCCTTCACGACCAGCCACGGCGCTGAGAACGTTGACGGCGTCATGAACGAGCTGAAGTAATAGTAGGTGTAAGCCGTCCCGCCCGGCATGTCCGGGAAGAATTGGCCGAGGTCAAGCCATTGACGGATTCGGCGAATGGCCCGAACCGGGCCATTCCTGATCCCGTCGATCCGGACGGAGAAATCTTCTTCGGTGAACAGGGGGCTCCAGGTCGTCAAGAGTACCGAGAACGTGGGATGCACGCGCAGTTTCATTCGGTCGAGGATGTTCTCGCCCGTGCCGCCTGCCACGGGCGTGATACGCAGACCCGTAGAGAAGTTGCGTCCGTGATAGTAGTCCACCGTGTAATACAACGCCCGAGCTTGATTGGTTTCAGCATCGAACGTTGCATAGGTGACTGGCGAGAGCGGGGGAATATGCTCGGAGAAGTGCAGCAAGTACGCCCAGCCGCGTCCTCCATCCACGGCATCGGCCACCTCGATCTCGACTGCGGCATCGTGCGCGGCCGATAGCAATCCCGCTGCCATCCGGTCCCCGGTATCCTTGGCCATGAAGACCAGCTCATCGTTTTCGTCAAAGCGAAAGCCGCCGCTGGCCCCGGCATTGCTGAAGACGATGTCATCTGCGCTGTTCCTTTCGTCGAACTGGAAAGGAATGGGGGAGAGTTGGCCGTGCTGGATGCTGTAGAGCCGATAGCCGAGCGTGTCTTTTGCCGGGAGTCCCATCAGCAGAGCGGTCCTCACAATTACGGGATCATGCAGGCGCGTGAGCGTCTTCGTGTCCTGAGCCGACGCAGGATTCGCCCCAGCGGAGAAGAGTGCCACGCACACACAACCACAAAGCACATACCTCCATGCGGCAGTTGCTAGAGAGGCATGTCGATGCTGGGGCATTCGCACCAGTTCACCCGAGTGATTGGCCGGGACGTTCAGCAACTGGCAGTCTGGTCGAACTCAAACGCGGAGTCAGGCGGCGCGTCAAGCCGGGTGGCAGAAATCGACTGGTCAGTTCCGGTGTTTGAATTTGGGGCTGCATCAGAGAAACAGCCTATGCTGCCCGCAGTTCCACCAGCGGTTTGTCGGGGTAGCGTTCCATCTGGTATGCCATCCACAGCCTGCTGGCGATGCGATAGGCCAGCAAATTCGCGTGCAGTTGCAAGTTCGGGTTGCCCATTTCCTGGGTGGTTTGCTTGAAGAGTTGCAGCCACCGCTCGAACAAACCGGCCGACAGCTCCGGCAAGGCCAGATGCTTGGGCATGGGCGCACCCCGGAAACGGCTGGTTCCTCGCAACTGCATTGACCAGAAATTGATCATCTGCACAAAATGCGCGTCCCAGTCGGTGACATGCGCTTCAAAGATCGGGCCCAGCCCAGGGTCTTTTCTGGCTGTTGCATAAAAAGCATGAACCAGTTGCGAGATCTCTTCTTCGCTGAACAGGCTGGGGTCGGGTATTGCAGGCTCTGGTTGTGACATGGTTTATGAGTGATTCAGAAGTGATGATTCAGTCTGGTCGTGCAACTTCAGTGTAGCCGCCAGTGTAATGTTCGCCGCTCAGGCTGTCCAACTAAAGATAACCGGGGCAACTCATTTGGACATTGCGGGCAGATGTTGCAGCGGGTCTACCGGTTTTCCATGCTTGCGGATTTCAAAATGAAGCTTTATCTGACTGACATCGGTATTTCCCATCTCGGCAATTTTCTGTCCTCGGGTCACTGTTTGCCCTTCCTTCATTAGAAGCTTGCTGTTGTGGGCATAGGCGCTAAGATAGGTATCGTTGTGCTTGATGATAATAAGATTGCCGTAGCCACGTAAGCCGCTACCGCTGTAAACCACCTTGCCTGCGGCGGAAGCCAATACCGCTTGCCCGGTTCTGCCCGCGATATCTATCCCCTTACTGCTTTCTGAAAAACCTTCCAGCATCTTGCCTTGGGTGGGCCAAATCCAGTCGATACGCTCATCCGGATTGGATTCAGTGGTCTGTGGCTGGGGTTCGATGTCAATCTTGGCAACCCTTTCAGTCGCCGCATCAGCCCTTGCTATTAAAGTTGGGGACGTATCTGCCGGTCTGCTCAACTGCGCCAGCGTCTGCTCCGAATACGGCAGCTTGAATGCTTTGGGTTCGGTTTTCAGCTTATCGGTATTGGCATCAAACTTTCCCCTGTATTCCGTGGCAACCCTGGGTGCGGGCGTTTCGGCGGCCGGCGGTGGCGCCGGTTCAGACAATGAAAATAGCGAGGGTTGCGCCGATTGGGGGGGCGGGGACAAACTGAGCTGCTGACCAATATCAATGGCGTTGGGATTTTCGATGTTATTCCACTCCGCCAGATCCTTGTAAGCAAGACCATGATTGAGTGCAATGCCGTAAAGCGTGTCGCCTTTCTGCACCGTGTAAAGTTTGGCAGTTTCCGCGAGTTTGCTTGCAGGTTTTTGTAAAGCCGGGGCACGGTCGACTACCGGGACGGGAAGCTGGGTAACGCTGCAACTGGCAACCAGCAGACAAAAGATGGGGGACAGAAGATAGAAGACGGAAGACCGGGATCTGTCTGGGCGAAACGTCGGTCTGGGGCGCATAAGAACCGCAGGCGGGTTTCCACCGTCATCCAGACTCTGCTGCTTGATTCCTTTATCTTTCATTCCTCATCTCTTGCTCCGCATCGCTTAGCCTCCCACGACACCAGACAACATCGGTACAAACCTCGCTTCATCCAGGACGGTTTCGGCGTAACCCTGCGCATTGCGCTCAATCACGCACAGATACTGTTCCTGGCTCCCTTTAGGGAAAACCATTCTACCACCTACCGCCAACTGCTCCAGCAGCGAGGGAGGAACATGTGTAGTCGCGGCAGTCATGATGATACCGTCGAATGGCGCAACTTCGGACAATCCCAGCATGCCGTCAGCGTGTTTCAGACGGACATTGCTGAAACGAAACTCGCGCAGGCGGGTACGCGTGCGGGTAAGCAGCGACCCGATGCGTTCAATCGAATAAACCTCGTGCGCAAGCTGTGCCAGCACAGCAGTCTGGTAGCCGCAGCCTGTGCCAATTTCCAGCACCTTGCCGAGATTTGAGCCTGCACGCAGCAGCTCACTCATGCGCGCCACGACAAATGGATTTGAGATGGTCTGACCAAAATTAATCGGCAGAGCAACATCGTCGTAGGCGCGACTCGCCAGCGCCTCCTCGACAAAGACGTGACGGGGAACAGCGTTCATCGCCGCCAGAACCACTTCATCGTTGATGCCTTGTGCACGCAGACGCTCGATCATACGCACTCGTGTGCGCTGAGAAGTCATGCCGATACCGGAATGATCAGTGCTCAAACTCGCTATCCCTGGAAATGTTGATTTGTTGGCATGCAAGACCCCGTCAATGCTCCAGCGCTATTTCAGCCACTGTTTTACCGCATCCAGTTGCCCATACCGGGTCAGATCAATTTGTAACGGCGTCAGTGATACCCGATTGTGCTGGATGGCAAAAAAATCTGTGCCTTCACCGGCATCCTGGGCAAGGCCTGCCGCACCCACCCAGTATACCGTTTCCCCGCGTGGGCTCTGCGACTTGACTACCGCTTCGGCCTTGTGGCGACGGCCAAGCCGGGTTACCTCAATGCCCTGCAGTTGCTCATAGGCAACATCGGGTACATTGATGTTGAGCAATATCGGCTCATTGAATTTGTTGTCTTTAAAACGTTGCACCGTGTCCACAGCAACACGCGCCGCCGTGGAGAAATTTTCACCGGAAACGCTGGTAAGAGACACGGCCAGAGAAGGTATACCAAGCAGAAAACCTTCGGTGGCAGCAGCTATCGTCCCGGAATAAATGGTGTCATCACCCATATTGGCGCCGGCATTGATCCCGGATACCACCATGTCGGGCAAAGTATCCAGCATTCCAGTCACCGCCAGATGCACGCAATCGGTAGGGGTGCCGTTGACGTAGTAGAAGCCATTGTGGGCTTTGTGCAGATTCAGTGGACGATCGAGCGTAAGCGAATTGCTGGCGCCGCTGCGGTCGCGCTCAGGTGCAACTACGATGATGTCCGCAATGGCGGAAAGTGCCTCTGCAAGACAGGTGAGACCTGGCGCAAAGTACCCATCGTCGTTGCTGAGCAATATGCGCATTCGCGGAGTATCCAGATGATTTCCAGGTTAGCGGGGAAATGATGTCAGTTATTCGGCTCGAATCAAGCCTGAACGACATGCGCAGTACCTGGTCAACTTATTGATTTAAATTGGTCGGGGCGAGAGGATTTGAACCTCCGACCACTTGCACCCCATGCAAGTACGCTACCAGGCTGCGCTACGCCCCGAGGGCGCGGATTATAGCAGAGCAATTATTTCCTTGAAGCGTTTTTGAGCCAGATTGTGCAACTCAAACGCGAAGCAAATGGAGTATCTCGCCCAACTCTTTCCTGATTTCAGCGTTACCGGCGGACTGGGTGTTGGCGGATGTTTTTTCCGGATGACGGCTGTCCAATTGCTGCTGGTCGAGACGACTGCGCGCGCCGCTGATCGTAAAACCTTCTTCGTAAAGCAGTTCGCGAATGCGACGAATTAACAGGACTTCGTGATGTTGGTAGTAACGGCGATTACCGCCGCGTTTTACCGGTTTAAGCTGACTGAACTCCTGTTCCCAATAGCGCAACACATGCGCCTTCACCCCGCACAACTCGCTGACTTCTCCTATCGTGAAGTAGCGTTTTGCGGGTATGGCCGGCAGATCAGTATCAATTACGCGTTGTTCCATGATAGGTCTTCTCTACCATGCTCGTGAGTTTCTGGCTGGGATGGAAAGTAACCACACGTCTGGCGGTGATTGGAATCTCTTCGCCGGTTTTCGGATTGCGTCCGGGACGCTGCGGTTTGTCGCGCAGCTGGAAATTGCCGAAGCCGGAAAGCTTGACACTGTCCCCCTGCTCCAATTGCATGCGAATTTCTTCAAAGAAGGCCTCCACCATATCTTTCGCTTCGCGTTTGTTCAAACCGACTTTTTCAAACAGCAAGTCGGCCAACTCAGCTTTCGTTAATGTTGTCGTCATCACTTTCCCTTAACTGCGCAGTTGTGCACCGTTCTTCTGTAACGCATCCACCAAAATAGCGATGCATGTTTCAATTTCCAATTCACTAAGTGTTTTCTGAGTATCTTGCAATAACACACGGAATGCAAGGCTTTTTTTCCCTTGCTCAACCCCATGTCCGCGGTACACATCGAATAGTTCCAGCTCGACCACATTGAGTGCATTTTCGGCGCGCATCACATCCAACAGCGACTGTGCAGTCACGTTTTCGTCCACCAGCACGGCAAGGTCGCGACGCACCGGCGGAAAGCGCGAGATGTCCTTTACTTTTGGAACGCTGTCCTGGATCAACGCGCCCAACTCAACCTCGAACCACACCACGGCCTGCGGCAAGTCGTATTGCTGTTGCCATTGCGGATGCAACTCGCCGATCCAGCCGATGGCCCGGTCATCAAACAGGATGCACGCCGATCGTCCGGGATGTGAAGCCGGATGCTCTGCTGCTTGAAAGCTCAGGTTGCGCGGCGCAAACAAGGATTCGACATCGCCTTTTACATCGTAGAAATCCACATTGCGCGCAGGCAAACCCCACTGCTCGGATAAAGCGCCACCGTAGGCCAATCCAGCCATGCGCTCGTCTTGTGCATAGCTTCCTGCCTCAGCAGAGAAGCAGCCGCCGATCTCGAACAACCGCACACGAGAATGCTTGCGCGCGAGATTGGTACGCAACGCTCCAAGCAGTCCGCCCAGCAGGCTGCTGCGCATCACGCTCATATGGCTGGCAATGGGGTTCTTCAGCGCGATCGGCGCACTATTGCCGCACAGCTCCCGCTCCCATGCTTC